>CANDCW010000010.1 GCA_947383275.1 uncultured Bacillota bacterium
CCCACCTGGACAACACCGCCAAGGTGGGCGTGTTCCACATCACCAGCGAGTTCTCTGTGGCCTCCGGCGTGCGCCGCATTGAGGCCACCACCGGCCGGGTCTCCCTGGACACCATGAACCGCAACCAGGAGCTGATTTTCCAGGCCGCAGCCGCCTTGAGGGCCAAACCCGGCGAGCTGCGGGAGAAGGCAGAGGCGGCTATGACCGAGATGAAGGCCCTGCGCCAGCGCGTTGACAAGCTGCTGGCCAAGGAGGCCGCTGGCGAGACCGACCGCATCCTTTTCGGTGCCCACGAGGTAGGCGGGCTGAAGGTGCTCACCTCTGTGATGCCCGAGGCCGACGCGGCCCGCCTGCGCCAGATGGGCGATATCCTCAAAGACCGGGAGGCCAATGTGGTGGCGGTTCTGGCTGCTGTCAACGGGGAGAAGATTACCTTCCAGTGCGTGTGCGGCAAGGAGGCGGTGAAGCGGGGCGTCAAGGCCGGAGATATCATCAAGCAGGTGTCCGCCATCGCCGGGGGCTCCGGAGGCGGCAGGCCCGACTCCGCCATGGGCGGCGGCAAGGATCCGCTGATGGTGGACAACGCCCTGGCTATGGTGGACAACGTGGTGTCCATGAAGCTGGGGCTGTAAGGGGGGATTGCCATGCTTCCTCAGGACCCAATTATCCTGCTCAGTTATGTGAACACCAAACTTCGGGACGAGTACTCCAGCTTGGAGGAGCTGTGCGGCGCCCTGGACGCGGACCGGGAGGAGCTTGTCCGGATACTGGAGTCGGTGAACTACCGCTACAGCGCGCAGCGCAACCAATTTATCTGAACAGAAACCGGCTGGCCGTTTGGCCAGCCGGTAAAAATTTTTCTCTCCAACATGTTAGCCGACTACTGCCGCTTCACTGAGCGCATGAAGCAGGACAGTGCCGCTCCTTCAACAAGATTCTTTAGTCCTGGCTCCATTCCTCCAGAGGCAGGGAGACGGGGCGGGTATCCCAGATGTTAATGTTATTTTCCTGGGCAAAGTGGAGCCACTCTTCTGACACCGGCATATCGGTCACGATATCATTGACCCGCGTGAAATCGCAGACATGGGCAAAGGAGGTTTTACCGAATTTGGAGTGGTCGGCAATCAGGCAGACCCGGTTGGCGTGGCTGCTAATAATCTGCTTTGTTTCGGCGTCGTCATCATCGGAATCGGTAATGCCGTTTTCTATGCTGACAGAGCGGCAGGAGATAAACGCGATGTCTACAAAATAGCGGTTCAGCGCGTCGTTTGCCGTCCGGCCGACAAAGCACTCCCTTGAGTGGAGAAGGTTTCCTCCCACACAAATCAGCTTAATATTCTCAGCGCTGCTAAGCTTGTTGATAATGCGCAGCGAATTGGTCAGCACGGTTACATGGATATCCTGCAAGGTTGCGCAGATTGTGGCCGCGGTGGTAGACGCGTCCAGGTAGATGCAGTCCCCATCGTGGATAAAGGCGCGGCACTGGTTGGCAATCAGTTCCTTGCTCTTGACAAAAATTTTTTCCAGTGCGGAATTATCAACCGTTTTGCTCACGCGCTGGGAGAGTACGGCTCCGCCGTGGGTGCGGATCACATACCCGGCGTCCTCCAGCGCCTTCAGATCCCGCCGGATGGTCTCCTCACTGACGCTGAATAGTTTGGACAGATCAGTAACGGAGGCGTTTTTATACTCCAGCAGGTACTCTTTAACTTTTTCTTTGCGCACAGCGGCCAGCATGGCGTGCACTCCTTATTTTAAAATAGTAGCATATCTATCAAAATCCTAATGCAATCCACAACATTTGTCAAGGGCAAACCCGAATAATTGGGCTTTTTTGCGGGACAAAAACCGATACCCACCCCAAAACCAACGGACGGGAAGAGGGGCGCGCGTCCGGGCTGGGGTGGGTGCCGGTATGAATAGGGGACCGCCGGAGCGGCCGGATGGAAAAGGCGGAGGAAGCTATTTAGCCAGATAGATCAGCGGTTCGCCATGAATAAAGTGCAGAATCTCATCCACGAACATCTGGGTGTGGTTGGTGATAGCGTCTAGTGCCGCGCCGCTGATATGGGGGGTGGCAATCACGTTGTCCAGCTCGCCGCTGACAAAGGGGTGGCCGGCGTACAGCGGCTCATACTCAAACACGTCCAATGCCGCGCCGGCAATCTCGCGGCTGCGCAGGGCCTGAATCAGGTCGGCCTCCACCACAATGGCCCCCCGGGAATTATTGATGAAAAACGCGGTGGGCTTCATCTTTCGGAATGCCTCCAGGTTGAACATTCCCCGGGTGGCATCGGTCACCTTGGTGTGGCAGGTAATAAAGTCGGACCGGGTCACCAGGGTTTCAAAATCCACCTTGGAAAAGCCGGGGGCCTCAATATCAATCCGGGGCACATAGGGGTCGAACACCTGCACATACATGCCGAAACCAGAGAGGATGCGGGCTACCTTGCGGCCGATGCTGCCGTAGCCCACCACGCCTACCGTTTTATTTTTCAGCTGTACCCCCTTAAAGTGGGAGTAGGGGCGGATCCCCTTCACCTTGCCCCAGGTGACATCCTTTTTCAGCTCACCGGGGCGCTGGGCGTCGTCTGTGACAACGGCGCGGGAACGGATGGCCTCATAGGCGAAGGGGATGTTCCGGGCCGCTGAGAGAAGCAGCCCTACGGCAAATTCCGCAGTGGCGTCGGAATTACGGCCTGGCGTGTAGACCACAGGGATATTCCGCTCCCGGGCGGCGTCCATATCCACGTTGACCGGGGTTGCCCGGGTACAGACAAGCAGCTTTAAGTTGCTGTTTTCAATGACCCGGCGGGTGACCTTATCATAGCTGGTGACAAAAATATCCTTGCCGGCCAGACGGGAAATCAGCTCCTCTTCGCTTAGAACCGTCTCGTTTACCTTCCATCCGCACTCCTCCACATCACAGCAGTCGTAGAGGGGGGGTAGTTCCCGGTCATCCGCCTCGGCGGTAAGCAGAAGCTTTTGTTTCTCCATTAGCTTTCACCTCTCAGATAGGCAGTTCTCCACTGCCAGAATTCTTCCGCGCTCTGCTGAGCGCGTTTATAGGCGGGGAAAATGCGGTCGTATCTCGCGGTATACGATTCCCTGGGGCGCACGACGCATTTGACCTGGAAGAAATCATCCGCACTGTCGCAGCTGTCAAATATTCCGGCCATCAGTGCAGCGGACAGGGCGGCTCCCTTGGCGGCCAGCTCGGTGGCCTCGCAGATGAGCACGTCCCGCCCTGTGCAGTCGGCGATGATCTGCCGCCAGACGGGGCTTTTGGCGCCGCCCCCCGTGAGGTAGACGGCCTGCCGGCCCGGTATGGCCTGAAGGCAGTCCCGGATGCCCATGGCAACGCCATCCATCACGGCCCGCAGTATTTCGTGCCGGGTGGTGCTGGTCTTGATTCCCATAAGCTGCGCCGCGGCGTTTGGATTAAAGAATGGGGCCCGCTCCCCGGAGGGGTCAATGTGAGGCAGGTAGAGCAGGCCGCCCTCTCCCGGCTGCATCTGTGAAACGATCGGGCCGGTCTGGTCAAAGAGTTCGGCCGTAATTTCCTGGGCGCCGAAAATTTCCCTCAGCACCCAGTTTTGGTTGGGCATAGCAGACATCATCCCCTGCCCCTTAATCAGCTTGTCCCTGACCATATGCCGCTCCCACCCGTTAAAGGCAAGGTCCGGCTCATAGCGCTCCAGCACCACAAAATTCATGCCGGTGGTGCCCAGAATGGTGCAGATCGTATTGGTTTTCACCGCGCCGGCCCCCGCCGCAGTGGCGACAATATCAATCATTCCGCCGCTGACCGGGGTGCCTGGGCACAGCCCGAGGAGGGCCGCTGCTTCTTCCGTAACACAGCCGGCACAGTCGGTTCCGCCTAGCAGGGGAGGCAGCTTTTCCAGCGCCTCCGGGATGCCCAAGGCATGAAACAGGGGAGCGGCATATTCGCAAGCCGCAATATCCAGGCAGGAGCAGGAGGCGTCTGTCAGCTCCCAGTTCACCTTGCCCGTCATTTTAAAACGGATATAGTCTTTGCAGGTGAAAATCCACCGAGTCTTTGCGTATCGCTCCGGCTCGTTTTCCGCAAACCATTTGATCAGCGTAAGGGTGGAGCCAGGCTTGAGATAGGTCGCGGCAGTCAGCTTAATCTGTTGATACAGCGGCTCCTCCCGCAGGGCGTTTACCAGCTGGGCGGCCCGCCCGTCGTTCCAGAGTATGGCGCGGCGGACTGCCTCCCCGTGGCCGTCTAGCGTCCAGAGGCCCTCCCCCTGAGCGGTGAGGCCGATGGCGGCGATCTCCTCCGGCGCGGCGGGGCCGTTGGCAGCCAACCTGCGCACGCAGCCGGCCAAACTCTGCCACAACTGCTCCATGTCCTGTTCATTCCAGGACTGGTTGGAGTGGATGACCTGGTTTTCCGCTTCGGCGCAGTCTATCTGCCGTCCCCGCAAGTCAAACAATACGGCTTTTATGGCTGTGGTACCGGCGTCAATTCCGATCAGGTATTTTTTCTCCAAAGCAATCCCTCCTCACTGCGGCAGGCAGTAGCGCGCCATCAGGTAGACGTCAACATATTCCCCCGCATTAATACACTCATACTTGCACAGCCCCTCCCGGACAAATCCAAAGCGCTCATACAGCTTGGCAGCGCCAGTATTTTCCACTTGAACGGTCAGATCGACCTTGACCAGCTTGAGCTGCTGGTCCGCAAACGTCAGCGCGGCCTCCAGAAGGCCGCTCCCCACGCCCATTCCGTGGCAGGAGGCGTCTACGGCGATGCTCAGCCTCGCCTTATGGCGCTGCCTGACATGCTGGCGCAGGGACAGCTTAATATAGCCGATCACGGAGCCGGTATGGTCGATGGCAACAAACATATAGGTCTCCGGGTCCAGAATATCCTGGCGGATGCTGGTTGCGCTCTCAGTGCTCAGCGACAGAATCCACTCTGATACCCCGGGCATCAGCCGGATATGCTGGATTGCGGAGGCGTCCTCCGGTTCCGCAGGGCGAATTGAGAATTCCTTCATAATACACCTATCGCCTATTTTTTAAATTATCCTTTGATTGAGGAGACGCGGGCCCGTTCTTGGTGAAAGGGGCCCGCGTGTTCTCAAAGAGCCTCTTGGTACAGTGCCTGCACCTGTTCCGCGGTAGGCTGAACAGGGTTGGAGGCCAGATTTCCATCCGCCAGGGCCTTTTCAGCCAGCATAAACAGATCCTCGCTCTTAACGCCCAGCTCCTTCAAGGGAATCAGGGTTCCTACCTCCTCCGAAAGGCCGCGAATCTTTTCCAGCAGCAGCCGCGCGCCCTCCTCATCGGAGCGGGGAGCGGCCGCGGGCCAAAGGAAGTTGGCCAACTGGGCGTATCCCGCGGCTGCGGCCTGGGTATTAAAGCGGATTACGTAGGGCAGGAGGATGGCGTTGCAGATTCCGTGTCCCAGGTGGTAGACCGCGCCCAGGGGGTGGGCCATGGAGTGGACCAGGCCCAAGCCACCGTTGCCAAAGGACATGCCGGCCAGATATTGGGCATAGGTCATCTGCTCTCTGGCTTCCAGATTGCCGGGCTCCCTGACCGCTTTCGGGAGATAGCGGAAGATCATCTCGACCGCCTCCCGGGCAAATGCCTGGGTGAGCGGGAACGCCCGGGTGGAGACGTAGCTCTCAACGGCGTGGGTCAGCGCGTCCATTCCGGTGGCTGCCGTCAGCGGGCCGGGCAGGCCGGTCATCAGCTCCGGATCGTTTACCGCAATGTCCGCCATACAGTTGCGGTCCTTCATAATCATTTTGACTTGCGTCTGCTCATCGGTGATGAGGTAGGCCCGGGAGATCTCGCTGGCGGTGCCGGCGGTGGTATTGATGGCGATGATGGGGGGCGCGCGGTGCCGGCTCTGATCCAGCCCCTGATAGTCGTGAAGATCCCCGCCGTTGGACAGCAGAATTCCGATGGCCTTGGCGCAGTCGTTGGGAGAGCCGCCGCCCAGGGCAATGAGGAAGTCACAGCCCTCGCGCTGATAAGCCGCTACTCCCTGCTCCACGTTTTTCAGCGTGGGATTAGGTTCCACATCCGCATACAGCACATAGGCGATCCGGTTCTCCTCCAGCATGCTGGCAACCTTTTTCGCCACGCCGCAGGCCACTACGCCCTTGTCTGTCACCAAAAGAGCCTTGTTCACGCCTTTTTTTCCCAGCTCCTCCCCCAGGCCGCGCAGACAGCCCGGGCCGAAAAGGCTCTCGCAGGGGAGGAAGAAGCTTTTGCAGTTCATCTTGCGTCCTCCTACTTTTTCAAGCCGTAGCGGTCACGCAGGGTGCTCAGCACGCTTTCATCCAAAAGGCACGGCTTGCCCACCTGTCTGGCGTAGTGGTAAATTCGGGCCGCGTCCTCCACATACTGCGCCCGCACATATGCCTGGCTGAGGTTCTTGCCGATTACCAGCACGCCGTGGTTCATTAAAAGGCAGGAATTGCGGTTTGTCAGCACCTTAATGGCGTTGTCAGCCAGCTCGTTCGTCCCAGGCATCCCGAATTGAGACAAGGGAATCCCCCCGCCCAGGAAAGGCAGCATCTCTACCAGGATTTCCGGAATCTCTTCATGGAGCACAGCAAAGCTGGTTGCGAAGGGGGAGTGGGTATGGATAATGGCATTTACATCCTCCCGGGCGGCGTAGACCCCCGCGTGCATCCGCCATTCGGAGGAGGGCTTGTGCTCCCCCTCCACAATGGTTCCGTCCAGCTTCATTAACACCACGTCTTCCGGTTGCATGATCTGGTAGTCCATATTGCTGGGGGTGATGGCCATAATGCCCTGCTCATGGTCGAATTCGCTGACATTTCCGCTCGTTCCCGCTACCAGCTGCTCCTGATATGCCTTCAACGCGGTTTCCTGAATACGCTTTTTGGCCGACTGTAAAGAATTCATGTTTATTGTGTCCTTTCTTTTCTATCGTTTTAGGTCCAGTGATATCTCCATCTCTCAGCCGGAACTTAGAAGGGGCCGTAATTGGTCGCGACAGCGATGACCACAAAGACCCAGCTGATCAAGTACAAAGGAACGGTGATTCTAACGCCGAACTTCCACCATTTATTGACCGGGACATGGGCAATCGAGCTCATGGCGATATAGGCGCCGATGGTGGGCAGTACGAAGTTAGGAACAGCGGCTCCTACCTGGAAGGCCAGTACGGCGGTCTGGGCAGTCAGGCCCAGCATCATGGCCACAGGGCCGATGATGGGCATAACGGCGACGGCGATGCCGGAACCGGAGGGGATAAAGAAGTGGATGATACCCACAATAACCGTGATGGCGATGGCAGCCATGTAGGGATTCATGCCCTCCAGAGGGGCGGAGAGGTAGTAGATGACGGTGTCCATGATGTTGCCGTTTTCCAGCACCACCTGAATGGCCCGGGCAATGCCGACGATGATGGCGATATTGGCCGCGCCCTTGGCGCCCTCGGCAAACCCGTCCATGATCTCATTGACCTTGATGCCGCCTACCAATCCGGCCAGCACGCCGCCGATTACAAATACGGCGGACATCTCGTTCAGGTACCAGCCCAGCTTGCTGGCGCCGAAGATGATGACGCCAAGCATACCTACCAGAACTACCAGAACGCCAGCCTGCTTTCCATTGAGCTGATACTGGTCAAAATCCTGGGAGAAGCCGAAGCCCTCGGTGCTGATGCCCTTTACGAAGCTCTTGTCGGGGTTCTTCTTTACGCCGGAGGCATAGAGGCTGATAACAAGAGCCGTGACGCAGGTGCCGCAGAACCACATGGCCCAGCGCAGGCCCTGGCCGGAAAAGGTGGGCAGGCCCATCACGGCATCTGCGGTGCCGATGATTGAAGCGTTGATGGGACCCAGGGCGAAGCCCACGCCGCCGCCGGCGGCGATCAAAGCCAGGCCGACCATGAGGTCATAACCCAGGCCCAGGGCGATGGTAACGGAGATTGCCACAAAGGGAATCTGGATCTCGGGACCCACCACAACGCCCAGCAGGGAGAACAGGAAGGTCATCAGCCAGATCACAGCGGTGCCGGGCAGCTTGGAGCCGCGCACCTTTTTTAAAATAATGCCCACGCCGCTTTCCAGCGCGCCGCTGCGGTTGATAATGTTAAAGCAGCCGGTGGAGAGCATAATAAGGAAGATGATGTTGCCCGCGGCAATCATGCCCTCGGGAATCGCGCGGAATAGAGCCAGGAAGCCCACTGGCGTACTATCTATTTCGGCGTAAGTGCCGGGAACAATAATGGCCCTGCTCATTCCTTCGGGAATCGCCCGTTCAAAAGAGCCCGCCGGAAGGACCCAGGTCAGGATGCCGGCGATCAGAACAATGGCGAACAGGATCAGATAGGTGTGGGGCATCTTTTGATACCATTTTTTCTTGGTGTTTTCCATTTCTCTATTACCCTCCTCAATTTGCCTGTTAAAGTTGATTGTGTTACTGCGGCAGTCTTATTATGGTCTCGCCCCCCTTCTATTCTGCCTTGATCCGGGTGGCCGGGCCTAGGGTACCTGCTGGGAGGCCAGAAGCTCTCCGGTCTGTTCCACCTCTGTCAGCATATCCACGCGCACCTGGTGCCACGGATCGTATTGAGTGTCCAGCCAGGCGTCCACAATAGCCTTGGCCAGCTCCTCGCCCACGATATACGCCCCAAGCGTAAGCACGTTGGCATCGTTGTGCTCCCTGGACATGCGGGCCAGAAACTCGTTGTTGGCTGAGACCGCCCGGATCCCATGAACCTTGTTGGCCACCAGCTGCATTCCCAGGCCTGTCCCGCAGACCAGAATCGCCTGGCTGCAAGCCCCGCTTTGTACGGCGCGGGCTGCCCGGAAACCGTAAATTGGATAGTTTACCGGCGTTGTGGAGTCCCAGCTTCCAAAATCCTGGTACTCCAGCCCGCGGCTCGTTAAATGTTCCGCCAGAACACGCTTGAGGGGATATCCCAGCCGGTCTGATGCGATTGCAATCATGATATTGCGTTCCTTTCCTGTGAATTTTAGAGATTGTGTGGATTTTATATAAATACATACGCTCTATGCTATGAGTTTATGCTTCTTTCGACTAAATGTCAATATAGTTTGTTGATTTTCCATGAATTATCTCAAATTATGTCACATTTACACAAAGCGAGGAGTCGAATATTGGTGTAACTGACGATTTTCAAATTGCTTATTGCGTTTTTTACTGTTGTATATTACAATATCCCCATCTGAAAGAGTTGAATTCAAATAAAATCGGTCAAACAAATGTGGATATACCACAGAAAGGAAGCGGTTTATTATGAGAAAATTTGACAAGTATTTTCTGATGGAAGAGGCGGATATATTGGAGTATGTCGGGGAAAAGCTGGATTTTTTCCCTGAGGGCGCTCAGCTCACCTGCAAGGAGATCGGCGACGGAAACCTGAACTATGTATTTCGGGTGCAGGATGCCGCCAGCGGAACGTCGATCATCATTAAGCACTCAGGAGAGGACACCAGGGCCAAATCGGGGCGCAAGATCAATGTGGACCGCAACCGCATTGAGAGTGAGATCCTGGTCCGGCACGGGGAGCTGGCAGGAGACTGCGTACCAAAGGTGTATACCTATGATCCGGTGATGTGCTGCTGTGTGATGGAAGACCTGAAAGATTACGATGTGATGCGCAAGGCGCTGCTGGAACACAGAGCCTTCCCATTTTTTGCGGAACAGATCTCATCCTACCTGGCGGATATTACCCTGGCTACCACAGACGTGGCCATGGATCACAAGCAGAAAAAGGAACAGGTAAAACGGTACATCAATCCGGACCTGTGCAGCATCACTGAACAGCTGGTTTACTCCGACTCCGTGGGAAATTTCAGCGGCAAAAACTACACCGTTCCCGCTTTGGCAGACTTTGTACAGCGGGAAATTTACGGGGATAAGGCGCTGCGGCTGGAAGCGGCCAAGCTGAAATTTGATTTTATGAATCACGCCCAAGCCCTGATCCACGGCGATCTGCACACGGGCTCTATTTTTATCAATGACAGGCAGATCAAAGTTTTTGATCCGGAGTTTGCCTGTTACGCCCCCATCGGTTATGATGTGGGCAACGTAATAGCCCATCTCCTCTTTGCCCTGGTCAATGCCCAGGCCGTCATGCCCCAGGGCGGGGAAAAGGATGCTTTCAGCGGCTGGTGCTTAGGGGCTGTCCGGGATACGATTGACCTGTTTGCCCGAAAATTCCTGGAAAAATTTGACCAGCTGGTCACAGATGACATGGCCAAGACCCCCGGCTTCCGGGAGTTTTACCTGGCCGGCGTGTTGTCTGACACTGCCGGCACCGCGGGGATCGAGCTGATCCGCCGGATTGTGGGCGTAGCAAAGGTGGCCGACATCACCGGCATCGCGGACGAGGCGGAGCGCGCGCGGCAGGAGCAGCGCCTGTTGCTAATTGCCAAACGGTTTATCCTGAACCGGGCGGAGCTGGCCAGCGGCGCGGATTATCTGCGCGTGATCGGGGAACAGTTTCCCGGATTGGAGGCGAAATAATGGGCGCCGCGATGACTCGGGCCGATGAGGGCATGGCCTTTCTGCTGCGGTATGAGAACGTAGCCTGGTATGAAGACGGTGCCGTGCGCATCCTGGACCGGCGCATCTACCCGATCCGCACGGAGTTTGTTGTGTGCCACAGCCACAAAGAGGTGGCACAGGCCATTGCCGATATGGTCACCCAGAGTGCCGGCCCCTATGTGGCTGCGGCTATGGGAATGGCACTCGCCGCCTACGAGACGAAAGACATGTCACCGGACCAAGCTGTGCCCTTTCTGGAGCGGGCGGCTTATGTCCTCTCCCATGCACGCCCGACCACATCGGCCAGAATGGTCAAAACAGTGGACGGCAGCTTGGAGGCACTGAAAGCCGCCGCGCGGTCGGGAGCCGGATGGCAGGAGCTGGTGGACACTGCCGCAAACTACGCATTCCGCTTTATTGACAACAATTATAGAAAGTTTGATACGGTCGCCGGTTTTTTAGCCAACCAAATTCCTAAGGATGGCACAATTATGACGCAATGCTTTGCCGAAACCATTATTGGCTGTCTGCTAAAGGAATGCCGCCGCCGGAACAGCCAAATCAAGCTGATTTGTGCCGAGACCCGTCCCTATTACCAGGGCGCCCGCCTGACCGCCAGCGTAGCTTGCGGCATGGGCTTCGACACCACCGTTATTACAGACAATATGCCCGGCTATGTAATGCGGGACAAGAAGGTGGATTTGTTTACCTCGGCGGCCGACGTGATCACCATGGACGGGTACGTGGTCAACAAAATAGGAACCTTTCAAATCGCCCTGGCCGCCCACTACTGGGGCATCCCTTATTTTGTCACTGGGGCCCCCAACAGCGCGCACCCCTCCATTGACTCAGTGCACATTGAACTGAGGGACCCAGCCCTAACCATGGAATCCCTGGGCGTAAAAACTACCATGGAAGGGGTTAAGGGATATTATCCGGCCTTTGACATCACGCCGCCTAAACTCTGCAGCGGCGTGGTTACGGAAAAAGGGCTGTTTTCACCCTATGATTTGAAGCGCTACTTTCAGGCGGACAAGTGATAAAAATTGACTTTGGCCGTATTCGGGTTGAGCTGGGGCGGCAAAGCATTGGAGACGCCGGCCTGCCCGGCAGCGCAGGCTGAAAGAGCAAAATATCCCGCCCTCCCCATAATTTAGGAAGGGCGGGATTTGTAGTAATGCAAGGACACATTCCACATACGCAGGAAAAAGTTCGGCCCCGTCTTTCCGGATGGAGAGACGGGGCTGTGTTTTACCACTCCTGATCCTGATAGGGGGTGTCCTCAACCCCCTGGGCCTGGAGGCGCTGAACCAGCCGGTCCAGCGGGCCCCTCCAAAGCCTGCGGAACCAGGCGGAGCCGCCAAACCAGTTTACCAGCGTGGGACTGACGGCGTAGTATGTACAAATGAAGGCCCGTCCCGGGAGGGTAGCGGCCAGCTGGGAGTCGCGGAAGCGGCGCAGCGTCCAGACCTGGGGACAGTCATAGGAGCCGTAGACCGCTGTGGCGACGTAGCATCCGCTTTTCTTCCGTGTGGGCTGGGGAACGTAGTCATCATCGCCGTCATCTTTGCGGGGGGCGGGGGCCTCCTTGGGTGCGGCTTTTTTCTGTTTTTCCAGGTCCTGAATCAGGCGGAGCTGAGCGTCCAGCGGAGCGCCGCAGGCCGAACAGAATATGCGTGAGTCATCGTTGGTGTACAGGCATTCGGGACAACGTTTTGACATGATGATACTTCCTTTTTGTTCTTAATTTTGAAATCCATTGTTTTTTCCTTGTGATTATATCAGAAAACCGCCCTGCCTGCAAGGGATTTTTGTGCAAATTTCCACCTTATTGGAAACTTTTAAGCCGTTTTACGCTGCCTGTCAAACGCCTGGGTACAGCTTCAGGGATTTTTCATGGTCAGAGAGATGCGTTTTTTCTTTTCGTCCACCTCCACCACCCAAACGGTAACCACGTCCCCCACGGCCAGCAGCTGGGAGGGGTGGCGCACCCGCCGAGGCAGCTTGGAGATGTGGACAAGCCCGTCCTGATGGACGCCGATGTCCACAAATACGCCGAAATCAATGACGTTTCGGACTGTTCCCTGGAGCTCCATGCCGGGCTTCAGGTCCTTGGCCTCCATCACGTCGGTGCGGAGGATGGGGGGCGGCAGCTCGTCGCGGGGGTCCCGGCCCGGCTTGGACAGCTCCTTTACGATGTCCGCCAAGGTGGGCGCTCCAGCGCCGCAGGTTTCGGCCAGGGCGTCGTAGCCGATGGCTTCCGCCTTGGCTTTCAGTCCGCCGGTGTTCCCCGTCCTCACGTCCTCCAGGGTGAGGCCGCAGGCGGACAGCAGCCGTTCCGCCGCCCCGTAGCTCTCCGGGTGGACGCCGGTGTTGTCCAGCACTGACTTGCTTTCCGGCACTCGGATAAAGCCCGCGCACTGCTCAAAGGCCTTCGGGCCCAGCTTGGGCACCTTTAGCAGCTGCTTCCGGGCGGTGAAAATACCATTTTCCTCCCGGTATTTGACCAGGTTTTTGGCAGTGGCCGCAGTGAGCCCGGACACCCGCTGGAGCAGGGAGGGGGAGGCCGTATTGGCGTCCACCCCAACGGCGTTGACGCAGTCCTCCACCACGCCGTCCAAGGCCTCGCCCAAGCGGGCCTGGGGCATGTCGTGCTGATACTGGCCGACGCCAATAGCCTTGGGATCGATTTTTACCAGCTCGGCCAGCGGATCCTGGAGCCGCCGGGCGATGGATACAGCGCTGCGCAGGTTGACATCGAACTGGGGGAATTCCTCTGCTGCCAGCTTGGAGGCGGAATAAACGGAGGCCCCCGCCTCGCTGACAATCATATAGGAGACGCCGGCGCCCACCCGCCGGATGAGTTCTACCGCCATCTGCTCCGTCTCCCGGCTGGCTGTGCCGTTGCCGATGGCAATATGTTCCACGCCATGCGTCCGGATGAGGGAGGACAGCTTGGCGATGCACTCCTCTTTCTGGCGGGGGCCGTGGGTGGGATAGACCACCGCGGTGTCCAGCACCTTGCCGGTACCATCCACCACGGCCACCTTGCAGCCCATGCGGTATCCGGGATCCAGGCCCATGGTCACCCTGCCCTTCACCGGAGGCTGCATCAGCAGCGGCTTCAGGTTTAGCGCAAACATATGGATGGCGCCCTCGTTTGCCTGGTCGGTAAGGAAGCTCCGGATCTCCCGCTCCATGGAGGGCTGGATCAGCCGGTCGTAGGCGTCGTCAGCAGCGGCGCGGACAAAGTCCATGGCCGCCCGGTTGGGGACTGTTATGCGGCGGACGGCGATATGGGCGGTCTCCGGGTCCAGCTCCACGGATACCTTTAAAACGCCCTCCCGTTCTCCCCGGTTGACGGCCAGTACCTGATAGCCCTGGATTCGGCCCACCGGCTGTTTGAAGTCGTAGTATAGGCGATAGACAGTGTCCTCCGGCTCCTTATCCGCAGCCCTGGACACCAGCAGGCCGCGCCGCAGGTACAGCTGGCGCAGCTCCTTTCGGATGCCGGCGTCATCGGAAATCAGCTCGGCAATGATGTCGCTGGCGCCCTGAAGGGCGTCGGCCGCAGTCTCTACGCCCTTTTCCGGGTCGATGTAGTTTTGAGCGGCCTGCTCCATGTTGACGGCTGGGCCATAGGCGAGGGCCAGGACGGCCAGCGGCTCCAGCCCCTTTTCCCGGGCAGCGGTCGCCCGGGTGCGCCGCTTCTGCTTGTAGGGGCGGTATAGGTCCTCCACTTCGGCCAGCGTGGAGGCGGAGCCGATTGCGCCGGCCAGCTCTTCGGTGAGCTTGCCCTGATTTTCGATGGCGGATTTTACCTCGCCCTTCCGGGACTCCAGATTGCGCAGGTACTGTAAGCGGTCAGCCAGCTGGCGCAGCAGCTGGTCGTCCATAGAGCCGTGAAGCTCCTTGCGGTATCGGGCGATAAAGGGAATGGTGGCCCCGCCGTCGATGAGGTCGGCCACGTTTTGCACATGTTCTTCCGTGCGGCCCAGCTCCTGAGCCAGGGTTTGGATCATTGCGTCCATAGCGGTTCTCCTTGGTCAATAAAGTCGAGGAACAGTGTACCGCAAAATTCCGGAAAAGTCCAGTTGGCTTTTTGTCGAAACTGTGTTATAATGCTCTGGCCTCAGGTGCCTGAATGGAAAAATTCAGGAGAATAGGGAAGAAAAACACGGTCCCGCCGCTGTGAGAGGGGAGCCGAATCTCAAAACGCCACTGGGAAACCGGGAAGGCAGGATTGGGCGTGGAGCCTCGAGTCAGAAGACCTGCCTGGGGACAAACAAAAGCTGCGGATGACAGCGGGGAGGTTTCTATGAAAGGAAAGAAAAAGACGTTATTTGCCGTGGCCGCGCTGGCGGCGGCGGCCGCCCTGATGCTGGGGTTGTGGTATTTTACCAGGCCAAAGCCCCAGGCAGGAGACAAAACCATCGTGGTGGAGGTGGTCCACGCCGATGCAAGCGCCAAAGAGTTTACCTACCAGACCAGCGCGGAATATCTGGGAGAGGTACTGCTTGCAGAGGGGCTGGCGGAGGGAAGCCAGGGAGGCTATGGCCTGTTTATCACTTCCGTGGACGGCGAAACCGCTCAGGACAGCCTGCGGCAGTGGTGGTGCATCACCAAGGGTGGCGAGCGGGTGGAGACCGGGGTGGACGCCACCCCCATCGCCGACGGCGACCACTTTGAGCTGACTATGTCCACCTACTGAAGCGGATGGAACGAAAGAGCTTGCGGGAAGCGAGCCGCCGGGTGGTGGTGTGCGGCCTGCTGGCCGCGCTGATGACGGTGCTCCAGATGGCGATGTCCTTTCTGCCAAACATTGAGCCGGTGTCTCTGCTGGTGCTGGTATACGCCCTGGTTTTCGGCAGGGATGTGTACTACATTGTCGTCACCTTTATCCTGCTGGAGGGGATGGTTCATGGCTTCCACCTGTGGTGGATCAGCTATTTCTACCTCTGGCCCCTGTGGGCGTGGGTGGTCCTGCGGCTGAGGCGGGGAGGGGAACGCCCGCCCCTGATGTGGGCCGCAGCCGGCGGGGCCTTCGGGCTGAGCTTCGGGGCGCTGTGCGCACTGCCCTATCTGGCGGGCGGCCCCTGGGCCGCGTTCTCCTACTGGCTGGCGGGCATCCCCTTCGACCTGCTGCACTGCATGGGGAATTTTGTGCTGATCCTGTGTTTGGAGCGGCCCCTTTGCCGGGCTCTGCGCCTGGCGGGAGGCAAAATAAGCCGCTAGCATTCAGGCACGGCGTCCGCCGTGCCTTTTTCGCGCCTCCTCGTCAAAATAAACGAGAAGAATTTAGACGAAACGCTTCGTTCATAAAATTGTTACAAAATTCCTGTTGACAAACTGGACGAAATGGTTTACTATAGGCACATAAATGGAGGGATGTACCCTATGTCCCTCCAAGGAGTCTAAAGATACTGCGGAAAAGAGGTGGGCACAGATGCGGCTGTATTTTGTTACCCAAGGAGCACTCTTCCCCTGCAAGCGGTTGGAGCATACTGTGCGCGTTTTTGCCCCATGAGTGGCTGGCTTTTGGCGTTAACACAGCGTTTTCTCCCATCGTTTGCAGCGCAGACGGTGGTATTTTTATACCTATTTTTGTTAAAGCAGAAAGGAGATGTGAACTATGACGATGCCCATGCGGGAAACGAACGCCATTTGGTCCAAGATTCGGGAGGACCGGGATATTGACGATCTGATTTTCGATTACGATGCTTATCACACCAGTGAAGACAACACTCGCAGCGACCGGTAACGGCCGCTTGTGGCCAGCGGAAAGCTGATTGGAAATGGATGGAACACCGCGGCAGGGGCCGCGGTGTTTTTTTGCACAAGAAATCGCAGAAAAAAGGCTGGAATATTCCACAGGAGGGACTTGCTTTCTCAGAAGGTTTATACTAAAATATAGAACAAGCGACAAAAATGTCCGCCCTAAGGGGTCATTTTTCCCCGACAGGACCGCTGCGCCCCCTGGCAGGGGAGCGGGAAAACCCACGGGGGAGTAATTTGGAGGTCGATAACTATGAGCAAAACGAATTCCGGCAAGGGCAATGCCAACAAAGCCAGAAAAGTAGGCTTTACCGAAACCGTCCTGCGCGACGCCAACCAGTCCCTGATTGCCACCCGCCTGCCCTACAGCAAGTTCGAGCCCATTCTGGAGACCATGGATAAGGCCGGCTACTACTCCGCTGAGGTGTGGGGCGGCGCCACTTTCGACGTCTGCCTGCGCTATCTCCAGGAGGATCCCTGGGAGCGGCTGCGGAAGATCCGCAAGAAGATGCCAAACACCAAGCTTCAGATGCTGCTGCGGGGTCAGAACATCCTGGGCTACAAGCACTACCCTGACGATGTGGTGCGTAAATTTGTGGAGTATTCCATCAAGAACGGCATTGACATCATCCGTATTTTCGATGCCCTGAACGACGCCCGCAACCTCCAGGTGGCCATTGAGGAGACCGTCAAGCGCGGCGGCCACGCCTCCGGCACCATCTGCTTTACCACCAGCCCTGTCCACACTCTGGAGAAGAACGTCCAGATGGTGAAGGAGCTCAAGCAGATGGGCGTTAAGTCCATCTGCATCAAGGACATGGCCGGCATCATGGGCCCCAAGGAGTCCTACGACCTGGTGTCCGCCATCAAGGACGCCGTGCCCGAGCTGCCGCTGGTTATCCACACCCACTGCACCACCGGCCTGGCCTTCATGACCTGCCTGAAGGGCGTTGAGGCGGGCGCCGACGTGATCGATACAGCCATCTCCCCCATGTCCGGCGGCACCGCCCAGCCCGCTACCGAAACCCTGGCCTACGCCCTGCGCTCCCTGGGCTATCAGGTGGACCTGGATGACAAGGTGCTCATCAAGATGGCCGACTTCTTCAAGGGCGTCCGGGCCGACTTTATCAAGGACGGCACCCTGGACCCCATCTCCATGGCCACCGATACCCAGTGCCTCAACTATCAGATTCCCGGCGGCATGCTGTCCAACCTGATCTCCCAGCTGAAGATGATGAACGCCATCGACAAGCTGGACCAGGCCCTGGCCGAGACCCCCAAGGTCCGGGCCGACCTGGGCTATCCTCCCCTGGTTACCCCCACCAGCCAGATGGTGGGCTCCCAGGCCGTGCAGAACGTGCTGGCCGGTGAGCGCTACAAGGTGGTAGGCAAGGAGATTAAGGCTTACTGCCGCGGCGAGTATGGCCGCACCCCCGCTCCTATTGATGCCGCCATCCAGAAGAAGATTCTGGGCGATACTCCCGTAGTGGAGGGCCGCTTTGCCGACTCCCTGGAGCCCGAGTTTGAGAAGACGAAAAAGGAGCTGGGCGCTACCGCCAAGTGCGATGAGGATGTGCTGAGCTATATCGCTTTCCCCCAGGTAGCCATGGCGTTCTTCAAGGACCGCGAGGCCGGTTTCCCCAAGAAAGATGGCCCCAAGAAGGCCGCTGCCGCTCCTGCCGCTAAGAAGGAGGCCGACCTGCCCCCCATGCCTGCCTGGCAGGGCCATGTGTACTATGCCAACGTGCCCGCCACCGCCGGAAATGGGATGACCTCCCGGCCCATCCAGCCCTTCGCGGCCAGCTATCAGCCCCCCCACCTGGTGATGGGCGCCCGGGACAACTGCCCCGGCACCTACACCATCACCATTGACGGCAAGGCATATGCCGTCTCTGTTGCCGCAGCTGACAGCTCCGCTCCCGCAGCTGCTGTGGCTGCCGCGCCCATGGCGGCGCCCGCACCGGTTGCTGCCGCCCCGGCTCCTGCCGCTGCTCCAGCGCCTGCCGCCGCTCCGGCCCCCGCCGCAGCACCGGCCCCTGCCGCAGCCCCCGCTGCCGGTGAGACTGCCGTCAACAGCCCCATGCCCGGCAACGTGTTTAAAGTGGAGTGCACAGCCGGCCAGGCGGTAAAGGCTGGCGACGTGCTGGTCATTCTGGAAGCCATGAAGATGGAGATTGAGGTGACCGCCCCCGTGGACGGCACCGTAAAGTCCGTGGCCGCCGCCGTAGGCACCGCCGTCAACACCGACGACCTGCTGGTGACCCTGGGTTAACCCCGAATACGTTCAAGCCCCCGGTTCACCGGGGGCTTGTTTTACGTATCGGGATGATTTGTTTTTTGAAATTCAGCATCTGTAATTCGGGATCTGTTGCGGAACAGTAGAGTTCCTCACACTCCTGCTGTGCGGCAATGAGGAGTTCAATTGCTTGATTGGACGCACGGAATAGCTTGAAGTATAATTCTTTGTAATCTGGCATTTGTATCCCGCCTTTTCAGTGCAAAAACTTGAAGCAACTATATGGTAGCATATCTTGAGCTGAAATGCAACAAAATAGTAGCATTACCCCGAAAGGGGATGCTGGTGTGCAGTTTCAGAGATTAGAAGACCTGCGAATTGATGCTGATAAAACCCAGGCAGAAATCGCGGTAGTATTGTCTTGCAAGAGGGAGGTGTACCGCCGCTATGAGAAGGGAATCCGTGAAATTCCGGTCTGGGCGCTGATCAAGTTGGCACAGTACTATCAGACCAGCACGGATTATATTTTGGGGCTGAGCAACAGAAGGAACCCCCGGTGAAAACCGGGGACTTATTTTGTGTTAGGGATTGTTTTTCGTCACAACAGCGTGTATAATATAAACTAGTAAAGTGTTGACCGCACAAGAGGAGGAATATTATGGAAAAGCTGCTAGAGCTGCTGGAGCAGGACTGCACCATGCCAATATCGGCGCTGGCCGCGGCAGCGGGGATATCGGAGGACGAAGCCAGGGCCATCGTCAAAAAATATGAGGACGACCGTACAATCCTGGGCTATCAGGCCATTATCGACTGGGACCGGGTCCGCAAGGAGACGGTGACCGCCCTTATCGAAGTCAACGTCACACCCCAGTCCAAGGACGGCTTTGACCGCATTGCCGAACGCATCTACCAGTACGACGAGGTGGAGAGCATGTACCTCATGAGCGGCTCCTTCGACCTGACTGTCATTATCTCGGGCCGCACCCTGCGCGAAGTGGCCCAGTTCGTGGGCGAGCGGCTGGCCCCCATTCAGGGCGTCACCGGCACGGCGACCCACTTCATTTTGAAAAAATATAAAGAGAAGCATCTGGTGTTCCGCCCCCAGGACCCGGAGGAAAGGGAGTACATTTTCGTATGAATTACGAGGAAATCCTCAACGAGAGAATACAAAACGTCAAGCCCTCCGGTATCCGGAAGTTTTTTGACATTTTAGAGGAGATGACGGACGCCATCTCCCTGGGCATCGGCGAGCCGGACTTTGTCACCCCCTGGCACATCCGCGACGCGGGCATCTACTCCCTGGAGCGGGGCCGCACCAAGTATACCTCTAATGCCGGCATGCTCCAGCTCCGCCGGGAGATTGCCGCCTACCTTAACCGGCGGTTTGACCTCCAGTATGACTACGCCAGCCAGATCCTGGTGACCGTAGGCGGCAGCGAAGCCATTGACCTGGCCCTGCGGGTGCTGCTCAATCCGGGGGACGAGGTGATTGTTCCGGTGCCCTCTTTCGTCTGCTACGGCCCTCTGGCCGAGATGGCCGGAGGCGTGCCCAAATACTTGGAATTGAAAGCGGAACACCAGTTCCGCCTCACCCCCGAAGCGCTGCGCGGGGCCATTACGCCAAGGACAAAGGTGCTGGTCCTCCCCTTCCCCAGCAACCCCACCGGCGGCACTATGGACCGCAAGGACCTGGAGGCCGTGGCCGAGGTACTGCGGGGCACGGACATTATGGTCATCTCCGACGAGATCTACGCGGAACTGACTTACGGGCGCCGACATGTCTCCCTGGCCAACCTTACTGACATGTATGACCGCACCATTGTGGTCAACGGCTTCTCCAAAAGCCACGCCATGACGGGCTGGCGGATGGGGTATGTCTGTGCACCCAAGCCTGTCATTGCCGCTATGACCAAGCTGCATCAATTCGGCATTATGTCCGCGCCTACCACCAGCCAGTACGCCGCCGTGGAGGCGATGCGGAACGGCGACGGCGACATAGAGCACATGCGGGAGGAGTACGACCGCCGACGCCGCTATCTGGTGGAAAACCTGAACCGCATTGGACTGAGCTGCTTTGAACCCAAAGGGGCGTTTTACGTTTTCCCCGACATCCGCTCCACCGGCCTGACCTCGGAGGAGTTTTGCGAGCGCTTCCTTTTAGAGGAAAAGGTAGCCGTTATTCCAGGCTCAGCCTTTGGCCCTGGGGGGGAGGGGTTTGTCCGTGCCTGTTACGCGGCTTCCATGAAGGACATCGCCGAGGCCGTGGCCCGGATGGACAACTTCCTTACGAATTTGAGGAGAAAACAGGAGCGGGAGGGGTAATGATGAATATTGTGTGCCTGGATATGGAGGGTGTGCTGGTTCCGGAAATTTGGATTGCGTTTTCCCAGGTCAGCGGCATCCCCGAGCTGAGCCGCACCACCCGGGACGAGCCCGACTACGACAAGCTGATGAAGTGGCGGCTGGGGGTTTTAAAGGAACACGGCCTGGGTCTGAAGGAAATTCAGGCCGTCATTGCCGGTATCGACCCCCTGCCCGGGGCCAAGGCGTTTCTGGATCAACTGCGGGCCAAGGTTCAGGTTATTATTTTGAGCGATACCTTCGAGCAGTTTGCCAAACCCTTGATGGAAAAGCTGAACTGGCCTACCATTTTCTGCAACACCCTGGAGGTGGGGCGGAACGGAGAGATCACCGGCTACAAAATGCGTTGCGAGAAGTCCAAGCTGACCACGGTGAGGGCTTTGCAGTCCATGGGCTTTGACACCATTGCCGCCGGAGACAGCTTCAATGACCTGGCTATGATCCAGGCCAGCAAGGCGGGCTTTTTGTTCAGGTCCACCCAGGCCATCAAGGCCGCCCACCCCGAGCTGCCCGCCTTTGAGGAGTTTGACGGCCTGTTAGCCGCCATTGAGGGAGCGCTGTACTGATGGAAGAAAAGAAAGAGAAGTGATTTCTATGAACATCAACCGGAATCACCTGCCCTTCAAGCCTGCCAATATCCTTCTGCCCCGGGACTGCGACCTGTCTCTGTGGTCGGTGGTGGCCTGCGACCAGTACACCTCCCGGCCGGAATATTGGCAGCGGGTGGAAAACCGGGTGGGCCGGGCGCCCTCCACTCTGCGGATGATCCTGCCCGAAAGCTGCCTGGAGGGTCCCAGTGTGGAGACAGACATCATGGAGATCAACAACACCATGAGCCGCTACCTCCGGGAGGGCCGCTTCCAGGAGCTGCCTGACGCCCTGATCTACGTGGAGCGCACCCTGGACAATGGTAAGATCCGCCGGGGCCTCATCGGCGCGGTGGATCTAGAGGCTTACGACTACGAACCGGGATCTACCTCCGCCATCCGGTGTACGGAAGGCACCGTCATGTCCCGCATTCCCCCCCGGGTGGCGGTGCGGAAGAACGCCCCCATAGAAGTGCCTCATGTGATGCTCCTGATGGACGACCCCCACCGCATGATTATCGAGCCCCTGTCCGCCCGGACGGGGGAGATGGAAAAGCTCTACGATTTTGCCCTGATGGAGCGGGGAGGGAGCATCCGGGGCTGGCTGCTGACCGGAGAGCTGAAGGATTGGGTGCTCCAGGCGCTGAACACCCGGAAAAACCGGGTGGAACAGGACCTGGACGGCCTGTTGTTTGCTGTGGGGGACGGAAATCACTCCCTTGCCACAGCCAAGGAGTGTTGGGAGCGCCGCAAGGGCATGATCCCCCCGGAGCGGTGGGCGGAGGAACCGGCCCGCTACGCCTTGTGCGAGGTGGTCAACCTGCACGACGAGGCGGTTGAGTTCAAGCCCATACACCGCCTGGTCTTCGGCGTCCGCCCCGAGGAGCTGCTGGACGCCCTTATGGCTTATTATCCCTCCGCCGTTCAGGGGCGGGGAGAGGGGCACGCGCTGCCCTTTGTTATCAGCCGCTGGAGCCGGGGGGAGATTACTGTGGCGCGGCCCCAGGCTCAGCTTCCGGTGGGCACCCTCCAAAATTTCCTGGACGATTACATAGCGTCCCACCCCAAGGCCCGTGTAGACTACATCCATGGCGAAGACGAGGCGCGTAAGCTGGCGGAGGAGCGGGAGGACGCCGTGGCATTTTTGATGCCGGGATTGGACAAGGGAAAACTGTTTCAAACCGTCATTCACGATGGGGCGCTGCCCCGCAAGACCTTCTCAATGGGCGAGGCATATGACAAGCGCTTCTATCTGGAGGCGAGAAAAATCAGGACGTAAGGGGGGCGGCCGCCGTGGTTGTGGAAGCCTGCGCAAAGCTGAATCTGACGCTGGACGTGCTGGGCAAGCGCCCTGACGGCTACCACGATTTGCGTATGGTGATGCAGTCCATTGCCCTGGCCGACACCCTCACGCTAGAGAAAAATGGAACGGAGGAGCTGCGGGTGCGCACCAACCTCCACTTTTTGCCCGGCAACGAAAAGAATCTGGCCGCACAAGCCGCTCTGCGCTATTGGGAGGCAAGAGGGCGTTCCCCGGAGGGGCTGGATATTTTCATCGAGAAGCGCATTCCTGTCTGCGCTGGTATGGCCGGAGGGAGCAGCGACGGCGCGGCCGTCCTCCGGGCCCTTAACGCCATGGAGGAGAAGCCGCTGTCCAGCGGGGAGCTGGCCAAAATCGGGGAGCAAGTGGGCTCCGACGTACCCTACTGTGTGGCAGGCGGCACAGCCCTGGCCGAGGGCCGAGGGGAGATTCTTATGCCGCTGCCCCCTTTGCCCAAGTGCTGGGTTGTGTTGTGCAAGCCGGAGTTTTCCATCTCCACCCCGGCGCTGTTTGCCAAAATTGACAGCGTGCGCCTGCGCTGCCGTCCGGATATCCAGGGGGTGCTGGCCGCTTTGGAGGCCGGTGATCTGGCTGGAGTGGCCCGGCGGATGTACAACGTCTTTGAGGACGCCTTGCCCGAACGCCAGAGGGCCAGGGTTAGCGACATCAAAAACACCCTGATTCAGTGCGGCGCCCTGGGGGCCAGCATGAGCGGCACCGGCCCCACTGCTTTCGGGCTCTTCGACAGCGAAAGCTGTGCGCGGGAGGCGCGGGAGCGGTTGGCGGAGTTTGGAGGAGAGGTTTTTTTGACACAAACCGTTTAAGATCGGAAGAAACCGCCTATACTGTAAGAAATCTTACGGTATAGGCGGTGTTTTGCCGCCGAAGGAGCGGTATATGGATCGTAAACTGAAAACTTGGGAAATCGCGCTGATGTTTGGCATTTTAATTTCTGTGACGGTGGGCAGTTGGCTGGGCCGGGAGCAGCAGGGCCTTGCGGACAGCGTTATCCGGTTTCACGTCATTGCCAACTCGGACAGCGAGGCGGATCAGGCCCTGAAGCTGGCCGTCCGGGACCGGGTGCTGGCCCGGGCGGAGGAACTGTACCCCCAGGACGCCACCCTGGCCCAGGCCCAAACGGCACTGGAGGGCCACTTAAATGCCCTGGCTGCCGCCGGCCGGGAGGTGGTGGAGGAACAGGGGTACGACTACCCTGTTACCGCCCGGCTGGAGGACTGCTGGTTCCCCACCAAGGAGTATGAGGGCTTTGCCCTCCCCGCAGGAAATTATACCGCCCTCCGGGTGGTCATCGGCGAGGGCCGGGGCCAAAATTGGTGGTGCGTGGCCTTTCCGCCCCTATGCTTGGGCGCGGCCAGCGAGACAGTGGATCAGGCCCTGGAGGCCGGCCATTTTACTCCGGACCAGGGAGCCTTGGTGACAGGAGACGGCAAAGGATATGTTTTGAAATTTAAGGCAATGGAGCTGCTGGGCGAATTGCAGGGGCTGTTTCAACCGTAAGGCATCCCCCATAAAGCAGGAAAGGCCTAGGGCTGCGCAACATACCCCCCTTTCTCTCCGCATATTCTGTGGAGAAGAAGGGGGGATTTGCATTGATTGGACAGCTGATCCTGGCGTCCGGTGGACGGGGGCGGGCAGAGGCGGGCAAGCTCTATGGCCTGCCGGTCCTGAGGGCGGAGGTGGACCACGCAGGATTTTGGGGCCCGCGCCGCCTGCGGCGGGCGGGGCGGGAGCTGCGCCGGGGAGGCGCGCTGCGGGTGCTGGCTCCTGACAGCCTGCTACCCATGCTGAAGGGGCTTGGGCTGTGCCCGGTGGACCGTTCATCCTTTGTCCGGGCGCAGTCGGTCCCGCTGGCTTTGGCTGCGTTGGAGCGGCGGGGGTTGACCCCGGAACGGGCCGCGGTGGCCCTGCGCGGCCTGAGGGCGGACCGGGACATGGCCCGCACAGCAGCGCAGCTGTGCCCCAGGGTACGGAGTTTGGTGATTGACGCGCCCCGGGGCGGGGGGGAGCTGGCCCAATGGCTGCGCCGTGAGTTCGGCGTGCCCGTCCTGCCGCCGGGAGAGCGGGGGCAGGCGGCCCTGGTCTTTCAGGAGGGCGTCTCCCCCCCGGAGGAGGGGGCCCTGGAGCTCTATGGCCCCCAACCCAATTTGGGCGGGCTGTCCCTGGCCGCTCCTGGGCTGGAGGAGGAGGACCGGGAGAACCTGCCGCTGCTGGCGGCCCTTTGGGAGGGGGGGAGACTGAGCCCCAAAGATATAAAAATCACTTGACAGACTGTTGGCAAACCAATATAATATCACAGAATGTACGACTATACCTAATTGCCCGGTTCCCGCCCAAAGAGGCGGGTGCGCCGGCAAGTAGTTCGATTGAAAGGTGTGCGAATTTCATGGCGAAGGAATACAAACTGAGCCCCGAGCGGCTCAAAGAATTACAGGATGAACTGACCTACCTCAAGACAACCAGAGAAAAGGAAGTGGCCGAGCTGATCAAGGAGGCCCGCTCCTTCGGCGACCTGTCGGAGAACAGCGAGTACGACGAGGCCAAAAATGAGCAGGGCAAGCTCTACGCCCGCATTGGTGAGCTGGAAGAGATCCTGTCCAACTACGTGGTGATTGAGGAGGACGAGGCCGAGGGCGATTACGTCCGCCTGGGCTCTACCGTAACCCTGCTGGACAAGGAGTTCGACGATGAGCTGACCTACAAGATCGTGGGCTCCCAGGAGGCCGACCCTATGAACGGCGCCATTTCGGAGGACTCCCCCCTGGGCAAGGCGTTGATGGGAAAAAACGCCGGTGACAACGTGGTGGTAGACGCCCCCGCCGGCCCGGTGGAGTATAAGCTGCTGAAGATTGAGAGATAAAAGTTAAGGAGTGGTCATGATGGCCGGTAAGAACAATCAGAACGGAGCGCCGGAGCAGGAAAGCCAGCTGCTCCAAATTCGCCGGGACAAGCTGAAACAGCTTCAGGAGGGCGGGAATGACCCATTCCAGATCACCCGGTTTGCCGCGGACAATGATTCTGCCAATATCAAGGACAATTTCGACGCCCTGGAGGGCAAAGAGGTGTCCATTGCCGGGCGGCTCATGTCCAAGCGGGGGATGGGCAAGGTGTCCTTCTGTGACCTTCAGGACAAAAGCGGCCGCATCCAGCTCTATGCCCGGAAGGATGAGATGGATGAAGAGGAGTACAACCGGTTTAAAAAGTATGACATTGGCGACATTGTGGGCGTCCATGGCATTGTCTTTCGCACCCAGCGGGGGGAGATGTCCGTCCGGACGGTGACGGTGACCTTGCTGTCCAAGTCGCTGCTGCCCCTGCCCGAAAAATTCCACGGCCTGACCAACACGGAGCTGCGTTACCGCCAGCGGTATGTGGATCTGATTGTCAACCCGGAAGTGAAGCGTAATTTCATGATCCGCTCCCAGTTCATCAAGCACGTCCGGGATTTTATGGATGGCCGTGGATTTATGGAGGTGGAGACCCCGGTCCTGAACACCATCTCCGGCGGCGCTACGGCCCGGCCGTTCATTACCCATCACAACACGCTGGACATTGACATGTACATGCGGATTGCCACCGAGCTGCCCTTAAAGCGGCTCATCGTGGGCGGTATGGACCGGGTCTATGAGATCGGCCGCATTTTCCGCAACGAGGGTATGGATCCCAAGCACAATCCGGAGTTTACTACCATTGAATTGTACCAGGCTTACGCCGATTTCAACGACATGATGGACCTGTTTGAGGACCTGCTGTCCTCTGCCGCACGGAAGATTCTGGGCACCTATCAGGTCCGGTGGCAGGGAGAGGACATCGACCTGACCCCCGGCTGGCCCCGTATGCCCATGCACGAGGCGGTGAAGCAGTACTGCGGCATCGACTTTATGGCGATTTCCTCCGACGAGGAGGCGATAGCCGCGGCCAAGGCCATCGGCGTGGAGCTGCCTGAGACGGCGGACAAGACGTGGGGCAACGCTTTGTACGAGTGCTTTGATCAGAAGGTGGAGGAGAAGCTGATTCAGCCTACCTTTATCACCATGCACCCGGTGGATGTCTCCCCCCTGGCTAAGCGGTCCCCCAAGGACCCCCGGCTTACGGAACGGTTCGAGCTGTTTATCTGCCACAGCGAAATGGGCAACGCTTTCTCTGAGCTGAATGATCCCATTGACCAGCGCCAGCGCTTCCAGAAGCAGGTGGAGCTGCGGGACAAGGGAGACGAGGAGGCCGGCATGATGGACGAGGATTTCCTCACGGCTTTGGAGTATGGAATGCCTCCCACGGGTGGCCTGGGCATTGGCATTGACCGGTGCGTGATGCTCCTTACCGGTGCAGACTCGATCCGGGAGGTTATCCTCTTCCCCACGATGAAGCCGGTGGATTAGGCAAACCGCTGCGGCGTAAGGGATTCAAGGATTTTTAGATGCTCCAAAACGGGCAAATGCTCCATTTTTGCTCCATCTGGCGCAAGAGTTTTGAAAAGTTATAAAGAGAACTCCGCAGGACAGACTTCAAAATCTGCCCTGCGGAGTTTTTACTTAATACCAGTTGCTCCATCCATCTTTGGTTAGTGTGATCCACAGCTCAGAGTATCCACCCATATTTCCACCTTGTCCGCCTGTGGATTTGCATTGATAATTGATACCGTCTGAACTTTTTACTGGTATCGTGGTTGAATTATCCACTCTGACGTTAGCCCCATACTCCGCGCCTCCGCCGATTTTGGGTATAATGCTGATTGTAATGAGAGAGCCGCTTGTAAGTAGTTTTGTCGCAGTTCCAAACGACTCGTTGTATTGCAGCCCAACAGATTCCATCATCAAGCAATCTGTCTCATCACAGTAATCGGGCCACTCATATTGAGTAAGCCGGGTAGGTTCCTCAAAAGCGTCATTACCTGGGTCGGAAAAATCGTCATAACCGCCGTAATCGGAATAATCATCAGCCATAAAGTCAGCAGAAATAGAATAATATAAGATAGTATTTCCCTCTACAATCTGATAAACCCAATCGCCCCATCCCTCCATATCTTCGCACTCCAGCGTCCAATAATAATTCGCAAATTCAGGATAAACATATGCACTGGCAATACCATCAAATATCACATCTCCGCCACTCTCATCAGGAAAGCCTGTTGCGGTTAAGCTCAGTCGGAGGCGTGTTTCATCATTCAGCGTAATATCATACGACAGATCATAGCCAGTGACAAATTCTCCTGGGGTTACGGAACTGTCAGCTAACTGCATGGATATGATTTCCTGCGCATCCATATAGCCATGAAGAACCCCGTATAAAACACGATTTCCAGCATTGTTTACCATAGACTGTAAATTCTGTATTCCTTCGGTAGCATTTGTATTCCAATCTTCTGGAAATTCAAAGCTGATTCCTGTCCCATCCGCTTGCGGCTGGGGAATAGGTACAACCTCTGGCTTCGGCTCTGATACTGGCTCCGGGACATCAGTAGATTCTACAACAGGTTCCGCCGCTGTACTTGATTCGACAAGTGTGTCCTGCGGAACGTCTGTGACTGATACGCCTTCGGTCTGGCCGCCGCATCCTGGCAGAAAAGCCAAAACGAATAGGACGGCGAAAAGTACGATATTCTTTTTCATTTTCCTTCCTCGCTTTCTTCTTGTATTCTATGTATTTGCCGTACCATCTCTTTTGCCTGCTCCAATCCCAAGTCAGCAGCATACTCATAGTTGCGAAGCATTGCTGCTCCTGCCTCGGTCTGAAGGAAAGTCAGAAATCTTTTCTTGTCCTGTGACAGAACCGCACTCCGAATGGACTGCACATAAATATTTTTGGCAAGGTTGTAGTGCGCTTCTGCATCTTTGGTACGATCAAGCAAGGGAATCAGTTGACTTTCTGTGTCCATATAGCCCAAATTGATCCGCCTTCGTGTCAAATCAGTACTAATTTCCAGAAGCTTTCCAAGAGATGCACTGGGCCAGATGTGTATGAATTTAGTCCAGCCGTTTCCCTGGGAATTGACCATTTCCTCCTTCTTTTGACGCTCCTTTTTATTAGGAATGCAATCAAGATGAATCACAATGATGTTCCGAAATCCGGCATCTCTTAATGGCTTTACAGGTGTATTATCCAACATACCACCATCTGTATATGTTTTATTTCTATGGGTCGAAACCGGGTAAGCTCCAGGGAATGCCGCCGATGCAAGAACAGTTTCCACAATTTCCTCATAAGTAAGGCCCTCCCAAGAACGGTATTCAATGCTTCCGGCAAACCGACAGGCTGGATGAAACGAATCCATCTTGGATTCCAGCTTGTTTGGCATATGCGCTTCAATGGAAGTTAGTGCCGTATATACTTGCTTATTTGTCGTAGCTATCCCCTCTGGCGATACATATTTACGCATAATATCGCTCAGGCGGTCTGGGCTATAGAAGCTCGCATTTTTTGCAAGATTGGATAAATTGATGGCAGTTGCTCCTATTGTAAGCGTTGAAATAAGCGAAAACAGTGGATTTGCCAATTCCAGTCCTGTTCTCAGCAAGGCCCCAGTAGCCGCTTTTCCCACTCCATACGAAGTCAAACTCTGAATAGTGGACTGCCATGCTGATTGGTTCCATGCCTTTATATCACTCTGCTTTGTCTGTCTCCACACTTCCTCTGCGGCATTGTAGTCCCCTTGCGCAAACAGCATACTGTTCATAGCACCGATAGATGCACCGGAAACCCCAATGATCTCTTTGTCAACCCCCAGTTCTCTCAGACGTTTCCATACGCCGATCTGATAAGCTCCCTTTGCACCACCACCGCAAAAAACGATTCCATACTTAAACTTGCCTGAATCCATTCGGTTTACCTCCATACTCCCTAAAGTTAAAGTCATTTTGCTTTCCAGTTATAGGCTCTCATAGACCACTTGAAATCGTACACAGGCAAATTATACCCTACAAGTTATCCGTTTTCAACTCTTAAACTTCTTTATATATCCTCTTTAAAATTCTACATAGAAACCTTGAAAGCTAATTTATCAACACAACTTTTCGGGATAGACTATACGCAACAGAATTTGGAGGAAACCCACATGGATTTGTTAGCGATTGGGACCAGAATCCGCAGCCAGCGGGAATATTTAGGCTACACAAGGGAACAACTGGCAGAATATCTTGGCGTTACGCCTAAATTCTGCTCCGACATTGAGCTTGGAGCCAAGGGTATGTCCGTCCCTACGCTCTGCAAGATTTCCAAAATTCTTCGGTTAAAAACAGACTACATCTTATTTGGTAAACGTGAAGTGAAGTTCAGCGAACCGCTGTCACTCCTGCTGGAAAGCTGCACGGACAAAGAACGCACCTATGCCGAGCAGCTTCTAAAGACGTTCCTGATTGCAATGAACTCCAGGGAAGATGACCCGGAAAATTCCTTAACGGAAGAAGACGCTTCTTCGGAAGATGAATCCTTGTCGTGACCTCCTGCCCATTATAAAACATCTAAACGCAGAAAAGGTTAGCCGCCAGCTAACCTTTTTGTGCTATAATGGTGCTATAGTGAGGGTGGAGGTGTTGCACAGCATGAAATCAACTGATGATTTAGCGAACGAAATCAAAGAATCCAACAATATTTTGGATTTTCTGGCTGAAAACCATGAGGAAATGCAGTTGGGTGGCCTGCCGCAATATTTGGAAGAATGGCTCAGAGAAAAGAATCTGTCCAAAGCGGATGTCGTGCGGCAATCGAATCTGAACCGGGCCTATGTCTATCAGATCTTCCTTGGCAGAAAGTACCCGTCCCGTGATAAGGTGATTGCCCTGGCCTTTGGGATGGGCCTGACTGCGGATGAAACACAAAAGCTGCTCAAACAGGCTGGCTACCGGGAACTGTACCCCAGGGACCCACGGGATGCTCTGCTGCTGTATGCGGTAGGGCACGGTAAGACAATCCTGGAGGCCAATCAACTGCTCTACGACAATAATATTGACGTGCTGGAATAGCAAAGACCGCTGGCCGTAGATAGGTCAGCGGTCTTATTTTACTAATCGTCAAAAACGGATAGCTGATACAACGCCAGAACTGCCGGGGCATAGGGGCTACAGCTTTCCGTGGGAATGTAACGATAGCCACTCTCACTTGCGGCATATAGTCCCTGGAACGAGCGGTAATGCAAAATTCCATGCTGAATTGAAAAGCTGGTTTCAAAGCCGCCGAACAGCAAGTTTCCGTTTTCATCACAATATCCTGTGGAAATATACGAAAGGTTCTCTGGTAATACGGTCAACAGTTCTTGATACGCTTCCTGCTCATTTCCTGCAAATAGGGCCAGTTTTGCTTGGAATCGCTTCAAGGCGGGAATATCAGCATCCCGAAAGACCGATGCCCTGTGGGAACTCAAAACAATTTCTATTGCTCCCCGGAAGTCGGTATCGGTCGTATAGCTCCACGCTACAAAGCTAGATAATGCCACGATCAAGAACGCCAGCACGGAGAACAGCGGCAGCAGTACATACCTCCGCACCTGTGCAGCCCGGACAGCCCATATGATCTGCCATGCGTACCGATAGCGGCGTTTCGGTTCCAAAGCCGTACAACGTTTCAGAATATGCCGCCAACGCCGCTTTTTTGTCTCTTTTCCCAGCAGTTCTTGGAAGGTAACGCCCAAAGCGTAAATGTCAGCTCGTCCGTCTGTCTGGGCAAAGCCATATTGCTCCGGGGGCGCATAACCTCTGGTCCCGATCAGGCGGGTATCACTCTCCGCCTGTGGCTTTTCTTCTCTGGCGGCATCAAAGTCAATGAGCCGGATATGGCCGTCAGCGCCGATCAGCAGATTGGAGGGTTTTATATCCCGGTGGACAATCTGGTTCCGGTGCAAATGGCTCAAAACCTCGCACAGTTCCAGCAGCCATTTTCGCAGTTGCTTTTCCGTTGGGTGGGCCTCAGCTACGGAACGGCCCTCTATGTATTCCTCCACAATGACTGTTTCCTCTGGCCCATAGCGCACTTCATAAAGCTTGGGGAGATAGGGGTGGGGAAGTTCCAAAAGCCGCTCATAGATGGGTAGATTGCCTAACAGATGCTTTTCCACCAGCATACGGCGGTTTTTCGTATCGAAAACAAGATAAATCTTACTTTTCTCGCTGTCTTTCAGCGTTTCCAGCCGTTCAAGCTCCATTACACCACCCCATTTCAGCACCTAAAGTATATCAATTCTCCGCTAAAGATACAAGCAGTCAATTTACCTTGGCGGATTGCTGTACCTTTCTGTAGAACGTGGTCTTACTCAATTTCAATGTCCGCATGGCCTCCACCGCTGTAATCTCGCCCCTGCGCCACTGGGCAAGCACACGATCAAAGTCTGGCGGTTGAGTGGCCTTCCGTCCAGTGTACTTCCCTTGCTCTTTAGCGATAGCGATACCTTCCCGCTGGCGCTGCAAGATATATTCCCGCTCCAACTCCGCCACGGCCCCGAAGATGGTCAGCATGAACTTCCCCGTAGGCGTGGTGGTGTCGATGGACTCTTTCTTGCTGACGAACTCAACACCCTTCGCCGTCAACCGCTCCACCAGTTCCAGAAGATCACGGGTGTTTCTGGCGAAGCGGCTGATACTCTCCACGATCACCGTATCGCCACGGCGCACATACTCCATCATCCGTTGCAGTTCCGGGCGGTTGGCGTTCTTGCCGCTCATACGGTCGATGTAGACTTCATCCACGCCCAGTTCCTGCATTAGAACCTCCTGCCGGATGGTGTTCTGCTCCTGGGTGCTAACCCGGATATATCCGATTTTCATTCCAACTTCCCCCTATCAAAAAACAAATTTGCGTAAAAGTCCCATTAGGGTCGGTTTCAAGTCTGGAACGTACCAAAACTCAAAAACCAACTCTAATGGGACGCTTTTTCGCTGTTTCGTTTGGGTACACCCTAATGGAACGTCTATATGAAATCAGGCGCACTCATTCCAGGTGCATCCCAGGGATTGGCAGGACTGTAATCACCGCCTGTGCTGGACGGAGCTGTGGGGTTATCCGAATCTTCACCTATGGCTTCTCTGTACTGCTCCATATCCAGCCCAAAGTATTCAGCCTCGGTTTCCGACAATTCGGCCACATCAGCTATGTAGCGGTAGGCTTCTTCCTCACCGTCCTCGATCAGCCCATCTTTCAGAACCGTGGCGATCTCACTCATTCTGGCCCAGGGAATATGCTTTTCGTTGGTGCGCATCAGGTAGTAGTCCAACGCCTGGAAAAGAGCCTCAGCTTTCGTCAGTCCTGAGAGCTTATCGAAATCGTAGTAGCAGCACGTCCAGTCCCAGCTTCCGGCTTCCCTGTCTAGGCCGCTCACAACGGCATACTGCGTCATGCTCTCCCCCCGCAGAATAAGAGCATACTGTCCGTTTTCTTCAATAAGTGTGTATGTCATTGCGAATCCTCCCTCTTACCAGACATCCCGGCACGGCGTAAAGATGAAGTCAATACCCCTCACCGGGTCATCCGGTTCCCCATCAAAGTCGTTCTGATATTTGGTGCAGATATTTGGCTCCCAGTCTTTCCGAGGGTCAACATCGACATACAGGTTCCCATCAGGCCCTTTGTAGACAGGACGATCCCAACTGTCCCGGCCTTGGAGGATCAGAAACATTTGGTGACAGCTATGCGGGAGATACCCCACACCAACGGCATCTTGCAGATTTCCGGTCAGATTGCCATAAACGCTATCCCCGTTTGGTGTCAGTAGTTCCCGAGCCTCGTTATCTCGCACGGGCCAATAGGTAGCAGGAGAGGCCCAGCAAACCGCTGAGCCTCCCATGGTATGGATACGGACAATTTTTGCGCCGCAATGCTTACACCGCATAATTTTCCTCCTCGAATTGTTCTGAATCGTCCGCATTATCAGGATCAGTTTCTTCCGGGTCAGGTTCCTCTGATTCGCTGGTTGCGGGGAGCAAAGACCACATAGTATCCCGCCGTGTCTGCACAGAAGTAGGCTTTGCGCTGCCAGCAGATACCGTATGATTGTACTCCGACGATATGGAAGGATGGCCGCTGAAGAACTCGGTCAAGGTACGGTTGATTTCGTCCTGGCTCACATCATTCTCGACTGCCAGACAGCAGTAATAGGCACAACTGATGAAATGCGTTCTGCCCTTAATGGTGCGGAGGACTTTGTTGTTGACATCAATCAGGCTCTTGGCGAACGTCATATAGGCATCCAGCCCTGAGTTAATCGTGTCCAGCACTTCACTGTTGACCTCGACCTTGCTGGCCCACTCCCGAAAGGGTTTGGTGGAGAAATCGGGATATTCCTCAGTGATAAGCTGGTAAAGCTGCATGGCAATCATCTCGTCCGTAAAACGCTTTCTGCCAGCCTCCGAAACCACAAATTGAATTGCGTTGTGCTTGGCAAGCTGCTGAAAAATCGTCAAGCTGGGGACATTGGCACGGGTCAGCTCGATTGCCGACAGGGGTTTACCGTTGTTCAGCCTACGGAAAAACTCTCGGATTTCCTGCTCTGTCATATCTGCATAGTAATAGATGGTCAGGTTATAGTCCTTGATCTTGTCCTGAACCCACTCCGGTAATTGGGAAAAATACATTCCGCTGATGTCCTCCATGCTCCCGTTTTCGTCCATAACGGGAGGGGTATCAGAAGACAGCGGAAATTCATCATGGAGAAATTCGCTGATGGCGTTTGACCGCTGCTTTCCGTCCAGGCTGTCATAAACGCCGTTCTCGTCACGGGTAAAGTACATTGCGGGGATCGCATAGCCATAGATCATGCTGTGGATCAGGAGGGACTTTTTCTCAATGTCCCACACAAGATTGCGCTGCACGGCGTTGTCATAGTTTACCTTGCCCTTCTCCATTTGATTTGAAAGGGCTTTAGCGGTCCAGTTGATATTGAATCGTTGCATATCGTCACATCTCCTCATTTTACATAGCAAATCCGCTTGGAATGTTAATTTAGAAACAAAACGCCCCAGAATCAAGTGATTCTGGGGCGTTTTGTTTTCAGAAAATCAGACCAACAAACGGTTGCCTTGAGACAGTCCACTTGAGCGGAAATCAAGTTTAGTAGCTACTGTGCAAATCAGAAACCTACAGCTACCACATTCCCGCAGCGTTTGCCAAGAACAGGCCCAAGTTCTATATCTGTTAGGACAAATCAGCAGCACTTATAAACCCGTTTTCTTCCATATATTCCAATTCTGCCTGATAAAGCTTTTCTACAAGCGCTCTATCTAATCCTTTGTGTTCAACCACATAGTCTTCAACAGCTTGAGCTTCGACTACAATATTAGCCCCCTCCTCAACTGTGAGGAATGGCATTCCATCTTCGTGACTATACCCACTGATACCGATTGAGGCAAGATACTCATCTTCACCAACGAGGTACATATCCGCATCTTCAACAGTGCATCCACACTTCTCTACTAGATACTCAGCGACCGTATCCAAATCGAATACCAATTCGTTTTCCATAACTGACCTCCGCATAAGTTAAATAATGTTTGTTGCTGTCTCTATAATAAGGCATTTCTCATACTTATGCAAGTGAAAATTACAGATGGTGGACATATTTGGTACGCAAGGCTGTAATGTAGACACGGTATTGTATTAGTTCACCTCGAACTTTCCACGCAGCCAGCGGATGGCCTGACGCTTGCGGGAAAATTCCTCCGTCCATGCGTCCCCGGTAGAGTTGTCTACCGCCACCCAGTTACGTCCTTCTTTTGTAAGGAATCGTCCACAGGGGATACGCTCGTCTATGACTTTTCCGAGATATTCCGGACTGACGCGCTTGATTGTGATCCGATTCTTAAACAAGATCATTTGTCTCATCTCTGATTCAAATATCGGGGCTAGTTCATATAGCGGTCCCTCTAAGCGGCGTCCCTTATCAGTTGACGCATTTTCTGTCATAAACAATTTCTTTTCTTGTAGCGTTATCCCGAACAACAACTTTCTGGAATTTTTCAAGAAGTTCGTCCTTCTTTTTCAGAGCATCTTCCATCGTGTGGCACGAATAACCCCAGTTGGCGTTTTCTCCAGAATCATCAACAGGATAGACATTAGCACCTTCCCAAGTAAAATCATCCAGGTTAGCGTTGATGTACCGAGTGGACTCGATCATAAAGTCCGCCAGAAGTGCCGCCATGGTGTGCATATCCTGATCGCTGGTTCCAAGCGTTTTGAAGGTTCCAAGGTCTTTGAAACAGGTTGCTTTGCCCTCGCAACATTCAAGAGTGAGATCCAAATAGATTCCCTCACTCCCGCCATAATCCAGATTATTCCTCACATCGAACGCATAATTGGTGATCGGTTTCGGCTGGATGGGGCCAAGATGATAGTCTAAAATGTCAGGTAATTTACCTTTTTCTTTCAAAAGAGAACAAATTTTCTCAAACAGTTCTCCGGTAGTCATCGGTCGTTCCATGAAGACATCTCCTTGATTTCATAAAGGCCGACCAAGGTTGCACCTTGGCCGGCCTTTGCATCTGCCTTAGCCAGCTTCCGCCAGCTCCGGCACAAGCTGGGTAGCGTTCACGATCTCCATAAACTGCTGCCCGAACACTTTCGCCTGAGCCGCTTCCTCCGGGCTGAGCGTCCCCACCGCCTCGAAGTTGAACAGGGCGTAGGGTTTACCCTGCTTGCTGGTGGCCTTCTCCAGCGTGATTTTCGTGACCACGCTGCTGATCGGTGTCAGGGTACTCAAAAGGCGGGTGGAGTATTTCAGAAACCGGGGCTTGCTGGTGACAGGAACTCGCACCAGGAGCGGAATGATGTTGTTGGGGCGCAGCAGGAACAGCAAAACGGATTCCTTACAGGCTTTGGCGTTGCTCTCGCCATCCTTGGAACCGAACGTGTTGAACGGACAGTGCGCACAGGCTTTTCCGTCCTCGGAAATGATGCTGTTCTGACTCAGGCAGACAGGCGGCGTACCCTCCACAGGATCAGGGGTATCCCAATAGGCCCGAGGGGTGGTGTAGTCCAGGACGATACCCATCAGCTCCTTTGCGGGTTCATCCCCCGACAGTCCCGGAACGGAGAACACCGTGGAGCCGCCAGAGGGCGACTTCACGATGTCAAACAGATCCAGCGACAAGGGCTGGCTTTTCAGATTGGCCCGGATGATGTCAAGGGCATTGTTGGTCAGGGCCAGATAGGTGGATTCCAGCGGGGCCGGAGAGGTATCAGGAGTAACAATGGATACCGGGGGCTGCTGCAATTCCTGCACTTTGCCGCTCATGCGGGCTTTGAGTTTTGCGTTGTCCATGATTGACCTCCATTCAGCTTACCGCCTTGATGGTGAAGCGGCGGTACGATGTCTTGTTGGTATACTTCTTGCAGAGTGCCGGATGCTCCGCTTTCAGCGTCTTGCTGTCCAACCGCTCCTGGGCTACGCTTTTCCAGGTGATGACACGACCCGCAGTAGTACCAACTTCATTGTCGCCCAGCATCTCCTTCAACAGATTTTCGGCTTTCTGCTTGCGCTCGGTGACGGCCTCCAACTCTGCACAGGCTTCATCATACTGGGCCAACAGATCAGCGGCGGTGTCAGGCAAAGTGATGTGGGACGTGGGTTTGCTCGTGGGGAATCGCTCAGAAAGGAACTTAGCTGCCGCATCAGAACCATCCAGCGGCGGAGGGGTGCAATCCTGCACATGGTTCCAGAAGGCCGATTCCAGCTCAATGAGCATAGAAATCAATTCCTCGTCGCGTTCCACGAACTTCCAGCGGAAGGTATTGCCGCCGATCAGGACAGCGATGTATGCCCCAGCGTAGCCAGTAACCGCCATGTAGTGTTGAATTTGCAACTGGTATTCGTCCGGGATGGTATCCTCCCACTCACCAGCCTTGTACGCCGATGCAGTCTTGGCCTCGAAGATGCAGGCACCGACATCCGGGACTTCACACACGCCGTCCAGATTGGCAAGCATGAACGGGTGTTCCTCACTCTGGAGGATCACATCAGGCTTTGTGACCTCGATCCCGGTACGCCTGGTGAACTCGGCCCGGACAATGGACTCCAACTGCGTTCCCCAATAGGCAGCTTCTCCGGCCTCCTGGGGCGGGAGCTGGTCCGTCTTATCCAGCCACAGCTCCACAGGGGACTTGTACTTGTTGATGCCGCACACGACCGAAGCATCCGAGCCGCCGATACCCAGCTTGCGGTGCTCCAGCCAGTCCTCATAGGACATATTTTCGGTTGACGCTAAAACGACTGCCATTCTTTATCATCCTCCCTTAATAGTAACAGGCGTGATCACGCCACAGAAAAGGCATAGTTATCCTCAGAAAGCGCATCCAAAGACAGAATATCATTCCATCTGGAATTGTACGGAAGGCCCGTGATTCCCGTCCGTTTGAGGGGCGTTTTGCAGTTCAGCAGTTCGTACTTGAGCTGAGAATAGATGTGGGCATGGAGTGTTCCCTTGTCAGGGTCGTAGTTCTCGACACAGCGGATCAGCCGAATCGCTAAATCCTGGTACACATCATCGTAGTCCAGGTGGGCGGCGATCATCAGCGACCAGTTGCGGCGAATCACCTTGTCGATCATAGGAAGATTCTCTTCCACAATGCGGTTACGCTCCGCAATCGAATAGTTGTTTTTCATGAGGCTTTCCCTTCCTCTCTCGGAGTCCAGAAGCGGCAGTAATCATGGCTGCGATCCTCCATGAACATTTCGCTGGTGTACTCCGGTGAGTTGTATTCCGGGCATTTACAATGCTGCCGGGGCTTGTGAAACAGGCGCAGCGGTTTCCGATTCTTAGGTCGGTAGGAATAGGCGCAGGTGTCACAGTGTTTCTCCAAATCCATCCCTCCAGAACGCAGAAAAGGGCCAGGAGGACGAACCTCCCAGCCCTTTTCAAAGTTTTGATGATAAAGTGCTTTACGCCGCCGTGACCAGCTCGTAGGCTCTGTCAATCAGAGGATTGCCCTCAATGGTCTTGGCAAACATATTCTCCTGATAGTTGGCCGTGTTGCGCAGCGGCTTGGCGTGAGTGGCGAAATCGGACACGGCATTAACGAAGCGGTAGGCGTTCTTGCCAACGTGCCGCAAATCGGGGGCATCGAAATACCGGGCTTTCATATCCTCCCGGATGCGGGTAATGTTCTTGCGGTGAATGTCGGTGGGCTGCTCATCCATGGGCAGAAGCAGGTCGATGTACTCCAAGACCTTCTGATCGGACAGCTTGATCTTGGACAGGCGGGAGAACTCCATCCCCAGCCGCCCCATATACTTCTCAGCCAGAAGCAGGGTGTTGTGGGCCTCGTCCATCTTTGCCGCCAAATCGCCGATATGGATTGTAGACCAGCAACGCTTTGCCGTGGACATGGCAAGGTTCAAAGTGTTCTGACAGACTACCCGGATCGGTGTCATAGCAACCTTGATAGAGCCGCTGCCGTCGTGGGAACTGCTGAATACCAGATAGGGGTCGATCTGATCGCCCTCGATGATGTACTTGTCGGGCAGCTTCGCCAGAATCCAGATCTTCTTGCCATCCTGCAAAGAGCCAGCGGTTTCATACCGCACACCCTCGCCCAGCAGAGCATCGGTGAACGCAAAGGCTTCGGAGTTCTGGACAACACGGTAGCGGTCCGTAACCACGCCGAGAACGCGATTGTCAGTGTCCCGGATGTTGGCCTTGTAGCCAGGGACGGGGGTGCCAGAGGTGGTCATAATGGGCTTCTGGAGTACATTCCAGTTCAGCCCCGACATCACCAGGGCATCCTCGGAGTTCAGCGCGGATTCGACACGGACACCAAGGCCGTGCCAGGGGGCTTCGCGGACATAGAACATGGTTTCAACATTGGCGGGCATTTCTTATTCCTCACTTTCAAAAGATTTTTCGTAGCGTTCGTAACATTTGCGGCACATAGATTCTTCGCAGTCAGGATCGTACTTGGAATAGTAGGCTTCACTGCTACGCAGAGGCTTACCGCACCGGATACAATAGGTGTCGTACTGCTCGGAGCCGTCACCGTTTGGCTCTCGTTCACTCGCCGTCATCAGAAGCGTTCTCCCCCTGGAGCAGCAGATCAATAACCGCACACAAAGCTGTGGCAGCGGCAGCTAAAACAACAGCCCAGATACCTTTGCCGTCAATAGGCGGTTTCTCGTTAGAAATCATTCCACCCCTCCTTTCTTTCAGGCCATAGCGTGGCGGGAAACCAGTCCTGCTACCAGTCCCCATAAAATACTGCGGATTGCGGTCAAAATCTTGCGAATCATGGTTATTTCCTCCCCATTTTGAATAAAAGTCGGCTGTCGCACTTCTGAAATACAGAATAAGGCCCTGCTCCCTTATAGATACAAATTGGGAGCAGGGCCTTATTTCCTATAAATAATAAACTAATAATTTGGCACGATTGTACAGTTATGTATGCTTTGGGGGCTTTTTGCCCTCATTGGGTGTGTATTCACTAATAATTCTTTTAGAAATAGCAATTACAGTGGCCTCTTTTCCATCGACCTTTTTCCGATAATCAAAACGTGGGTACTTTCCGTTAGTGGGCTGATACTGGGCTTTTAGGAAATCCGGGGCCAAAATATCGCGGCGAAACTTTGCAGCAGAGTATTGAATGGTAACATCATACTTTTTGCAATATGCTTCAAATGCGGGCCAATATTCTTTGTAGTGAAGATATAGATATTCATCATCATAGGTAAAAATAAGAGAATTATCTTTGCTATCTGCAATATTTTTCAAAAATGCAGCAAAAACGGCGATTCCGGCAGTCCGGACACCTGCCATTCTCTGAAGTCTTTGTTCAATATGAAGTATAGAACCATTAGTCCCTGATAAATTTTGATTGGGAAATGTTTCTTCAATGTATTGCCTAAGAAGAGCAAGGGCTGTCAAAATGCAAGCAGTATGCTGCTGTTGCGAATTCGGCATTTCGTGGCGAGACAAGCCCAACTGCGCTATGCTGGTTTGGTACAATTTTCGGGCATTCCATTTAACTTTTTTTGCAACAAACTCCTTTCTGGACTTTGTTTTGTCCTTCCTCTCGTCATTCTGTTCATTTTGTTCTGAAAGATAGCGGAGAAAACCGGAATACAAATCCAGAATATCGTTTCTAACCTTTTCATTATGGAAACGACTGTCCCTCGTCTGTGCATCCACTATGACGCTTATGGAGAGACATTTCTCGTCAGGATATGTATGTTTCACTTCAGAGGTGGATAATACAATTGGAAGATTTCGCAGTGTACACAATTTGTCGATTGCTTTAGCTGAAAGATTCATAATATTTCTTCTTCTGTTTTTCCCAGGCTCCCTATACTCATATACCGTGGACTCATTATCCTCATCGTTATAATCAATTTCTCCTTCAAGTACATAGGAGATAATTTTATAACTATAAAGATACGGAAAACTATGATGTGATATAGGAGAAACATCTTCAATACCTTTTATATCGGCAAATTCAGAAGTCGCGCTTCTATATATCACATCAATCGGATTATCCTTAATTGAATCTACTTTGCACAAAAGCGAAAACCATATGTGAACATATCCTATGAAATCTTCATCAGAACCATTTTGTTGCTTTAGATCCAAGATAAACTCAACCGGAAGCCCAGCGGCTCGCAGGATCGGCTTGCTAATTGAAAAAATTGTCGCTGCAAAAAGGATTCGGAATAAATCTGATTGCCATAATGTACTACGCTCAAAAATATCTAGCGGACTCTCTGGCTGGAAAAATAAGTCTGTGTCTATCCCGATATGGTAAGTCAGTGCCTTAGCTCCATAAAAATCTGTCCACGAAGAAAGTGAAAACAACGGTACTTCTGTTAATAATGCCAGGCTGTGCGACAAATGATACCAATACGCTTGAAACAGCTTTATCAGGCAGTCTTCTGACAAGCAGTTTTCTGACTCTCTTACTTGTAACTCGGCGGAAACTTTGGATGGCCACTTGATGTTTAGAAACGCTTTTTGAAAGAGAGAATGAGTTCTAAGATACTCCCACTGATCCGAACGAATAGTATCGACTGGAGCGACAATATATGGCTCTGAGGAATCTTCATAATATCTAATGTGAACTATTACTATTTGGCCTACAGGGAACCAGATGCTACCACCCAGGTCCTTACTTAAAAATGTAATGCTTTCAGGCAGAGGTATAAACGGAAATCGAAAACGATTATTGGCAGTGTAAGTCCAGCCTTTCCTAACTACCAAATATAAGTCCTTAGCTGCTTTGTGCCAAGGTGCAAATATGGCACGATACCTTTTTTTCGTAAGAGCTACCGATCCCTTGGATAAAAGTTCTATGAGTGCCTTATAAGCATCTGTCAATTCCTGTGCTCTTTCCAATCGTTCTTCCTTTTTCATACAGACCACCAAACCACAAAAATATTTTAAATTATAGTCTTGATAATACAGATTGTCAAGTATAATTGGTTGTGCAGGTGGAACATAGAAAATTTCTCAAAAATCAATCTGACTTCATTCTCAATTTCCCTATTATGAGGCTCAAAGCGGCGCATTAAAAAATATTAGAGCACAACAACATATGTAAGGGCCCCTGGAATACTTTACACAGGCAATCATTATGATCTGCCTACAGTGAAAGTATTCCCCTTGCGGAATAAGGATAGGGGATGTAATCTAATAGATTGATATGCTATAATAATATTATATTAGAATAGAGAATGTGTACTTATAAATATTAGAATTATTATCATATCTATTAGAAATATTTATATAATTCGGAGGAAAGCACAAATGGTACTAAAAACTGTCAGCCCAAAGGATAAATACAAAGATGATGATATTTATCAGAGCATCGTTGACTATGTAACGCAGGAAAGCAAATGCAAATCAGGATACGTCATTGCTCGGAATTTACATAGGGATACGATGGCCCAAGAGATGTTTGATCTTGACGAAAGCTATGGCAAGCTGAAAGGCACCAGAATTCGACACTCCATCATTACCTTTGAAGACCGGGACGAAGCAACACCGGAAATAGCGACCTATATCGCGGGGAAAGTCTGTGATTATTATGCCGATGATTATCAAATGCTTGCTACAGTACATGAAGATACTGACAATCTACACATCCATATGGTAATGCACACCACCAACATCCATACCGGCAAAAAGTACACTGGTCGAAAGAAAGACTATTATCAATTTCAAGAGCATCTGAAAAGGATAGGACGGCAGAACAACATAAAATACAGGGGTACTCGCTCAGATCGTTGAGATATAGCAAAAAAGAATCTGCCTTAGGAGGAATCCCCCTGGGCAGATTCTTTTTTCCTTATTCATCATCAACTTCATATTTGAGATAGTATTCCAAGTCCTCGCGCCGGAATCGCCAGCAGCGGTCACCCAGACGGAACGCCGGGAGCCGATGACTGCGAATCATTTTATAAAGTGTGTTCTTTGAAATTGACAAAATGTCCATTACATCGGTCGCAGTAAGTATGTCGGGATATTTGTATAGCATAATTGCAACTTTCCTTTCTGTACTAATTGAGAGCAATTTACAATATTGTTGCGCAAGTTTTCCCATTGTGGTAGATACCTAATTCGTCTCCGCACGGCATCCTTACTTTTTGAATCTTGACCTAAATCACTTCGCCCCCTATAATGATTATGGAGGTGATCTAAGCATGGCAAAACGGGAATTTACTGACTATTCCCAAATCGCTGCAATACCTGTCCGTTCTCAGCAGGACTATTTGATGAAGTACATTGCCAGCAGAAGTCTAAATCGAAACTACGCCTATTTTAGAGATAAAATGCCGCCCAAAGAGGACGGCAGTAAGCATGACAGCAGTGGTTTAGTAACCTGGAAAGAAAGCCAACAGGCAAGTGATAAGACTTGCGGCGAAATCAACAGCCGAAAGTGGACTGACAGCGATGACAGCGAATTACGCAAACTGCGTAAGCACATAGAACGTTTCTTTCATAGCTTAGGTATTATCCCCGATCTATTCAAAAAGGATCGCTGTTACCAAATGACCGAGGAATTGATAGAGTTTTTTGACTTTATTCTCGACAATGACGAGGGTATCACATCTCACATTATCAACAAGAGATTTGACAGTGTAAGCACCGCAAGCTACCGACATATATCCTCCTGTCTGCTGGCCGCACTAGATACGGCTCCCTGCTCAGAAACGGAAAAGGAACAGGCCAAAGAGAAATTTTTCGCTTTCATGAACAAAAATAGCATTGACCTGTCCTTCCAATGTGAAAATAAAATGGTAGATGCCATTCTCCGTATCACCTGGGAAAAAATTATGGAAAAAGGCTGGAAGCCAAGTCCAGGCAAATTCCAACACGAGTATGATGACTGCGAATGGGCCGCCGTCACCGAGCGTATATACCAGGAACTCCTTAAACGTGGCCTTCTCACACCTAAACCGGATGAAATTGGAGGCGAAAAGCTGAGCCTTGTCTCCGATTGTGACATTCCCATACGGCTATGGTTTCGGTAACATTCCGCTTTTAGCAATACCGCCGATATATCAAGGAACATTTCATTTTATTTTGTTCCGTGATGTGTCGGCGGTATTGCCGTATGATAATGTCGTTCCGGACAGGGACATGGCTTTATGCAGATTGTCATATGTCTTTGGACCCTTTTATCCGTGCATAGTGGAAAATGCAGGGAGATCATAAGTGTATTATTACTATGCACGAGTGATTAGAGTCACATACATCTGGCAAGTCGATCAATAAAATTGGAGGTAAATATGAACACGATTGAATCCAATACCACACCTATACCGCCCTATCAGCAACCAATCAATGACAATTACAGCATTGCCGCAGAAAGCACCAGTGCAAAGCTTTCGATTGTAGGAAAGAAGGAACTTCCCATTTCTGAACTTTCCTGTAAACTTTTGCTCACGCTGGACGAGGCCGCTCGATACACCGGCTTGGGTTTGCAGAAACTGCGGGAGATCAGCAACACTCCGAACTGTCAGATAATTATGTGGAATGGCAGTAAGCGGATGTTCAAGCGGAAGAAGTTGGAGGAATACCTGAACGCTCAGTATTCCATCTGACCCACTACACGGGACGGCGTATCTATATAGGGTACGCCGCCCTCATTCTAAGGAGGTCAACATGGCAAAGAGGTATGATAAACGACATAGGCTGCTAAAGCCTGGTGAATCAGTGCGGAGCAACGGTGCGGGTTATATGTATCGTTGGAGTACGCCGGACGGAAAGCGCCACAGTATTACGACAAAGACGCTGGAAGAACTGCGGGAGAAGGAAGCTGAGATTGCCAACGACAAGTTTACCGGACTTCGCACGGACTCTCAAAATGTAACGGTCAACCAGATTTTCAACCTTTGGGCGGAAATGAAGCGAGGTTTGCAAGACAACACCTTCCAAAACTACTGCTATATGTATAATATGTTCGTCAAAGACGATATTGGCCAACTGCGGATACGGGAACTGAAACGCTCCGATGTGAAGCAGTTATACAATAAGCTGCTGGACGAACGGGGGCTGAAAATCAATACGATTGATAATGTGCATACCGTTCTGCACCAAGTCCTGACGGTAGCTGTAGAGGATGGCTATATGCGCACCAATGTCTCTGATAATCTCCTGAAAGAGTTGAAGCAGAGCCGCAATATGGGCAGCCCTCACCGGAAAGCGTTGACGGTTCCGGAGCAGGATTTATTTATGGACTTTCTAGCACGGGAGGATACTCCTTACCACCACTGGAAACCCATCTTTACGGTACTGCTGTACACGGGCCTCCGTGCTGGCGAGGTCTGCGGCCTCCGGTGGTGCGACATTGACCTGGAAGAAGGGATGATTGATGTCAACCACACGCTGGTCTATTATAGCCACGCCGAAAACGGCTGCTACTTCAACGTGCATCAGACCAAGACAAGGGCGGGTACTCGCACTGTTCCGATGCTGGACGAGGTAAAAGAGGCGTTTCTGGAAGAAAAACGCTATCAGGAGTTCAACAGCATCCGCTGTCGGGCGCAGATTGACGGATATACGGACTTTATCTTTGTCAACCGCTACGGGGACTGTCAGCATCATGGAACACTGAACAAAGCCCTGCGCAGGATCATCCGGGACTGTAATGATGCTCAGTTTGCCAAAGGCTCCAAGAGCCCGCTGCTGCTCCCCAGCTTTAGCTGTCATTCTCTGCGCCATACCTTCACGACAAGGCTCGTAGAGGCTGGCGTTAATATCAAAGTCGTGCAGGAAACCCTTGGTCACGCTGATTTTGGCACAACGATGGATATTTACACGGACGTTACCAAGGAGCTGAAACAGCGAGAATTTGACGGCCTACAGGAAAAAATGAGACATCAGCAGAAGGAACGCCGCAAGGTCAACGACAATAGCGGTGAATAAGCGTACCAAGAAGCCACCGCATGGGAACACCCGTGCGGCGGCTTCTTCCATTTGACGGGAGGAATTTTATGTGCTATGATACAAGTAGTAAGGTGGTGAGGTCTATGGGTTATGCCGAGTATAACCAGCGGCGGGAAGGGTACTTGCAAAGAATCAAGTTACTGCGGCTTTTTGATGATGATTTTTTCACTCGCTGCTTTGACGGCAGTCCCGAATGTACGGAGCTTCTTCTTCACATTATTTTGGAGAAACCGGATTTGCGGGTAGTGGAAGTAAAAGTCCAGTACACCATTAAGAACCTGCAAGGGCGGTCTGTAAGACTTGATATTCTTGCCGTAGACAGTGCCGGAAAGAGATACAACATAGAAATACAGCGGGATGATCGCGGGGCCGGGGCCAGGAGGGCCAGATACAACAGCAGCCTTGTGGACGCGAATATCCTGCTGACGGGCGACGATGCAGAAAATCTACCAGAGAATTTCGTTATTTTTATTACAGAGCATGACGTGATCGGCGGGAATAGACCTGTCTATCATATTGACCGGACGATTCGGGAAACAGGCGGTTTGTTTGGGGACGGTTCGCATATCCTGTATGTGAATGGAGCTTGGCGGGACGATTCGCCAGTAGGCAAGCTGATGCACGATTTTTCTTGCACAGACCCGGACAGTATGAACTACGCGCTGCTGGCTGACAGGGTGCGCTATTTTAAGAAAGATAAGGAGGGTGTTCAAACAATGAGTAAGATTTTTGAGGACTTTGGAAAAGAGGTTGCAAAAGAAGCTGCGAAGGGGACCCTTTTGGAAAATATCAGAGCCATTATGAAGAACTTAAATTATACGGTAGATCAAGCTATGGATGCCCTTAGCGTTCCAAACGAAGACCGCCCTGATATCCGAAATATGATTGCAATGCCTTGATGCTCCATGCTCCAACCGTGCTCCACTTTTGCTCCATCCAGCAGAATTTTACCGGAGATTAGCGAAGAGTTATACCATCTGAATTGTTGCTAAAAGCCGAAAAAATAGGGATTTGCAGGCATATAAGTGGCTACTTATCTATAGGATGTCCTTTTCCCCACGATGAAGCCGCTGGACTAAAAATCGGCATTAGAAATCAGAAAAACGGACCGTATTTCTGAAAAATCTGGTGTAAATGCAGTGATTTGTTATGAAGCTGGAAATTCACATTTGGATTTTACGACAGTTTTACGACAAACGAAAAGGATTTGGTATGGCAAAAGAAGTACCAGCCTCATGGCTGGTACTTCTTACTATATTGCGGTACCACAACAGAGAGTGCGCATCCGCTGGTGATCAGACGGCAGCCCCAAACCGCGCCCGCACCTCGGCCACAAGCTGGGCGATTTCCTTGGACTGCTCCGGTGCTAAACTGTATCTTCCGCACATGCTGATTACTCCTTTCGAGGATGAAGGCCGGACTGCCCTCATATACTGAGGACATGAAGCCTGTGATTTTGCATTCGGATATGAACAATTTCTATGCCAGCGTGGAGATCCTATATGATCCCACGCTGCGGGACAGGCCAGTGGTGGTGGCTGGAGACGAGGAGGCCCGCCACGGCATTGTGCGGTTGTCGCTGTTCCCGGAGGAGCAAAAAGCCCAGCGCCGGGCCGACATCGACCGGACGCTGGACAAAATCCGGAGCAAGTACGGGTATCGCAGCATCCGCCGGGCCATTGCGCTGGTAGACCTGGCTTTAGACCTGGACGCCAAAGAAGAGCATATCATCCATCCCATTGGCTTTCTGGGGACACTCCATGAATAGCGACTCAGCAGTTTCTAGTGTAGACATGGGACAAATACCCCCGCGCCGCTTCAGCTAGACGGTAGACCTGATCTACGGGCATCGGCATACGGTCTACCATCTGGTACTGGGGAAGAACCGGGACAGGTGCAGTGGAATCTCCGGGCTGACGCGGCCAGCCAGCCGGGCCTGCTCCATCTCTTGGCACCGTGCTGCGAACCGGCGGCTCTCGTCCGGGACGGCGGATTGAATCAATTTGCGGTTCAGATTATACTAGCTTCCACATTTATCCAAAATAATGGCGTCCGCTGTGACCACCCGTTCCATGCGGGAGAGCAGACCGTCCACACTGGGGTGCAGCTCCGCTTAGACCTCCACCGCCCTGACTGTTTTGTCCACAATGGGGTAGATTCCCCGCAGTCCGGGCACTGTTTGACAGGTGATACTCTGGAGAACAGGAAGTGACAGCTATCACACGCATATATCATTTTGCTCGCCTCGCTTTCATGTCCTTCCGTTTTGCACAGAACCAGATTTTTAATCCCTTTTACCTTTGTGGAACACTCTGACTAAAGATGTTCCTTTGCAGCACTGCTCCAGGAGCGCCATAGAGCAGGAAGCTGTGTGCAGTCCGCTTCAGGATCAGCACAAAGACGGGGAATATGATACAGCCAATGAAGAAAACCGCCACCGCCCCTTTGACTTTCGCCAAAAGAAAATTCCAAGCCCCAGCGGTAGTACCAGTGTGAACAGACCAACCAACGCCATGATGATGATAGCTGTTGGGGTTACAGTCAAACTTTCTAACATTTTCAGCAACTCCTTTCTATCCCCACAATACACCATCCACCAAGTAGAAGGCCAAGCGAGGTTTCACCAGTATAGTGGACAAGGATATGAACAACATCAAAATAAGATATGGATTGCATATAAATTTGAAATTTTGATTGCTTTTTCTCTATAATGCTTCTACAATGGGATTGTTTAGCGGGGATGGAGCAGGATGTTCTGCACGGCTTTTGAAAAAGTGTGGCGCGAGTATCGTTGGCGGCCTGCATATCTGTATGCCTGATTCGATTTGCGATGTGAAGCTGCTGAAAAGATCGGTTGAAAAAATCGGGAGATCATAAAAGCGGCGGACAGAAAGATTGAAAAATGTGTGCAGGCGATTACACTGTTGGGAAATACTGTATTTGAGCAGTGCCGCTATGACAAGTATAGTAAGGAATAACGAATTTCTGAGATGTAGGTTGCCTTGTTTTTTTCTCAGTAGCGATTAAAACACGCAAATATCTCTTGTAGCCGGGGCAGCGTCAGGCCGGCGGGGACAACCGCATTGCCGCAGACGGCCCCAAGGCCCTCTGACTCCACCAGCCGCAGCAGCGCTGCTGAAATTTCTTCCACAGACTGTCCCGCCAGATGCTCCCGGGCGTAGCGCACCATGTAAGCCAGAGCCAGAGTCTGCCCGGCATCCACCAGCTGCTCCACATAGCGCAAATCCAGTTCCCGGTCCCCTACGGAGAAGGCGGTCTTCCCAAATCTTTTGACCTTCAGCCGCTCTTGACGGTATCCGTTTCCGCGGTAGTTCTTCCGGGTCTGGCGGTCGCCAGACAGATCAACAACCCGTCCGCCCGCAGGCAGATGGAACCCAGGCGCAGACAGCATGGGTGCAGGCCGGCCTTTCAGCGCCGCTTTGACCTGCTCCGAGATGTTTTTGGCGTGGTAGGCATCCATCTGCACCACACAGTCGGCAATATGGAAGTAGGCTCCGCAGCTTCCCACCACCAGAATCAAAGATACCCCCGCCTTCTGCCACAGATCCAACGCCCGCTCCAGGAAAGGGGTGATGGGCTCCTGCTCCCGGGCAATCACCGCCTGCATCAGTTCGTCCCGGACCATAAAGTTGGTAGCGGAGGTGTCCTCGTCCATGAGCAGCAGTTTGCTGCCCGACTCCAACGCCTCAGCGATGTTGGCCGCCTGGGAGGTGCTGCCGCTGGCATCCAGCGTGGAGAATTTGGCAGTGTCCCACCCGCTGGGCAGATGATTGATGAACACAGAGATATCCGTAGCCGTCACTTTACGGCCATCCTCCGCCCGGATTTTTACGGCAGTAGCGTCGGTAATGACATACTCCCGACCGTCCCCTGCAATGTGGCCGTAGATACCCCGTTCCAATGCTTTCAGCAGGGTGGACTTGCCGTGGTAGCCTCCACCGGCGATCAGGGTGATTCCCCGGCGGATGCCCATGCCTCGGAGCGGTCCCCGGTGGGGCAGTTCCAGCGTCACCGCCAGTTCATCCGGCGCATGGAAGGGCACAGCGTCTTTCATAGGCCGGTCGGAGACGCCGCTCTCCCTGGGGAGAATGGAGCCGTCTGCTACGAAGGCGGCCAGCCCCAGCCGGGCCAGTTCCTCCCGGATGAAATGCTGGTCCTCTGCCAGAGCGATGACCCTTGCCAAATCCTCTTTCGGGGTACGTGCATACAGTAACCCCTGTTCCACGCAGACGGGGAGGAAATCAAACAGGATCTTCTCCAATTCCCGGGCGTTGATCGTCCGCCCGTTGGCAGGAAATCCCACCTCAAAGCGCAGGGTGACGCGCCCGGAGCGCACCCCACAGTCCGTCCGCTCCAGAACCTCCTGGCCTGGAGCAGTGACGGCCAGAACCCCGCTTTTTCCGGAGCCCTTAGCCTGGTGGGAAAAGTGTCCGGCCTGGCGGCCAAAGCGCCGGAGAAGATAGTCCTCCAAGGCAGTGCGATTCCAGAGGGTCCCCCAGTATCCGGCAGGGAAGCCCGCGGTCTGGCTGTCCACGGTCACACTGAGCTGGGATGGCGCGGAAAAGGGATCGCCCTGGACGTGTTCGATATTCAAAATGTATTTACCGAAAGACCAGC
>CANDCW010000011.1 GCA_947383275.1 uncultured Bacillota bacterium
GCGCCGTCCACCGCTCCGGAGATGGAGGAGATGGAACCGGCAACCTCCTCCATAGCCGTTCGCAGTCCATTTGCCTGGTGATTAAAGGTCTCTATCGACCTCTGGATATAGGCGGCGTCCTCCCGGTATTGCTGGCCTGACTGGACAGACCGTGCCAATTGGGACTCAATGGCATGTCCCAGATAGTCCGCCAGCTCCTGAGCACTTCCGGAGAGATACTTCACAGCACTGGTCACGCTCTCGCTGACCTCTTGAATATGGCCGGCGGCCTCCGCGCAGGCATCTGCCAGCCGGCGGACCTCCTGGGCTACCACAGCGAACCCCTTTCCCGCCGCACCGGCCCGGGCGGCCTCAATGGAAGCGTTGATGGCGATGAGATCCGTAGAGGAAGAAATGGATAGAATGTCCTGGGTTAAAATGCCGATCTTATTCACGTTTTGGCTCTGCTCAATCGCCTCGTTCAGAATAGACATGATCTCTTCCGTTCTGCTATGTACAATTTCCATTTCCTGGCGGGCAGACTGTTCCATTTCCTCCGAGCGGCCCAGCATCTGCACAGAGTAGCTTTTAAGGGTTGCGCAGGCATCCGCCACGCGCACGGTATCCTCCTGAGTACTGGCGGCGCTGGCGGTGATTGCGGCAGTATTTTGGGAAATCTTCTCCAAGGCGGCCGACAGCTGCTCTGTCAAGCCGGAGAGCTTCCGGGCGCTGGTGCTGGAGGTCTCGGTGCGTCTGCAAACTGCCCTGACCACATTGCTGAGCCGTTCAGAGCTGTCCTGAAGAGTGTCCATAGCGCCTCGGATCGGCGCGATGACGTAGGTTCGGATGACCCGCAGGGCGGCCCATACCAGAAGTACGCCAATGGCCAGCGCTGCGGCGCTTGTAATGAGAGAGACAGCATAGACCATGAAAAGGCGGTTCTGGGCGCTCTCTGTCTGTGCGCTGACAGAGGCGGAAAGGATATCGATTCCAGCTTCCACAGCGGCGTTCTGAGCAGCCACCTCTCCATTGGCCATGGCGTAGGCATCCTGTGACTTGCGGTCAGCGCTGGCACAGACCAGGCCGACCAGCGCGTGCTTGAAGGCGTCATAATTGGCCAGCAGACTGCGGTAAACCGCCTCGTCGTCTGGTGCGACAAACCCCGCATAGGATGCAAGCCGCTCATCCAGTATAGCTTCTTCCGCCTTAATCTCCTGCACCAGTAGGATCATGGTGCTATGATCCGCAGCTACAATATGGGACAGGGACAGCCGGTGTATATCCATCATGGAGCGGCGGATCTCCTCCAGCCGGGCCTCGCTGACCATATATTCATCCACAATGGTTCCTGCGTTGGCGTGGACATTGTTGATGCTGAATACTGCCAGAAGATTGGATAGCAGCGTTACCAGGCCCAGCAGAACAATGGGCAGAATCAGACGCTGCTGCAATGTAAACTTCCCTTTCATATGCTTGCCTCCCTGTGCTTGTCATTTCAGACGGGCGAATCACCGCGCCGTTATGCCCTCCACCATGCGGTCCAGCTGAACCTGGAGGGACGCGCCGGAGGGATTCCCCTGGGCCATGCTGGTCGCGAATTCTGTGACCGGATCCCAAAGGTTTCCACCCACCCGTTGGATCTGGGAAAACTCCGACTGGGCCAGCAGAGCCGCAATGGCCGCCGACTGCTGTACCTCCGGGGAGGCCGCAGCCGCGCTGTTTGCAGGTCCCTGCCCCCGCTGAGCAAAGCGCAGGCGCTGGTTTTCCTCGTTGGTGATCCATTCCGCCAGCCGCGCGGCCCATTCCGGATACCGGGAGTAGGCATTAACTCCGACCAGCTTGCAGCCGGAGAAGGAGGCCATCTGTATCTGCTGGCCGCCGCAGGTGTAGGTGGGGAGCTTGACCGCTCCGGCATGTTCGCCCCAGGCTTCTTGGATGGCCTTCGCGTTCCAGACGCCGCTGACACCGGCAAGGACGGAGCCGTCCTGGACGCCGGCCAAAAACTCCTCGTCCGTCCGGCTGGCAAAGCCTGGGCTGGCGGCAATGTCCAGCATGGCCCGGGCCACATCCACTCCGGTGACCGGTCCATCTGTGCTGTTCCAGGTACAGTAGTTGGTTAGGCCGTCATCGTTCAGCCCCACCTGTAGTCCGGTGTTGCCAAAGAAGGCATAGACATACCAGGCGGAGGTCCAGTCCATGGTAACCAGTCCTTTGGCCTCCGCCGCCACCGCCAGAAGCCGGTCCATGGTCTGGACGTCCTCTTCGGAGAAATATGCCTTGTTATAGTAGAGAAAATAGCCGTTGTCTGCCGTCAGGGGATAGGCGTACAGTATTCCGTTCACGCTGGCGGCCTCAACCGCCGCAGAGAGATTCGCCCCCTGAATGACTGCGGCGTCTGCAATGGGGTCCAGCGCTCCGGCGGCAGCCAAGGCGGCCACCTGGTCATCAGCGAAAGTGAATACATCCGCACCCGCTTCCAAATCCCCCAGCAGGACGTCTTTGCAGTTGGACTCGCTCTGAGGCTGGCAGGTGATCAGAAAGTCGGCCTCGTTGGCATAGCGGGCCTGGAAAGAGGCAATCAGCTCCTGAAGCAGCTCCGTATCCTCCTCCGCCCCCCAAACGGTAAGCTCTACCGTCTGCCTGGCCGGCTCCGGATTCTCAGAGGGCGGTGCTTGCCGCCCACAGGCAGTCACGCCCAGCAACAGGCTCAGCAATATAAACAAAAAAACAGATTTCTTTTTCATATCGACTACCTTTCCTGGCAATTTGCAGCCGTGCATGAGCGGCTGCAAATCAGTCCATGTATAGCCATCCCGGCTATTTTTGTGAAATCAATTATAGCATGGTTCTCCGATCTTTGCAACCGCTCCTATCGTCAATGCCAAGCCGTGGGCTTCGATGGGCTGGGCGCGGCAGCGAAACGGCTGGCGGCAGCAATCTGGGAGTTATCCTAGGTAGTGTTCACATAAGAGCGTCAACAATAAGAGCAAAATAGGCAAAGGCTAAGAAGATAACAGCGAGTTTATTATAGCGGGTGGAAATGCGGCGAAAAAAGCCGTTTAACCTGATTGCGCTGTTTGTACAATTGCTTATCACAATCCCAAGGATTTTTTCGATTGCTTTTCGGCGGGACTATAGGGATATAACCGAGCTCCACAGCCAAAGCTCTGGTCTCATCCCCTTGTTCAGGCAAAAGAAATCGCGGACAAGCGGGACACCCCGCTATCCTCCGTCTTACTCGGAGCTGCGGCGCGGCCAGGATGGGAGCCGGTTGCCGAATAAACGGATGCGCTACAATGCGGACCTTGCCCAGTTGCGTATCCAACAGTCTTTCGAGCGGAGAGGGCGCAGGACCGGAGAAGGGCCGGCCCAGAAGGAGGTCAACCCGGCCCAGGACTGGAAGTACAGCGTCGAGGACGCTCCCAAGCCCAGCGGGGGCCTGGGGATGATCGACATAAGTGGGGTGCGGGGGGATGATGAACCCCGAGGAAGAAGCAGACAGCCCACCGGGACGGTGAGTCCAGGCGGGCCACGCTTAAATGATTTTACTAAAGCCCCGGCGGTTGTATAAGATTCGCCGGACTTCTATGATATTGCCAATGACTATATAGAAAATCGTGAAGTTCCGCACTTGGATACGGTAGTAGGGATATCGCCGTTCTTTGGCAGAGTGATAGGGCTCAAAAGACTCCGCACAATGCAGACGCTCCTGGATCGCTGTTTCAATGTCATCTACCAGATTTTCAGCGGCAACTGGGTTTTGGAGCTGGATTGTAATGTAATCTACGATCTCATTCAAATCTTCTTCAAAAAGCGAAAGTATCCGCGGTTCATAATGCTTTTCGTCCAGGAATACGCCCTCTTACACGGCTGAAAACCTCTTCGCCGGAATAGCGGGTATCAGAAAGCTGTGCCGCCCGGTCTGCCTCGTCCAAGGCATGTTCCACATCATCTGTCAGAACGGCGTACTGTTCCAGACTGAGCAGCACCATAGAACCGTATCCGTTTTTGGTGAGAAATACCGGCTCGCCGCTTTTCAAAACGGTTTCTTCAATTTCCGGATATTTGTTCCGAAGGTCGGAAACAGGCCGAATGTGCATCATAAAACCACCTCGCTTTTACTATCTGCATTTTATCATAATTTTATCAAAAGCTCAAGATTTAATTTTACCAGGAGGTGACCCTAAATGTGGGCCGCACAGATGAAAGAACTCCCTGGCTTCTCCCTGATGAAGCAGACAGACGTGCAAACGATCTACCACATGCAGATGCCCCGCTGGCTGTTTTCCACCCCAGGTACGCCGACATGAGTCTGGACGCCAAGGTGACCTACACCTTTTTGCTCAACCGCTTTCTTCTCTCTCGAAGGATCGGCGGTTGCAGAACCTCAAAAAATGAGGAGGAACCGTCTCTTCTCACTGAAACGTATCGAAAATGTCTGTTTTATGGCCGATATAAGATCTTGTACGAGGCAGGAACAAATGAGGCCTGCATCGACGCGGTTCTCAATTCTCCGTTGGCGAATGTTGTTACCCCACCGGAGAATGACACCACCGGAGAATGACACCACCGGCCGGGTGCTGCGCTCCACCAGACTGGAGGACAGCGTCTACACTGATCTTCGCAACGGAGATGACAGCTTGAATCAGACCGAGCGGACGGCACAAAAGGAGCTGGCCGCCTACGAGGCGGCCGCTGAGTTTATTTCCCGGACTGCCGGTGACCTGAACAGCAAGCGCCGTCAGGTGGAGGCCGTGGGCAAGATGATCGACACCAACGCCGCCAAGAACAAGGACGATTTGACCGCCTGCATTGCTCAGGCGGTCAGCGTGGCGGTGGAGAAAGCCGAGGAGGTGCAGAACATTATCGGGGCCTGGAGCAATGAACCGGGCAAGCTGGAGAAGAACGAGGTCAACACCGGTTTGCTGGACCTGGTGCGGAAAAGTGACGTACTGAAGGACATTTCCAAATATTTGGGCCGGTTCCGTGAGATATTCGCCCAGGACAAGCGCAACAGCTACGCCTATGGCCGGGGGGAAAAGTATTCCCTGGAGCTTGGCTGTAACATTTCCCGGGCCCTTACCTCGGAGCTGGCCATGCTGGCCTCACCGAAAACGGTTGCGCTGTTCCTGCGAAAGTATCAGCGCAAGCAGATCAAGCAGTACCAGCGCCGGGAGCCTATTTATAAGGGTATGGGGGACATCATCTGCTGTCTGGGTGAATCCATCACCACCGCCGGCGACCCCGCCGCATGGGGCAAGATGACGGAGGAGTTTTACGCGGCAGTGAAAAAGGAGATTGCCGCCTACCAGGAGCGGTGCGACTATCTGATCCAGTCCGGGAGCCAGAGCCCGGCGGTCATGGACCGCCGGGTACTGAAGGTCCGGAACCTGGAGACATGCACCAGGGATATTTTTTATATGGAGCTTCCGAGATTATAGGCCTGCTGGAGTTCCGGTTTGCCCTCTATGTCGCCTACATCTCCGTTCCCGCCGGCCAGGACGTGGCCGAGATTTTTCCAGTTCAAGTGCCCCATCAGGTGGTTGTAGTACAGCAGAACATCCTCAAAGCCGTGGCCCTCTGCGGCCATCAGAAGGGCGGAAGCCCTGTTGTGACCTCTGAGCAGATTGCCGTCTCCCTCCTCCAGGGCAAACAGACGGTCAACTGCCGTCCTAAGCTGGCCGCTCATATTCCAGTAATAGAGCGGGGTAGCCAGCACCACAACGTCGCTGTCTTTTACCGCGGGATAGATCTGTGCCATGTCGTCCCGCTGGACACAGGGGCACTCCCGGCTGCTGTGTCCGCCAAAACAGCCCTTACAGCCGTGGATATCCATTTTATCCAGGAAAAAATCCGTTACTGTGTGTCCGGCGCTCTGGGCCCCTTCGGTAAATGCCTGAACCAGGGCAGAGGTATTACCGTTCTTCCTGGGACTACCGTTTAAAATAACAATATTCTTTCCCATACACTGCATCTCTCCTTAAAATTTCTCTGCCAGCGGGATGCGGACGCCGTCCATTACGGACATATCCTCCTCCTCGCAGCAGGTAATGATGGCACTTCTTTTGGCAATATTATATATGAGGGCACTTCCGGAAATCAAATACGAATTACTTAATAATGTTATATTCATTTTCGAATAACCGGGTCAGAACGCCCGCGCCCAGCCGAAAGTCCACTCCGGCTGGGCGCGGGCTATGTTCATTCCAAATCAATTCAAATAATCGCTCAAGCTGCCGTTAAGCAGTTCATAATAGCTGGGGATACCAACAATAGATAGCGTCTCACCATAGAGAGTGCCATATTCCTCACAGAGGTAATGAATACCGGTCAAATGACGGGCCACCCGCTCTTCGATGGACACGCCATTTTCATCATAGGGAACCCAGACATACCCATTCTCTGCTGCCTTCAGGTAGTAGGGGTCCTTTCCGGTCAGCACCAACTCCTCGTTGGTAGCGCCGCGCAGGCGGCCGTGGGAGGGATTTGCGGTTTCCATCAAGACGGGCAGGGTATCGGTAAAATCACCCAGTTCCCGGTGAGTCAGGCCATGCAGCGTGGGGGGCGAGGGCTCCAGGCTGATCTGCACGCCATCCAGCATCATGTCCAACAGAGCGTTGGAGGCCAGTTCCATAGCGCTCTCATGGGCCACCATGGCGTTGATGGTGGGGTACTCCGGGGAGGACTCATGGAGGTCCACCGTAATGTCGATCTCCTTATCTTTAATCAACTCAGTAATAGCATGACAGGCTCGCTCTGTCATGTTTCCGTTCGCCACGCCGGGGTATCCCCGGTTCAGATTCCGGGTCTCGCTCCCGGAGAGGTTCTGACCGGAGGGCTGGTGGGTGTAGACGTCCGGGTCAGGCCACTGGTCCAGGGGGTTGGTGGCCCGAGAACCAAAGACAAACTCCCGGGTGCCGCTGGCCGTCTGGAGATGATAGAAATGGGGGGACGCCTCCTGCGCGTCGTTGTGTGTGAAAGCGCTGTTGTTGGCCCGGGGGATCACATAGAGGGTCCCGGAATCTACCGTGCAGTGCTCCACTAGGGAGATGGCGGCCATATGGCCCGAGGGCTCGTTGGGATGAGTCCCGCCCAGCACCAGCATACTGGGCCCGTCTGTTCTGCCCTCCATCACATAGACCGTAGTATCGCCATAGGTGCCCTTCAAGGCGGGGAGGTATTCGCTGAGCATAAAGCTGCCGGTCACTCCCTCCCCCGGGATAATAACTTCCTGATAGTTGCGGAACTGGTAAAAGTCCATGCCGGCCACCACAGTGATGGCAAGGGTTATAACCAGACACAAAACGGTAATCAGCGTCTTTTGCGCTCTGATTTTTTCAAGCATAATGGGTCTCCTTTCATTTGATCATCAGCACACGCAGCACCAGAGGAGCCATCACCATACACGCATTGATTTTCAGTGACGGTGTTTCCTCTTTAAAAAAGTCGCGGCCCACAAAGACCAATAGGAGCAGGGCAATCAGCCGGTACAGTATTGTCATCATTGTTGTCAGCCTCCTATCCAATCAGACCAGCGATTTTGCTGGAGAATATCACGAAGATCAGGCCCCACACCATGACGGCGGCCATGGGGATTGCGCAGCGCTTCAGTACGGAGGTGTAGTTTTCCACCCCCGGGGTGACCTTGGCCGCGAAGATACCAGCCAGGGCGGTGGGGGGCATCATGTCACCCAGGGAGGCAATCAGGGACAGGCCGGCAATGGTCACGATGGTATTGCCGTTCAGGAACGCGAGGGTGAAGGGCACTCCCAGCACGCTTGCCGCGCCGAAGGAAGAAACCGCGCCAAAGAGGGGAATGGAAATGGCGGCGGCCAGATACAGAAGCTGTTCCGGCAGGCCCAGACAGACAGAGACGATAAATCCGCGTACGCCGGTCAGTGTCATAATCTGGATAAACATACCGACTCCCATCAGAATACCCATGACGGGCAGGGAGGTATGGACGGCCTCCTGAACCGCGTCCAGCACCTTGATTTTCTTTCCGGTAAACAATCCCAAAGCGGCACTGATCAGGAACATAACGGGCATACCCACATCAGGGATGATCTTTACGATTTTAGTCAGACACATCAGAACGACCAGCAGCAGAATGGGGAGATAGATCCGGAAGCCGTACTGGCTGGATAACTCTAAATTCAGGGTAGGAGCAACCTTTTCGTAGTCCATTTGGCGCACTGGCTTCAACCCCAGGAACAGGACGGAGAAGATGGCAACCGGGAAAGCCAGCAGGACCAGCGGAATGCCAAAACCCACAAAGGGGGTGTCAATCCCGCCGCCGATAATCATGGCGGGCAGATTGACGGGCGGAGCCACCATGCCCATCAGACCGCCCACGGCGATGATTGCCGCCGTACTGACCGGGTCGATCCCCATGGTGAGCAGGACGGGGGCCATAATAGAGCCGCCGGAGAGGACCGCAGCAGTAGAGGAACCGGTAATCATACCGGGAAACATGATGACAAACATAATGAAAATCAACAGCAGAGCCGGATGCTTATGGAACTTCCGAATGATCAGGGAGCACAGTGCGTCCAGCGTCCCGGACGCCTCTATGACTTTCATGAAGACCATTGCGCTGCAAATAATTAAGATCGTATCAATATAGGAGAATGTACCTTCTACAAAGTGGCGGATGGGAAACCCTTCACCAGCTGCCAGTGCTCCACCAATAGAGGACAGCATAAGAGACACACTGACGGGCAGCTTGAGCAGGAAACATCCCAGCATGAAAATGGCCACCATAACCAGGAAGGTAATCAGCTGAAGGTTCATGGAACGACCTCGCTTTCACATGATTTTAAAATGGTACAAAACGAATATGGTTCTGATAAACCGGCGTAAAAGAACCCCACAGCCACCGGAAACGCCATCTGGCAGTTCAAATGGCTGTGGGGCCCTGCGCGACGCAAGAGAAATTAGCTGAACAGAGTGGTCAGGCAGCCGATGCAGTCAGCCTGGCTGTCCACATAAGCGGCGGGAACACCGTTGGCCGCAAGCAGACCACGGATCATGCCGTCAGTATCACCGCCGGAAACCACGACAGCAGCGTCAGCGGCGTTGAAGGGGTCGGGCAGGAACTTGTCCGACAGGTCGCCACGGCGGGGGGCGCCGCCTACGTGCATCGAAATGATCTTGATGCCGGCGTCCTGGGCGGCCTTAATCAGCTCCTGAACGCGGGCAATCTCCTGATCGGCGTCGATACCGGCCGCGCCCAGACCCTTGGAGGAACCGCCGACGGAAATAATCAGGGTCTTTATGCCATCCAGATTTTCAGCGGTGGCCCGGTTCTCCAGTTCGACTGTGATATTGGCCTTGGTGCACAGGGTCTTAATGATGTCGGAATCGGCGCTCTGGCCGGCGGAGGTAAGCAGGATCGGAGCCTCAAAGCTGCCGGTCAGCTCAGGCAACTCCGCATTGGCGGCGCTGCCGCTGGACTGATTGGCCGAGGTGCCGGCGCTGCTTTTACTATTCGCATTGGCATTGTTCCCGCCTCCGCCGCAAGAGGCGAGAAGGGACAGAGTCAGTGCGGCACACAATAGAGAAGTAATCAGCTTTTTCATAGGGCAAAGTCTCCTTTCAAATTCTTAGAAGCCAACAGCGGCACCGTCAGGGTTGGCCTCGTTTACGATGCCTTGCAGCTTTCCGTCCACATAGCGGATTCCGCTGAGGGAGGGGAAGGTGCCCTCCAAAATATTCTCATGGCCCAGAGCAGTCAGCTCTGCCACAATATCCTTGCTCAGCTTGTCATAGGTGAACTCAAAGCCGTTGCAGATGACCCGGGGTGCCAGGAAAGCCTCCTCCAGGGACATGTCGTAGTCGGTCATGTTCAAAATGATCTGGGCAATGCAGGGATAGATGGCGGAGCCGCCGGGGGAGGCCAGTACGGCGAAGGGCTTGCCGTCGGGGTCCAGCACCACGGTGGGGGAGATAGAGGACAGCGGGGCCTTGCCGGGCTCCACGGAGTTGGCGGACTGCTTGCCGGTGACAAAGTCGTCCATCTGGTCGTTCATAAAGAAGCCGTAGTCCTCCACATACACCTCGGAGCCCCACCAGAAGTTCAGGGTCTTGGTGACGGCGACCATGTTGCCCTCCTTGTCGGCGACCTCATAGCCGGTGGTGTTTAGTGGTCGTCCACATAGGGCCAGGGATCGTCATACAAGAAGGTCTGGGCCTTGGTCATGTCCACCTTGGCGGCCAGTTTAGCGGCGTAATCCTTATTGGTGATGCCGGAGATGGGGACCTCCACAAACCGGGTGTCGGCCATATACTGGCCCCGGCCGGCAAAGACCATCTTCTGTACCTCAGCCAGCTGGTGGGCCCACTGGGTAGAGCCGTGCTCATACTTTTCCAGGTTTTCCATGATGTTCAGCGTCTCGGTGATAAAGGTGCCGCCAGAGGAGGGAGAGGGAGAAGAAATGACGGTGTACCCGTTATGTACGGTGGAGACAGTCTCCTCTTCCCAGCACTTGTAGCTGTCCAGGTCCTCCTGGACCAGAACGCCGCCAGCCCGCTGCACCGCGTCAATCATGGCCTCAGCAATGGGGCCGGAGTAGAAGCCCTCGGGACCATTGTCCCGGATGCGCTCCAGGGCGTGGGCCAGATAGGGATTTTGGATGATGTCGCCCACCTGGGGAAGCAGGCCGTTTTCGTCCAGATAGATTTCTGTCAGCTGGGCGCTGGAACGCATGGTGTTGTAGGCGCGGTTCACGTTCTCCACAAAGGCCGGGCTGACAGTATAGCCCTGGTAGGCCAGGTCGATGGCGGGCTGGATCACTTCCTCCAGGCTCATGGTGCCGTAGGTCTCCAAGGCGTAGCACAGGCCGTCCACCTCGCCGGGGACGCCAACGGACAGACCGCCCTTCATCTTGTGGTTGCCGATCACATTGCCTTCCTCGTCCTCAACCCACAGGTCAGCCACCATATTCTTGGGAGAGACCTCGCGGAAGCTGATAAAAACAGTCTCCTGAGTTTTGGCGTCGTAGATGGTCATAGCCCCGCCGCCGCCGATTCCGCTCATCATAGGCTCGCAGACGCCCAACGCGAAGCCGGTGGCTACGGCGGCGTCAATGGCGTTGCCGCCGCTCTCCAGGATGTCGGCTCCCACCTTGGAGGCCACATAATTCAGCGAGGATACCATGCCGTTGTCTGCGGTGGTCAGCATGGAGCGGGTGATCTGCTGCCCATTCTCGTCCCAGGACTGGAACTCAGCGGGAATTTCGATGTAGGGTTTGGCCTCGTCCGGCTCAACCGGGGTGCTGGAGCTGGGAGGGGTCTGAGCTGACGTGGAATTTGCGGGGGCGCCGCTGCCTCCCTGGGGACCGCAGGCAGTCAGAGATACCGCCAGCGCCATGGCCGAGGCCAAGGCAAGGAGTCGTTTCAAATTTTTCATGTCTTTCCTCCTGTTCTTTTTCAAAAAGTTTGGCGCAAGTGAAAACTGTTTCCCTTTCGGTGATGCAATGATACAGTGTGCCAATAAAGAGCGTCAATTTAGTCTCATTTTTCCCATTTGCTTGGTAAGAACTCGACATATTTTTTGCTCCATTTTTAGATGGTTTTCACAAAAATCTTTTACCGAATCAGGGCAGCGCCATCGTTAAATTCTGCTATATCGCCGTTTTGTTCGGTGCTACCAATCATATCGCCGTCTTTGCTCCAGGCTAACCCTACGGGACGCGCAATGCTCTGCCGGGGCGACATTCCAGAATACCCCATTAATTCCAAGTCCAGCCGTAAAGCTTCGTTGAAGTTGGCGTCATAGTAGAAAAAATCCGTTCTGGCACAGATTCTTGGAGCGTTCAGCGCCTCCTCCAGCTCCATTTCATAGTCAATATAGTTTTGAATGACCTGCACCAGCGCGGGCCAGATCATCAGACCGCCAGGCGCGGAGAGAGCTAAAAAAGGCCGGCCCGCCTCATCCAGCAGAATGGTTGGAGCCATGGAGGAGAGAGGAATTTTTCCTGGTTCCAATGCGTTGACACTGCTGCTGTTACGGCTGAAATCATTCAGCTGATTATTTAAGAAAAACCCGCAGCCGTCTACATAGACATGGGACCCCCAGTGTCCGTTCAAGGTCTGTGTCACAGCAATCACATTCCCGCTCTGGTCTGCTGCCACAAAGCCTGTCGTATTAGCGGATTCCAGCTTCGGCAGCAAAGCGGAGGCATAGTCCTTGTCCAACATCTGCTGCCACGCCGGAGAGACAAAACGGGTGTCCCCCAAATAGCTGGCCCGGTCCGTAAACACCTGCATCTGCACTCTGGCCATCTGGTCCAGATGCTCCGGACTGCCCGCCGTCTCTCCGTAAATCAGTTCGATTGCGCCCAATAGGTTTGGCGTCACCTGGAAGCCTTGACGGGCGAGCTGGATTGCCGGCTGAAGCAGTTGTTCCCAGGGCATAGAGCCATACTGTTCCCAAAGTGTGTAGATACCTGCTGTTTGACCTGGGATACCAATTTGAAGAGCTGGGTCTTCCAGACCGTTGTGATCCAAGATGGAGGTCTGGGCCGCTGGAGTGGTTTCGCGGAAATTCAGAAAGCTGCTCTCTCCGGTTTCCGCACAGTAATAGGTTGCCATACCGCCGCCGCCCAGGCCGGAGTCATAGGGCTCACAGACGCCCAGGGCAAAGGAAACGGCCACCGCCGCGTCTACGGCGTTGCCGCCCTGCGGACAAAATACCGGGTTTTTACCAAGACGACAGGGACAGATCCTGTCTGGATTGGTACAGATGGCAGCGAACATCCGATTCGCCGGTGGGGGCCAGCCAACATCCGGGAACAGCTGAACATGCTGCGGAAGGCCCACCGGGAAAAGGCGCAGATTGTGATTTTAGAGTGCATGGCAGTTCAACCGGAGCTCCAGAGGATCTGCCAGGAACAAATCGTACAAAGCGAGATTACAGTGATAACCAATATCCGCCGGGACCATATGTTTGAACTGGGGGAGACAGTTGAGGAAATTGCCCAATCATTTTCTGCCACCGTCCCACAGAATGGGAGCGTTTATACGGCGGATGAACGGACCGCACAGCTGATGAAGCCGTACTGTGAGCAAAATGGGAGCCGGCTGCTACTCTGCGGGACAAATGGAACCGCGCAGGAAAACCGGCAGATTGCCCTCTGGGTGGCGGAGGAGCTGGGCGTGCCCAGGGGCCAGGTGGAACAGGGTATCCGGACCCATTACAAACAGGATTTTGGCGCACAGTGGAATTACCAGCTGCCTGGTGGAGGACAATTTCTCAATTTGTTCAGTGTCAATGACCCGGATTCCACCCGGCTGATTCTGGAAGATATGGACGAGAGCCGGCCCCTTGTGTTTCTGTTTAACCATCGCTATGACCGTCCGGACCGGCTTTTACTGTTTTGTAAACACTTCTTTTCCTATTATCCTCGGGTGGTCGTCTACTGCACCGGTCAAGGTGCATACCTGCTTCGGCGTTTTCTGCGGGGAAGGACCGCTCCCATCATCGCCCTTCGTTCCTGGCGGGATTGCTTGGGGCAGATACCGCCAGACTCCCTGCTGGTGGGAATCGGCAGCATCAAGGGTGAGGGGTATCGCATGATTCAGGCGCTGGAACGAGGGGAGGACGCACTGTGAATGAAATTGTGTTTGGGGGAATCGCGGCTGCGGTTTTGTTTACTGAACTGACCAATGTCTCTCCTGGGGGCCTGATCGTGCCGGCCTACCTCGCGCTGTATATTTACGCACCGGAGCGGATTGCCGCCACCATCCTGCTGGCCTTTGCCTGCATGGGAGTTGTACGGCTGTGTTCCCGATGGATGATCCTATATGGCCGTAGACGGTATTTTGTCTTTCTGGCTGTTGGAATGCTGGCCAAAATGGCCCTGGGCATGTGGGGAACTGGAATGATTGGAACTATTGGCTACCTGGTGCCGGGACTTTTAGGCCGGGATATGGAGAAGCAGGGCATCATAAAGACCTTGTCCGCGGCAACCATTGTAACCCTTTTTATTGTCCTGGCCGGTATGGCGCTGGGGGTGACCTGGCTATGAACGGACGCAGACTGGCATTGCGGTTGTTGGCAGCCGCGCTTTTGATGGCGTTTGGATTCACAGCGGTTTTATCATCCCGGGCCTGGGAATCCAGAGCGGAGTATGCGTATATGCTGGACGCAGCCAAGCGGACACAGGCCGCCTTTGCCGCGGTCAAAACAGAACGGCGGCGCCGGGGATTGTCCATTCAAAAAGCGGACGATCTGAACGAAACAGGTCTGATTGGAGATTATCTCACGCCGGTCACCACCACGCTGGGAAATCTGGAGGCAAAGCGGACTTCGGTCAATCCTAACGCGGCCGCGCTGGTGGTACATCTGTTGTTCGAGGCCGGGGTCAGACCAGGGGACCGAATTGGAGTAAATTGTTCCGGTTCCTTTCCCGCCCTTAATTTGGCTGTTTTGTGCGCAATGGATGCCATGGAACTGGAGGGGACAGTGTTCAGTTCAGTGGGCGCTTCCACCTATGGAGCAAATCTGGAAGAATTTACCTACCAGGATATGGAGTACGATCTGTTTGCAAAGGGTTATATTCAGCACAGAAGTGCGTATGTCTCTTGGGGCGGGGCCAACGATCAGGGGCTGGAATTTTCGGAGGAAGTGAAAACCGCCATTCTTGCCCGCCTGGCCGGACAGGGTTACTCCTTTTGGGAGATAGATGATCTGGAGGAAAATATCCAGGCGCGCCTGGACTGCTATGGGGATGTCGCCTGCTTTGTCAATGTGGGCGGGAATCTGGTCTCCACCGGAGGCGGAACGGCCTATGACGGCGGCTGTGGGCTGTTGAGAAGCGGCTCTGATGATCGGGGCCTGATTGGGCAATATGTAACACAGGATATTCCAGTCCTGCATCTCTTGAATTTAAAAAAGCTGTTCCCTCAGTACGGACTTCCTGTGGACCCAATCCCCACACCGCAGCCCGGAGAGGGGACCGTCTATTATGAGCAGACAGTATCCCTTCCCTTAGTATGGAGCACACTGGCAGCTGGAATGTTGACGCTGGTGTGGGCGGTCAAAGGGACTGTAAAACGTCAGCCAATATGAAATAATTGAAAAGGGGCTCAGACCGGAATAGTCTGAGCTCCTTTTTCTATGCACGCCACTTGTGCCAGACGCTGGGCCTGCCTTTGCCGCCATATACAGTGCGTGTTTCGATCAGGTTTTTGTCGATCAGATATTGCAGATACCGGTAAGCGGTTTTCTTTTTTAGCTGTGTTCCGTCTACAATCTGGTCGATGGACACAAAGTCCGGCTGCGCCTTTAAAAAGTCCTCGATGATTTTCAGAGTGTTAGGGGCGATGTTTTTCTCGTAATCCGTAAAAAATTTCGATTTTTGATGGAATTGGAGGTGAGCGTTGATCCTGGAAATCAGGTCCAGGGCCCGAATAGGCTTTAGCGCATAGTCGTCAGCGCCAGCGGCAATAAAACGCTCCATAACCGAAGCTTTTTCATCGCCGGTCAATACCAGAATGGGCGCTTTGGGCAGTCTCTTCCGGATCCTGGAGACCGCTGAGAGCCCATCCACACCGGGCATGTGATAATCAATCAGGATCAAAGACGGTGCGCAATCCGCCAAAACGGCCTCTGCCTCCGGATAGGAGCGGGCGAGAAGAGGTTTCCAGTTTTGATATTGACATATCTGCCCCAGGGTATAAAGCGTATCCTGGTCATCGTCAATGGCGAGAATTGAGATATTATGGGACATCACCTGTGACCTCCTTCAAGCAAATGACCGCCTGTGTGCCTTGCCCCGGGACGCTGTTCAGACAGATCGTTCCGCTCTGCCGTTCGACCTCCTGCCGGACGTAACCAAGTCCCATTCCCGTGGAACCAGTTCCGGACCAGCCAATTTCAAAAGCCTGTTCCAACTGCTCTTGATTCATTCCAATCCCGTTGTCCTCCACACGGATTTGGACGATTCCATCCACTGCTCTTGCACTGAGGCGGATGATTCCAATCTCTGGGTCCACGGCCCGCTGTGCGTTTTCCAACAGATTGACCACTGCCCGGACCATCCGAATCTGGTTGATGGAGACCACAGCTTTCGGGCATTCAAGTTGAACCTGAAGCAGCTGCTCTGGTAAAAAGCCGCTGATATTCATTAGGATTGAATGAAAAAATTCTTCGACCGAAATCTTGCTCTGGTTATCCTCGTCCAGAATGTCGGATACCATTGTGGACATATGCTCCGACGCATGAGAAATACGTTCCAGATATTCCAGAATCAGCGGATTATCTTCCATCATTTGGGATAAATCTGTAAGCCCTCGGATTGTATTGAGCGGCGTCTTTAAGTCGTGGACCAAACTTTGCGCCTCACCTATGCCGCGCAGACGGAGCATTTCCAATCTGGCGCGGTATAGGTCCTCTGTCATGTGCCGGTTTCGCTCCGTCTCGGTTTGGACCCGGTGATCTTTGACCAGAAGCTGGAGGTGGATCGCGCTGCACAAAACCAAGGCAAGGAAGATGGCCAAGGCAAAATACGTCAGTTCCTCCCCACACCCCATAGCCAGCGCACCGGATTTGATGTCGGAGGAAATTTCACCCTGACCAAATCCGTAATCTGTAAGGGCGAGAACGACGTCCAAAAACTGTATTCCCATATATGGGGTCGTCAACGCAATGATTTTTTGCGGCAGGCTGACAGAAAAAAGGTTGAGATGGGACAGGACCAGGACGTATACGACCAGCAGTATGGCAGGTGACCCGAAACTATATTTGATTCCGTACAGCGGTTCAATCAGCAAATAAATAGAGGGTATAATACACAGCGGGATTAAGGCGGGCAAAAAGGAGAGCGTTTGCCCATCCCGGCTGATATCAAGGGATTCCGTCAGAATAAAGCTCCCTAAGTAATTGGGGACGGACCTCAGACAATTCAGAAGCACCACCTTAATAACACACAGGAACAGGAGACTGATTTGGTCCTCCTCCAAAGCCTGCCGGAAGGTCTTGTAAATTCCCAGTGTCTGTTCCGTCAAAAACGCCGGACACAGCAGTGCGTATACAAGCAGTATCAGCCCCAATGCCAGCTGCTTTTTTTGTTCTGAGATACCGGGAGCAAACCAGAGCTGTGCAATCTTGAAAGGCTTCGCAACCTTTCGTACCGCTTGATGGTGTTTGGTATTGATGATACCACTGGCGCCGTAGAGCTGGTACAGCGGCGTACCGGGGATACAAACGGAGTCATGCAGCGTTGCCACACCCGGAACGAAGCGGTGAATTTCCAATTCTGCCACGTCCTGAATCAATGTACCGCCATAGTAGACGTTAAGAAGTTGATGCCCCCGACATATTCCAAGGATGGGTTTGTTCAAAGCTGCTGCGGTATCCAGCATCTTCAGCTGCGCCATGTCAAGCTCAGGATCTATCTCATTATAGGCGGTATTTTGTTCTCCGTAATGGGATGGATCAACATCGGGCAGCCCACCAGGGAGAATAACCCCATCACACGCTGCAATATCAGATGGGTCCATACTGAAAAATGCTTGACCCCCGCTGTTTTCTACAGCGGTCTGGGTAATCTGTGGTATACGAAACGGATCATCAGCAGGTCCGGCAATCAAAATGTTTTTCATATGGTATTCCCTCTTACTCTTGGCAGATAATTATTTTAATATTAAAGTGTTCAGCTCTAAATTTCAAAGACAAATTACTTAATAGTGTTATATCTATTTTCATATAACGCTTGTGTAGAACCTAAAAAACAGGGGCGTCCAACCGGATCATACCGATTGGACGCCCCCTGTTTTTTAAACAATGTTGTCTTTCATAAAATCAATCAGCTGCTGCTGCACCGGATTTGCATTTCGCTGGGCGTAGGAGAGGTAAATGCTCCGTACAGCCAAGGGATCATCTAACTGATAAAAAACAACTTGATCGGTTGGAATAACGTGTTCCGGAATCGTGGAGCGAAGGAACGTGACCCCCTGGCCCTCCAGAACCAGGTAGTAGGCCGTCATCATCTGAGCCAGATACAGAGTCACCTTGGGGGTAAATCCAGCGTTTTTGCACAGCTGGAGACTGCGCTGATGGATATCGTTCCCCTCTTTCAGCAGGAGGAAGTTTTCTTTTGCAAATGCCTCCAGAGGAACGGGAGGACGGCGGTCGCCGGTTTGAGTACGGGCCAGGAATCCCTCGAAAGAATAGCGGTACTGCTCCAGCTCTTTGTTGACAGGATCGCTGGCAGGGACTGCTAATACGATTTCCTCAGAGGACCAGAGGATGGAGTGGACCCGGCTGTTGGCGGGTCGTTCCGCCTCCAGGAGAAAATCCAGATGCCCATTGAGAAGCTTTTCCAAAAGCGTTTTGTTGTCGCCCTCAGTAAAGGTCAGTGTCACTTGAGGGTATTGCAGACAAAAATCTTTCATCAGAGCGGGGAGAACATAGGTACAGAAAAACATAGAGCTGCCGATGTGAAGTTCGGTCCGTCCCACATCCCGGAGCAGCTTGAAATGTTCGCTCATCTCCGCTTCAATCGCTGAGATCTCTTCAAATTTTTCAATATAGTACCGTCCCGCCTCAGTCAGGGAAATAGGATTTGTGCTCCGGTCAAACAGGGGCAGACCCAACTCCTCCTCCGCTTTTTTGATCGTGGCGCTCAGCCAGGGCTGGGAGACATATAGCTTTCTTGCCGCCTTGGAGAAGCTCTTTTCCTGATAGACCGCATAGATATATTCTTTATAATTCGTCATTTTGCGTCCCCCTATACGAAAATAGATATAACATCTTCAAGTTTTTCGTATTTTACTTTTCTCAAATTTTGTGGCTAAATGATATCAGAAAAAACAACAAAGCGCAAGATATTTCTACTTATCATCATTTGGGAGGTATTATTATGGACTTGGGTTTGAAGAATAAAGTGGTTTTGTGCATGGCCTCCGCCGCTGGTTTGGGCAAGGGCATTGCCACCGAGATGGCCCGGGAGGGGGCTAGCGTGATGCTCAGCGGCCACAACGCGGACAGGCTGGCCGCTGCGCAGGCAGACATTGAAAAAGAGACCGGCAATCGGCCAGAGGCATATCTGTGTGATGTCAATAAGGCGGAGGACGTCCAGGCCCTGGTGGAGCATACGGTCAACACACTGGGGGATATCTACGCTCTGGTCAACATGGGCCCCGGCCCCAAGCCCGGCCCCTTTGACTCCTTTGCCGACAGCGACTGGGAAAACGCCTTCAACAGCTGCCTGCTGTCTTACGTCCGATCCATTCGGGCTGTGCTGCCCTCCATGCGCCGGCTGGGCGGAGGCCGCATTCTCAACTCCACCAGCTCCTCCGTCAAGGACTGTCTGGACAACCTGATTCTGTCCAATACCATGCGCATGGGTGTGGTGGGTATGAGCAAGACCCTGTCCTCCGAGCTGGGCAAAGACAATATCCTGATCAATGTCATCGGCCCTGGCCGCATCGGAACGGACCGTATTACCAACCTGAACGCCATTCGAGCGGAAAAGGCGGGTATCTCTGTGGCCGAGTATGAGAAGGAGGACTTAAAGTCCTTCCCCTTGGGACGCTACGGCACGGTGGACGAATATGGCCGGCTGGCCGCGTTCCTCTGCTCCGAGGCCAACACCTACATCTCCGGGCAGACCATCCTGGTGGACGGCGGATTGACGCGGGCCTACTGATTTTGGTGTTCTTCTTTCTCCCATGCAGACCTCCCCCAAGCAACGCCTGGCCTGCCCATTTGCTCTGATGGCTGGTCAGGCTCATTATTTGCTGGGGTGAGATAACGTAACCGTTTTTGAATGGTACGCTATCTTGCCCCAGCATTTTGCTTTTGGCCCTAAACGACAACGCTTTTGACATCAGCGCCGATCTGCCTGAAATAAGAAACGCTTTCCGTGGGCTGGTCGCCGGTGTCTACCTTGCCCACGAAGCTGTAAAAGATTTCGATTTTGCGGGTGTTGGTGTTCTTGTCCAATTCGTAGACCAAAATGCGGTCGATAAACTCATGGACATTTTCATAGGTCAATTCGCTGATCTCCGTGTACCGGCGTACCAGGGCGACAAACCTTTTCACATCGGCGCTGCGCTCGGCGGCGGTGTCGATCTCCTTTTTCAACTCCGCGGCCCGCTTTGTCAGCTCCCGTTTCTCGTCCTCATAGCCGGAGGTCAGAAACACAAACTGTTCATTCGATAACCGGCCCAATGCGTTGTCCTCGTACAGCTTGCGGAATAAAAGGTTGATCTCGCCCAGCCGGGCTTCCGCCTTGTCAAGTTCCTTGCGCTGGTGGCCCAGCGCCTTTTTCATGGCCTGTTCGCTGCACTCGGTAGCGGTCTGAATAAACTCCTGCTCATGCCCTTTCACATAGGACATGATACGCTGCAAGTCGGCCAGGACAAGTTCTTTCAGCACACTTTTTCGGATGTAGTGCGTCGTGCAAAGAAAATCATTTCTGGCCCGGTTGCGGTAGTTGCCGCAGGTGTAAGCGTGTTTCCGCTCCGGCGTTCCGGCTCCTTTTTGGAGATACATTTTGTAGCCGCAATCTCCGCAGAACAGCAGCCCGGAAAACAGGTCGATTTCATCAGACTTGGTGGGGCGGTGGCGGGTGGCGATGCGCTTTTGAGCAAGTGCAAAGGTTTCCTCGTCAATCAGCGGTTCGTGGGTGTTGGGGAAGAAATACCGCTTGTCCTCCGCATTTTTCCGTGTCTTTTTGGACTTATAGGACACCTTGTAGGTTTTCGCCGTGATGGTATGGCCCAAATATTCCTGCCGGGCGAGAATGTCATACAGCGTCTTTTCAGGCCAGTTGTACCAGGCGTTCAGTTGGGGGCGGGGATGCTGGGTTCTTCCTGTTCGGCGGTAGCGGAGTTCTCCAACAGTCAAAATCTCGTTGTCCCGCAGCCAGTTTTGAATTTCACAGATACGGTCGCCCCGCACATACATGGCGAAAATCTGCTTGACAACATGGGCCGTTTCCGGGTCAGGAATGAGATGATTGCGGTCGTTCGGGTCTGCGATATACCCATAGGGGACTTCTCCGTTGACACGTTCGCCCCGCTGGGCCTTGGCCTGCTTCACCGCCCGGATTTTCTTGGACGTATCGCGGGCGTAAAATTCATTAAACCAATTCCGCAGGGGGGTAAACTCGTTATCTTCCCTTGCTGTGTCCACGCCGTCGTTAATGGCGATGTAGCGCACCTCATATTCCGGGAACACGATTTCGATAAGCTCCCCGGTTTTCAGGTAGTTCCGGCCCAGGCGGGAAAGGTCTTTCGTTATGACCGTCGCCACGTTCCCGGCCTCAACCTCGCGGAGCATGGCTTGCAGCCCCTCACGCTCGAAACTCACCCCGGAAAAGCCATCATCAGAAAGTGTCAAGGGAAAACCAAAAAATTATAAAAATTTTTCTCGGAGGAAATAAAACAATCTCCTTTTTGGTTTTTATTGGACACTATCGGGTGAAAGTGTCCTGTAAAAACCAAAAAGCAACTCATTTTAAGCAGTGTGGGGAACGGAGAAAGGAGCCGTTCCCCACACATACATTGTCGATCAAATCAACCACAAGCCTGTTTGTTATACCCGCATAGCTGTATCCTCCTCCGCAAGAAGTTTCATATAGTCCTCGTTAAAATTCCATGCAATTTCAATCCGATTTCCATTGTAGATCTGAATGGAGTGAATCAGCACCTCAACCATATCCCGATTCAAGGTCCGCAAGTTACTGAGCGGTTTCAAGCTGTTGATCTGCTCACAGCTGACAGTATCCATATCAGGGAGAATGCTGCCACTGTCCTGTTCCAAGGCGTCCAGCTGCCGCTTTTGCTCCATAATGGCGGCATCAATCTTTTTGCAGCGGTTTTTGTAATCGCTCTGCGATACCTCGCCCAAATCATAGCTCAGATAGGCCTCCGCTTTCCGTGTCTCCAGCTGAGCGATTTGTTTCTGAATACGCTGCTGGGCTGACTGAGCACGATTTTGTGCCGTCTGGATTTGTTTTTCCTTTCGGTCAAGGCGCTTCTCTGTCTTTTTCGCCAACTGAGCTTGAAACCGGATGGAGGCCAGAACCGCTTGAATCAGGTCTGTCTCAAACAGGCGGATTTTTTTGCAGTCATCTGTTCCGTTCCATGCCCTGCCATCGCAGGTGTAGTAGACGCCCTGTGCAATCTCATGGCGTATCAACGCCGCGCCGCAGTGGCCGCATCTTAGCTTTCGAGAAAACAGTCTCCGTTTCATGGGGCCCAGCTTCCGAGTGGGCCAGGCCGTTTCAATCTTTGCTTGTACCTGGTCAAAGATTTCCTGAGAGATAATCGCCTCAAACGCTCCAGGAACGATGACCCAATCATCTTTTTCGATTGCCTTGGCTGAGTGGATGTTCCCCAGTTCGCTCAGTGTGGTTTTCAGTGCCACCAGCTTGCCGGTGTACCGCTCGTCCCGCAGGATTTTTCCAATCGTAGTGGCCCGCCAGAAATTATCGGTGCGTTCCGAGTTCCAAAGCTGACGTTTGGACCCCAGCGCCCTCTTATGCTGGGCTGGCGTAGGGATACCATCCTCATTCAGCCGTTTGGCTATTTCCGTGGAGGTGAGTCCCTCTGCATACCAGTTGAACATCCGCTGTACCACCGGGGCCGTCTCCGGATCGGGAATCCAAGTCCGTTTGTCCTCCGGGGATTTGAGATAACCATAGACCGGATAAGCAGATATACACTGGCCCCGCTGGGCGTACAGCCGCTTGGCCGCTTTGGATTTCTGGGATAGGTCTCGGCTGTACATTTCGTTAATCAAGTTTAATAGACCGTTATTGATATTGCCAGCGGTGCCGTAGGGAAAATCATAGCTGTCGTAACAATCGTTGACAGAGATGAACCGGATGCCCAGGGCCGGGAAAACCTGTTCCAGGTAACGGCCGGACTCAATGTAGTCCCTGGCAAAGCGGGAAAAGTCCTTCACAATGATGCAGTCGATTTCGTGCCGGCGGGCAGCGTCCAGCATGGCGCGCATTCCCGGCCGGTCCAGGTTGGTTCCGCTGCGGCCATCGTCCAAAAACTCCAAAATTGTGCAGTTGGAAAATTCACGGTGGCTTTCAAGATAACAGTCCAGCAGCTTTCGCTGGTTAACCACACTGTTGCTTTCTGCTTTATCGCCCATCCTGATGTCCTCGTCAGCGGAGGACAGTCGGATATATTTTGCCGCCGTCATGCTACTACCTCCTTGTTAATCGCGGTGAGCAGCTGCTCCCGCTCATCCCTATACTTGAAAATCACTTCAATTCGGTCGTTCTCGTAAATCGTAATACGCTGGATCAGTCCATGGGCCAGCTCCTTGGTCAGTCGGTCAGGGAGTTGGAGACCTCCAAAGGTTTTCAGCCAGGGATTATCCCCGGTCAGCGTCTCGGACTGACGGTGCTGCTCCTCCCGGAGTGCCAGAATACGGTTTTTCAGCCGCTCGGCCTCTCCGGTACAGCATATCTTCAGCTGCTCATATTCATCGCGGGACAGCTCTCCGGCCAAAAAATCCTGCATAACCGTCTTTTTTCGGTTTTCAGCCCGCTCCAGGTCCAGATTCAGCCGCCGGAGTTCCGCCGCTCTGGCGGTGATTTGTCCCTCTTTTCCAGCGGAGAGATGTCTGGCCAGTCGTACAGTATCCACCGCCTGCTCGATTTCCTTGCCAATCAGCTGGGACAGGGCGTCCAGCAGGATATCCTCCCGCAGGAATTTGTAGGCGCAGCCGCTCCGCTCCAGCATAGCGGCGTGGTTGGGACACATGTAATGGTAGGACACCTTTTTCCCTTTGACCACCTGCTTATACCGCACCATAGGCCGGCCGCAGTCGCCGCAGTAAACCAGGCCTTTCAGAATATTTTCGCTCTTTCCCAGGTGATCGTACTTTCCCAGATTGGCGTGGTATTCTTTCTGTTTCAAATCACAAATGGATTGTACAGCGTCAAAGTCTGCTTGGCTGATGATGGCCTCATGGGTATTCTCCACAATGGTCCATTCCGACTTCGGCAGGAGCCGGTCCGGTATCCCGGCGTAAAACTCCGAGCGACGGCGGCCCTGTACCATATGGCCCAGGTAGACTTGGCTGCGCAGGATATTCTTTACCGTTTCCACCTTCCAGGGCTTGGGCTGGGCGAACCGCTGGTCGATCAGGATGCCTTTCTGGTACCGGTAGCAGCAGGGGGACAAAATCCCGGAATTGTTCAGCCAGCGGACAATGCCTGCATTGCTGACGCCCTCCAATTTTTTCTGAAAAATCATTCGGACCACTTCGGCGGCCTCCGGATCAACGATGATCCGGTGCCTGTCCGCTGGGTCTTTGATGTAGCCATAGGAGGCGTAGCCTCCGATAAACTCCCCATGTTTGATTTTCTCTCGCAGAACAGAGCCGGACTTTCGGGAAATATCCTTGGAATATACCTGATTCATCAGGTTTTTTAACGCGACCACCAGACAGTCGGCGGTGGTGGCGTCGGCGCTGTCGTAGCCGTCCCCGATGGAGATAAAGCGGACGCCCATCGCCGGAAATACGTGTTCCAGGTAGTTGCCGGCCTCAATGTAATTCCGACCAAAACGGGACAGGTCCTTGACCACGATGCAGTTGGCTTTTCCAGCACAGATGGCCTCCATCATGGTCTCGAACCCGGGCCGCTGGAAATTCGTCCCGGTCTCGCCGTTGTCCTCGTAGATGGAAAGCAGCGTTAAGTCGCCCTGGCTCTGAATGTATTCCCGAATGAGCGCTTTCTGATTTTGCAGGGCCTCGCTGTCCTTCCTATCCCTGGTTTCCAGGATGGACAGGCGGGCGTAACCCACGGTAGCATAGGTTTTCTCAGCGGGAGCCGCAGTCTGCCTCTGCTCAGACAGGGCTTGTCCACTGTTTGCAGCCCTGATCTGGTCCTTTCGGCTTTTCCTCGCCATGCCTACACCGCCTCCCGAAGTTCATCGTCCTCCGCAAAGGAGGAGGCCACGGCCTTGGCCTGCTCAAACTGTGCCTGATATTGGAACACAATCTCAATCCGGCTGTCCTCGTAGACCAGAATCCGCTCCACCAGACGCACCAGCACATCCCGGTTCAACACGTCAATTTGGCCGAACCGCTGAAAGTATTCAATCCAGGGGCTGTCCGGGGAGGTGTTGGCCAGCATTTCATCCAGCTGATGCCGCTGCGTCTCAATGGACTGTTCAACTTCTTCACAATCCTTGGTGAAAATGCGCTTGAAATCGTAAAAATCCTCCTTGGACACCTCGCCGCTGGCATAGCGGCGGTAGAGATTGTCCCTGATTTCCTGTTTTCGGGCCAGTTCCCGCCGCAGAGTATCCAGCCGGCGGTCCATCCGCTCCAGCGTCACCCGCTGCATGGGGCGGCGGCTGATGGCCTCCAGCGCTCCACGCAGCTCCGCTACCATCTTGATGTGAAAGTTGATCCCCTCCAGCACTGCCTGCTCCAGCTTGGTCTCGCTGATGCTGTGGGTGGAGCATACCGATTTATCCGCCCGGTGGGCGGCGCAGACAAAATAACCGTAGGTCTTTTCGCCATAGAGACTGGTTTTTCGGATCATATTGCTCTTGCAGTCCCCGCAGCATACCAGCCCCGACAGAGGATAGACCACGCTGGCCCCGGGGGCCTTTCGGGTATCCTTGCCCGTCAAACGGGCCGCAAGTCGGAAATCCTCCTGACTGATAATGGCCTCGTGGGTCCCCTCCACCCGCATCCAGGCTTCAGGCGGGCGCTCGACCACCGTCCTGACCTTGTAATTGGGAGTGGTGCGCTTGCCCTGAGTCATAATGCCCAGATAGACCTCGTTTTCCAGAATACGAAGTACCGCCCGGGCACTCCACTTGGCTTTGCTCTGCACCTGGTATCCGGTCTTGAAGTTGATCCCCTTAGACCGCTTGTACTCCATGGGAGACAAGACTCCCAGTGCGTTCAGATCATCCGAAATGGCCTGACAGCTTTGTCCGGCAATACGACGGGCGAAAATCTCCCGTACCGTCTCAGCCGCCTCCGGGTCAACCACCAAACGGTTTTTGTTCTCCGGGTCCTTGGCATAGCCATAGACAGCGAAGGAGCCGATAAACTCCCCGTTCCGCCGCTTCACATCCAGGTGGCTGCGGATCTTGATGGAGGTGTCCCGGCAATAGCTGTCGTTCATCAAATTTTTGAAGGGCAGCATCAGGCTGCTGGAGCTGTCCAGGTGGGCGGTGTCGTAATTGTCATTGATGGCGATAAAACGCACTCCCAGGGCCGGGAACAGCTTTTCGATGTACTGGCCCGACTCGATGTACTCCCGTCCAAATCGGGACAGGTCCTTGACCACCACGCAGTTGACTTTGCCGGACTTCACCGCCTCCAGCATCTCCCGGACGTGGGGCCGGTCAAAGCTGGTGCCGGTGTAGCCATCGTCGTAGCCCTCCATGACCAGGTGCAGCTCCGGGTCACGGTCGATGTAGGCGTGGATCAGGTCGCGCTGATTCTTGATGCTGTCGCTTTCCGCCTTTTTGTCCAGGTCCTCCTTGGACAGACGGCCATAGGCGTAACAAAAAAATTCCATGAGAAAACCTCCTGACATTCCCCGCAACATGCGGATTTTCAGTCAGAAAGCACTCATGGAATAACCTTATCTGATTTGATCCGCATTCAGTATATCAGCTTTTTCGCTCTGTGTAAAGGGCGAGTTTTACCGGCGCTGTCATTTAGAATGTTCCAGGCACTCCTCCAGGACAGCCTGGAGGGGCCGGGTTCCGGCAAAGGAGGTCTTGACCAAAAGACCGCCGCAGCGGTAGACGAAGGGATTGCCCTTCATCTGTCGGGCGGCCTCCCGGATTCGCTCGGCCGGCGGAAGCGCTGGGTTTACATGGATGTCCCGGATATCCGGCACTGTGGCCGGGTCCACGGAGCGGATGTCGGTTTCCTTCATTTGCGTGTACTGTTCTGCTGTGATCTTTTCCCGCATAAGATGACCCCCTTGTAAATAATAGGGGAAGGCACCCCAGACATGGCCTGGAGTGCCTTCCTTTTTTGACAGCTTAATAATAACACAGAATTAAACGCAATTACAACTACCTTCTAGCGGCAGATACAGCGAAGTACAGCCGCAAATTTCCCGCAAAAGCCGCGCAAATCGGTTTAGTTGAGTTTTGCGACGTACTGGTACATCCCCGTCAAAGTCTTCAACGCCTTGGCTTTTAACGTTTGGACTGTCCGGATAGATAAATCCAGGGATTCAGCCACTTTTTCTTGGGATAACCTCTCAAAATAGGACAAATGTATCACTTCTGCTTGACTGGACTCCAAGAGCGAGATGTAGTAATCCAGCCGCTTCTGCTCCTGCTCCAGCTCCACCAGATGCACCACAATCTCCTCTTTTGTGTCAGCGTTCAGCTTATCAACCTTGCTCTGGTAGTTGAGCGCGATGTAGAGGGTCTTGTCGGAGATGTGGCCCTCGGTGTGACTGCTGCCGCCAGCACCATGCCCCAAGGCCATCGCACTGATTATCTCAGCCTCGGATGTACGGGCGGGGTGTTCCAACTCAGTAGTGTAGCAGAGCGATCTTCCGCGTGCGCTCCTGATAAGTTTCCAGCAGGTTGATTACATAGGATCGCATATCGTTATTCATAATGAATTTCCTTTCCAATCAAAATTTATTGTTGTACTGTGAAGCGATAAATGTGATTGGCGGAGAACGACACCTGGGATAAACCCCATAGGTATAAAAAGAGCGGCCGAATCCACAAAGCTGTGAAAATTCGGCCGCTTGGTACGCATTGAGATATCTTGTCGATGTGACTGATCGGGCAGGCGGAGGTTTTGTCGATCCTTGAACCGGCTCCCTTCTATTCCTGCGAGAGAAATTGAGACAAGGACGCCTGAATGCTTTCAAGTAAGCGGTGTGTCCTGGCACGTCATACCGGCGGACATTCTCAATACGATGGATTGTCCATCGCATAGGAACTCCTTCCGTTTACGGCTGGCACACAGACGGCTTATCTCCCTTCACCAAGGGGAAAAGTGGCAGTTTTACTGCCGCCTGCCGGGGTGGTTGAATCCCTCCGTTTGTCTCAATACTGCCACTGGAGATAGTATAGAAACTAAAAGGGGCGTGTTCGGGGCTTTACCGGGGCTTTATCGGGGCTGTTTTCGCATATTTCGACAAAAAAGTCAGTCAGCAGAATTTCCCTAAACAGGATGCCATTCTGCTGACCGATATTGATTTATACATATTTAATCTGGTAAAACAAATTTATATCCGACTCCGCGCATATTTTGAATGTAGTCTTTATCGACAGTGGCCAACTTCTTTCGGAGTTTCTTGATCAGTGATTTTACAGCTTCATCCACAGCTACAGTGGGTTCATCATCCCAGATATGGCTGTAAATCTGTCCACGGGAAAATACCTGACCAGGATAAGCAGCGAGGCAGTGCAGCAAGTCAAATTCTTTACGACTCAATTCCAGCGGTTTACCATCCACCATAACTTGTCTGTATCGGGGACTGATGATCAATTCTGCCCCACGGATAAGAGGCTGATGTTGTTCATGATTAATGTCTGAATCAATATATAATCGCATCAAGGCGTTTGCCTGTGCAACACAAACCTCTATATTCAGCGGTTTTTCGAGATAAGTATCTGCACCTGCATTGAGAAGCGTAATGATTTCCTCCGATGTTAAAGGAGCAGTAAGTACTAAAATTGGAGTGTGGTTCGTACACCGCATTGTTTTGAGCAGTTCCATACTGTCTATATCATCAAGTTGGATATCCAGAATAACCAGACAATAATCCTGCTTCATATAGCTGGTCAGTGCTTCCACCGCAGATGTTATGCAGCACACCTCTGTCAAGCTATCCCGTAAGCCTTCTCGTATACTCTGACATGTGGCTAAATCATTATCCACAACTAATATCTGTCTCTTTATGCGGATCACCCCTTATTTGGTTTCAGTCAAATGTCTTATTTTAAGTAGACCAGATCCTTTTCAAAAGCATATTCATTCCCCCAAGCCTCCAATGTAATAAGAGAGGTCTTTGCCACATTGATGCCCTCTACTGTCCCTTTAGAAACGGTAACTGCCGACTTTTGTCCCTTCCACAACAGGGTTATAAGCTCAGCTTACTCCACGCCTTAGAGAGATTGGGGCAGAGCCTTAGCTTGCCACCCAGTATCTACAGGCCGCCGTACAGATAGCGTCTCAAGCAGTTGCCCCTTTCGGCTTAATTCTCTCATTCAGAAACAGCAGAAATAATCAAGGCCGTGTGTACTGTTCCAGCGACATGAACTGTACGCTATTTTCTTTCGCAAACAATTGAATCGGCTTGCCGCTGGCACCATACAGGCGGACAGTCAGGGCCGCCACGCCGTCAATGTAGAAGATACCTACAGAGCCCTCCTGAATGTAGGTGAAGGAATAAATCTCACCCGGCTGGAGCTCCGCTGCCGTCTCAGTGATTAGGGTGTCACCCTCATTGAACCAAAGCTGGAGTTTATGTTCAGCGGGATTGACCGCAATGAACTTGTTTAATCCGGGGTTGCCGTCAAAGTCAAAGCTCAGGCCGAATATGCCCTCTTTCTCATAACAGAACTCGCCTTGGATCAGAAAGCTCTCATAGCAGGTAAAGGTATCCATATAGACGTAGGAATCCTTAGCCTTCACAAGCACCTCTGGTTTCTTTACTGACAGCAATCGGCGGGCGGTAAAGCCCTCCGCGACAGAATCCACCGGCGCCAGCGCCAAATCCCCGTTTTCTTTCTGAATGATTTTCTGCACCGCCAGATTGCCCGCCCAGTCGGTAACGCCCATGGTGGAAAACATCACCTCAGACCGGCGGGCCCAGCCCACCATGTAGGAATTTTCTCCGTCCTCCACATGCTTGGCGGCGTAGAACAGTTTGCCGTCCAGACGTTTGGCCTCTCCATAGGGGCCGTAGGGGGTGTCGGAAGCGGCAAACCAAAGGGTATCGTCCTGGCCCGAGTAGGTGAGATACCAGGTGTTGCCTAGGCGGAAGGTGTCGCTGCACTCCAGATTCCAAAAGCTCTCGGTGGGGTCGGAAAAGATGATGCCGTCATAGGTGCTGGTCTGCAGGTCGGCGCTCAGAGTAAACTTCAAGATCCGGGCCACGCCGTCTTGAGCGGCGGTTACCGTCAGGGTGATACTCCCGCTGTCAGGATCGTAGTAGGCCTGGGGGTCGCGGAAGTCCCGCTTCTGGCCCAGTTCCTCGGGCGGGATCAGTTCCCAGTCCGGCAGCTTTGTAAAAGCCAAGGGGCTGTCCCCCTCCGCCACCAGAATTTTTTCTTTAAACTCCATGGGCCCATCGGTGTGGCCGGTGTAGAACAAATAGTATTTCTCACCCACCTTTACCACGGAGCCAGTGCCGATCCAGTCATCCTGAGCGCCCGGGGTAGACTCCAGAATCGCCTCGTCATATTCGATGTAGCGGACAAAATCCGTGGTGGTGGCCAGATAGAGGGAATGGTTGCGGGAATCGCCCTTATCCTTCAGGTAGTAGATGTAATAGACGCCGTCCTCATAGAAGGGCATAGTGTCCCCCACATAGGGCTGCTCGCCTCCATCCAGGGCGGGCCGGAAATAAGCCCGATAGTTGTAAGCCGCCTCCTGCTGCTCCGGCGTAGTCAGTTGGGAAAAATCTTTGTCATTTCCAGGGTCGGCAAAGCTGCCGTCTCCATTGGAATTTTGTCCGCAGCCGCTGAATAAAAAAATGGTCAATAAAAACAATACCAAGCAGATTGGTGCAGCCCCAATATTCATTCCAGCTTTTTCCTTCCGCATCACAGTCCACCTCCATCTCCGCTCATAAGAGCTTCCACCTCTGCCTGTTCTGGCATGGAGCGGATTGCTCCCTTTCTGGTGGTGACAAGATAAGCGGCGGCGTTAGCGAAGCGCAGCATGTCGGTCAGATCCGCTTCTGTCAAATTTTCTGTGCCGTGTTCCAGAACAAAGTTCAGCACGCAGGCGCAGAAGGTGTCCCCCGCGCCGGTGGTCTCGATGGTGCCGCCCAGCTTGACGGCGGGAACAAACACCCGCCTGCCTCCGTAGTAGGAGCAGCTGCCCTCTGCCCCGGCGGTGACGTTCAAAATGCGGATGTTGGGGTACTCCGCCTGAAGGACAGCGGCGCCCTTGTCAAAGTCCGTCTGGCCGGTCATAAACTCCAGCTCATTGTCGGCAATCTTCAGCACGTCGCATTGCCCCAGCCCCCAGGCGATCTGCGCCCGGGCATCCTCCAGACCGGCCCACAGGGGCGGGCGGAGGTTGGGGTCAAAGGACACCAGAGCTCCGGCGTCTTTTGCGCAGGCCACTGCCTTTTTGGTGGCCTCGCGCACGCCGGGATGGGTCATGGACAGAGTGCCGAAGTGGAAGACGCGGCTATTGGCGATCACATCCTCCGGCACCTCATCGGCGGTAAGCAGCATATCAGCGCCGGGGTCGCGGTAGAAGGAGAAATCCCGGTCGCCGTTGGCGAAGGTCTGCACAAAGGCCAGGGTCGTGTGGGCGGCAGGGTCCATCACCAGATTTGTCAGGTCGATGCCGGCCTGTTCCACCACCCCGCGGAGCTGGCGGCCAAACATATCCTCCCCCACCTTGCCCACAAAGGCGGTGGCCTTCCCCAGCTTTTGCAGCATGGCCAGCACATTGCAGGGCGCGCCGCCGGGGTTGGCCTCCAGCAGCGGATTTCCCTGTTCGCTGACTCCATTCTGCGTAAAGTCGATCAGCAGCTCTCCAAGGGCCACAACGTCGAATTTTCGATTCATTTCTGCCTCCTATTCCCCGTCCAGATCGTACTTTTCAATGTCCATGGTGACCTCCCCGTCAGCAAAGAACCGAAAGCCGTCGGCGGACAGATCGGTATACATGGTCGCCGACAGGGTCTGCTCGCCGTGATTGACAAAAATCTCTACGCTGAAGCGGTCCAGGATCATACGGAAGGTGATATTCCCCCCGTTTTGGGGGACCTTACACCTCCGCTGGTGGATGATGGCCCGGCGTGAGCCGGAGAATTTGCGGTCGATTTTCAGAACGGACTCATAGGGCCGGAAGCTGATCGCTGTATGGTAAGTATCGTCCTGCCCGAACCAGACGGAGAATTTTTTATAAATATGTTCCTCATCGCCGGGCCTCAGGGTGATGGTGACGTCAACCTTTCGGCCCTTGATCCCTTCCAGGGTCAGCTCTCCCTGGAAGTCTACATTTTGATAGGAGACACGTCCGCTCCGTAGCCCGTCCAGCTCACGGACCGGACACTGATACAGCCGGCCATTTTTGATGGACAGCTCCCTGGGCACCGTCATCTGTCCAAACCAGGGGGCTTTCAGGGATGCGATGGACAGGGTATCCCAGTTCTGCATCCAGGCGATCATGATCCGCCGGCCATCGGGGGCCAGCAGGGTCTGGGGGGCGTAGAAGTCGATGCCGTAGTCAATGGCCTGGTCGCGCTCCTTCTGGAAGGTCTTGCTCTGCTCATCAAAGCTGCCAATCAGGCACAGGGTCCCGTTGCCGTTGTGGTACTCGAACCCACTGGGCAGCATATCCTGGGGGCTGGTCAGAAGGACATATTTCCCGTCCAGCTGGAAGAAGTCCGGGCACTCCCACATCAGGCCGAACCTATTTTTGTTTTCGGCCAGCACACTCTCGAACTTCCAGTGGAACCCGTCCGGGCTGGAGTAAAGGAGGATCTGGCCGCTGCCGTCGGCCGGGCGGTTCCCCGCCACGCAACGGTAGGTCCCATCCGCCTCCCGCCAGATTTTCGGGTCCCGGAAATCCACCTTGCTGCCGCCCTCGGGGATGTCCTCGCCGGTCAGGACCGGATTGCCGGGGTACTTCTCATAGTTCACGCCGTCTCCCACCGCGACGCACTGGGTCTGCCTGTCGTCACTGGTCCCGTCCGGCAGCTTGGGGCCGGCGGAGACACCCGTATACATCAGCAGCTGCCGGCCGTCAGCCAGCTCCACCGCGCTGCCGGAAAAGCACCCGTCCTTGTCTGCCGGCGTATCCGGGGCCAGGGCGGCCGGGAGATACTCCCAGTGGAGCAGGTCCTCACTGACCGCGTGCCCCCAGTGCATGGGGCCCCATTTGGATTCGTAGGGGTAATACTGATAAAACAGGTGGTATTTCCCCTGGTAATAGGAAAAGCCGTTGGGATCGTTCATCCATCCCACCCGGGAAGACAGGTGGAACAAGGGGCGGGCCTGGGGCGGGATTAGCTGCTCCGCGATCTCCTCATGCCTCCGCGCTTCCCTTAAAATGTTACTGCTCATAGGAACCTCCATCATTGCACACGCCCGCCATAGAGGGCGTTTCATTCTGACCTTTTTAAAACGCCCCCGCCCCCACAGGGGGACGGGGGAACGTAGGAACGGCAGCTCTCTGCCTGGGAATGCTTACTTCTGGGCCTCCAGATAGGCGTCGAAATACTTCTGATACAGGGCCACATACTCGTCCAGCTTATAGGACTGGAGGTCGGCCTGGAACTGATCCCAGTCGGCGTCGGAGAAGCCCTCCAGGACGGCGCGGGCCTTGAACTCGTTGATGCACTTGCCGATATCGGCGCCCAGGTTGGAATCGGTCACGGAGTCCTCCTGGGTCATGAAGAAGCTGGGCAGGCAGTATTTGGCGGTGCAGACGGGGGTGTAGATCTCCTTGATCCAGTCCAGGCGGTAAGCGGCGTCATCGGGCAGAGTGACGTACTCGCCGTAGTAGCTGTCCAGGATGGCCAGAGGGCCGTTGACGCTCTCGGCTTCCCGGACCTCCACGGGGGACTTGTCGCCCAGAGGGGCGTGCTGGAGCATGGGCTCGCCCTTGGCGTTGGTGCCCATGGTGAAGATGTCGAAGCCGTCATCCTCGCCATAGGTGCCCCAGTTGTTCTGGGGGGACTGGAGGGGAGCGTACATCTGGTCCAGCCAGGCGCAGACCAGGGCGGGATTCTCGGCCACGGAGGTGACAACGCAGCGGCCGCGCTGGAAGCCGGAGGTGTAGGAGGCGGTGGCGGGAGTGAGATTCACGGTGTCAGCCTTCAGCATGGGCAGGGGCGCCCAGCCCTCCAGGGAGGGGGCGACATTACCCACGTCCCAGGTGAAGCAGACACCGTAGCGGCCGCTCTTGCCCTTGGCCACGTAGGTGGACCAGTCCTGGGTGAAGGCTTCCACGTCGATGAGCTTCTCCTCATACAGCTTGTGCAGCCAGGCGGTGCCCTTCTTGAAGCCCTCGGAGGTGGCCACGCTGACCACCTTGCCCTCGTCGGTCACGGCCAGGTGCTTCCCGGCGTCGGGGTCGCCGTAGCCCTCGCCAAAGCCGTTGATGAGGATGAAGGGGTCCTGGCCGCCGTCGTTGACGATGCAGGACATGGGGATGATGTCGCCGTCGATGTTGAACTGGGCTTTCAGGGCGGCGGCGTTGTCACGGAAGGCGATGAGGACGGCCTCGAACTCGTCCACGGTGGTGGGCATCTCCAGGCCCAGGAAGTCCAGCCACGCGGTGTTGATGAAGGGCATGTTGCCCAGCAGCTGGATGGCGGTGTTGTGGTAGCCCAGCTGCTCGATCCAGGGCAGGCCCCAGATGTGGCCCTCCGAGTCCCTGCACATGGCCTCATACTCAGGCACCTGCTCAAAGACCTTTTTCAGGTTGGGCATATACTTGTCAATATAGTCCTCCAGGGGGATGATAACGCCCTGCTTGGAGTACTTCAGCAGATCGACCTCGCCAAAGCCTGCGTCGAACACGAAATCGGGCAGGGTCTTGGCGTTGGACATCTCCAGCTGGATGGTGTCGCCCCACTGGTCTTTCTGAATAGCCCGCCACTCCACATGGACGTTGGTCTGCTCCTCCAGGCGCTTGAAGATGGTGCGGTTGTTGGGGTCGGACTCGGTGCCGGCGGGGAACTGGGTCAGGCCCTTGATGGTGGCCTTTTCCGCCAGGGGCATGGCCACCTCGGCGGGGTCTACCTCCAGGCCCTTGCTGTTTCCGCCCAGCTTGTTGCCGCCGCCGCAGCTTGCCAGCAGACCTGTAGCCATGACCAGCGCCAGGGCGAGGGAGATGCTCCTGCGAAAGAACTTTTTCATATCGATTCTCCTTTTTATGATAGTTGTGGTTGGCACGCTTTACGTTTCTTGAAAAAGGGGCCTTATCCCTTCACTGCACCGGCCATAATGCCGTTATCGAAGTACTTTTGGAAGAAGGGATACATGATCATCAGGGGAATGCTGGAGATGATAATCGTGGCGTACTTGAGCAGCTCGGCCAGCTGGGCCCGCTCGGCGGTGCTCTGGATGTCGGAGACCATACCGGCCTCAGGCTGGCTCTGGATCAGGATGGAGCGGAGGACCAGCTGCAAAGGCTGCTTAGCGGGGTCCTTCAGGTAGATCATGGCGTCAAAGTAGCTGTTCCACATACCCACGAAGTTCCACATGGAGATGGTGGCGATGATGGGGGTGCAGACGGGGATCAGGATCTTGAAGAAGTAGGCCATTTCGGTGGCTCCGTCAATGTCTGCGGCCTCCTGGAGGTCCCGGGGGATGCCCTGGTAGTAGGTACGGGCGATGATCATGTTCCACACGTTGAAGGCGCAGGGCAGCAGGATGGCCAGGGGGTTGTCCAGCAGGTTGAGGTCGTTGATCAGCAGGTAGGTGGGGATCAGGCCGCCGCCGAAGAACATGGTGATGACAAAGATCACATTGAAGAAGCCTCTGCCCCGGAAATCGGGCCTGGACATGGGATAAGCGGCCAGCAGGGTGACGACCCCGCCCAGGATAGTGGCCTCGATGGAGTAGAGCAAGGCATTCTTGAAGCCCACCCATATCTGGGCGTTGCCCAGAACCCGCTCATAGGCCATCAGCGTCCACTTGCTGAAGTCGAAGGTCACGCCCTTGTTCTGGAGGGTGATGGGGTCGATGAAGGACGAAAGAATAATGTAGATGATGGGGAAAATGATGGCGGCCAGAAACAGACCGAGGATGGTATACGCGACGATCAAGAGGGCCCTGTCGCCGGCGGACTGCCGGGCAAAGGCGCTGCTTTTTTTATGCTTCACACATTCTCTCCCCTTTCTGTCAAATGCCCTTGCCGTCGTTCATTTTCTTGACAACGGCATTCATGGAGATCAGGAGGATCACGTTGATGACGGTATTGAACAGGCCCACGGCGGTGGAGAAGCTGTAGTCGCCGTTGATCAGGCCCTGCTTATACACATAGGTGGAGATGATCTCGGAGGAGGCCATATTCAGGTCGGTCTGGAGGGCGTAGGCCTTCTCAAAGCCGATGCTCATGATGTTGCCCACCGACATGATGAACTGGATGAGCACCGTGTCCTTGATGGCGGGCCACTCCACCGCCTTGATCTGCTGGATGATGTTGGCGCCGTCCAGGATGGCGGCCTCCTTCAGGTCCTTGCTGGCGTTGGAGAGGGCGGCTGTATAAATAATGGAGGCCCAGCCTGCGCCCTGCCAGATTCCGCTGGCAATATAGATGGTTCGGAATGCCTCCGGCATGGTCATAAAGTTATAGTTGGTACCCAAAAGCATGTTGATCATGCCCGTGGGGGACAGAAGAATCCGCACAATACCGCACAGCACGATGACAGAGATGAAGTTGGGCATATACAGCACCAGCTGGATCTTTTGCTTTCTGCTCTTGCTCAGAATGCGGTTGAGCAGGAAGGCCAGCAGAATGGGGGCCGGAAACCCCCACAGCAGGCCGAACACGCTCAGCTTCAGGGTATTGGCCAGGTAGCTTAGGAAATCCGGGGACGTCAGGAAGCGCTCAAAGTGATACATCCCCACAAATTCGCTGCCAAAGATGCCAGCGAAGGGGTTGTAGTCCATGAACGCGATGGCGATGCCGCCCATGGGGATGTAGCGGAAAACGATCGTCAGCACAAAGGCAGGCATGATAAAGAATGCGTACAGCTGCCAGTGCTGCCGGATGTACACCAGAGAGTTGTGCAGCTTGGTGTTTCCGCCCTTTGGGACAACAGCGCTTGTCTGGGGCTTGCTCATAGATCTTCCTCCTTCTGTTTTTTCCTCTCCCAAAAAATGAGCAAATGCACCATTGTAATTTGAACACATGTATTTGCACATTTCTTGGATTTGGTAAGTTTACATTAGCACGATACTTTACATATGTCAACTGTATTATTATATTTGCAGTGTAGAATTTTTGAAGCAAATATTGTGACAATTGATGTTGTCATTCGCACAACCTCAAACTTGACATTTGCACCTATTTGTGGTACGATGTGCAAAACAAAATTGAGGAACCTCTGATTGATTCGTGTTTCCCCCGTTTCCGGCGGGGGAAGCGCCTGAACATTCAGGGCTTAAAACAGTGAGAATCGATTCCATCAGAGGTTCCTTGAAAAGGCACAAAAGTGAGGAGGCATTCCGTGAAACGGGTCACCATTCAAGATATTGCGGACGCCCTGGGTGTTTCACGAAACACCGTGTCTAAGGCAATCAACAACTCTGACGGTCTAGCGGAGGCGACAAGGGAAAAAATTCTCCAGAAAGCGGTGGAAATGGGCTATAAGCAATTCTCCTATGTGGCCGCCCTCTCAGGAAACAGCAGGTTTGTTCCCTCCGGGGACTCTGAGCCCCCCGCCGCGGCCAGCGAAATTGCCGTGTTCACCGCAAACCTCTCCCTGCTGTCCAACCACTTCGCCATTCCCATGCTGGACCGGTTCAAGCAGGAGCTGTCTCAGCTGGGCTATTCGTTCAATATTTATAAGGTTGACAGGGAGAATCTGGCCCAGCATACCCTCCCGGCCACATTTGACCCGGAACGGGCCAGCGCCATCATGTGCATAGAGATGTTTGACCGGGCCTATGACGAGATGGTCTGCACGCTGGGACTGCCTGTGCTGTTCGTGGACGGCCCCCATAAGCGGTATGGCGATTCTCTCCCCGCCGACCAGCTGCTGATGGACAATACCACCGGGATTACCAAGCTGGTCCATGATTTATTGGGGAAGGGCATCCGGAAAATCGGCTTTATTGGCGATTATGAGCACTGCCAGTCCTTTTTTGAGCGCTATGTCGCCTTCCGTTCCGCTATGACCCTGGCCGGCGTCCCCGTGGACGAGGCGTTCTGTATCAAGCGGCATTCCACGGATATGGATGTCCCCCTCTCCGCCCTGCCGGAGCTGCCGGAGGTGTTTCTCTGCGCCAACGACTTTATCGCCGTGGACACCATGCAGGCGCTGCGCAAGCTGGGCAAATCGGTCCCAGGCGATATCCTTTTATGCGGGTTCGACGACGCCCCGGAATCCAGGATCATGACCCCGGCGCTGACCACCGTCCACATCCACACCCAGATCATGGCCTTTACCGCCCTCCATCTCTTGCTGTCCAGAATGAAAGAGCCCTATCTGGACTACCGGACCGTCTATACGGCTACTGAGCTGATCTGCCGGGATTCCACAAAGCTGACCGTGAAGGAGGAAGTGAAATGAAATTTCTTTCCTACGACAGTCCCTTTGGCCAGCTGATGATGAAGCTGTGCTACAGCTGCTGTCTGAATATCCTCTGGTTCCTCTGCTGCATCCCCATCGTTACCATTGGGGCGTCCACCACGGCGCTGTACTACACCTCCCTGAAAATCGTCCGGGGGGAGGACCACGCCTTGACCCGCATGTTCTTCCGCTCCTTCCGGGAAAATTTCCGCCAGTCCACCGTCCTGTGGCTGATCCTGCTGGCCGTTGGCGGGCTGCTGGCCAGCGACGGATACATCGTGTACCATCTCCGCGCCTCCTCCACCGGCGCCGCCGCCGTTCTGTGGACCTTGATCCTGGCCCTGGTGATCGCCGCAGCGGTGGCTTACACCATCGTTTTGCTGTTTGTCTTTCCCCTGGTGGCCAGCGTCTCCAACACCAACTGGGCCATGCTGAAAAATTCCTTTTTCATTGGGACCCACTATCTCTTCTGCACCATTCTGGTGTTCGCGGTACATTTTGCCATGTTCTTTCTGGTGGTCAGCGTATTTACCCCGCTGATCATCTTCGGCGAGGGCCTGTGCGCCCTGCTCAGCGCCTATCTGATGAACAACGTGCTGCGCGCCTGCGCCTATGATCCGGAGGAGGAGGGCGCCCCGGAGACTGGTGGGGACATATGAGTCTTACAAAAGAGGAAACGGCCGCCCAGAGGGCGGCCTTTCAAAAAATGAGCCTGGCTGGCAAAACGGAGTATATCTTTACCTACTTTAAGCTTCCCATCCTGTTGGGGCTGATTGCACTGTATCTGGTATGCTCCGCGGCGTACCGGCAAATCACAAAAAAAGAAGTTATTTTGTACACGGCCCACATCAATATTTCTGTTGGGGATGAGCTGGAAGCCCGGCTGACCGGGGGATTTCTCTCCACCAGCGGGGCCGATCCCAAACGGGCTGAGATCGACCTGTCCCGGGGGCTCTATTTGTCGGACGACCCCGCTCCCGAGGGCCACGAATATCAGTACGCATCCAGCCTGAAGCTCATGGCCGCCATCAATGCGGAGCAGATGGACGTCGTCCTGATGAACCAGGAGGGGTATGATATTTTTTCCCAGAGGGGCTATCTCCTTGACCTGTCCGGCCTGCTCACTTCGGACGGCACCCTGTACCGCCGTCTGGAGCCTCACCTGGCCGTGAACACAGTGATCCTGGAGGACAACTCCATTGAATACACCCTCAACCAGGCGGAGCAGTACAGGGCGGTGACGGAGGAGGTCGTAAACGGGCTCGACCTCTCCCAGTTCCCCCTGTTTCAGGGTGCCGGCTTCTCGGAGCCTGTATATCTGGGCGTGGTGGGCAACAGCCCCCGGCTTCCCGCCGTTGTCCAGTATATTGCGTATTTGGCATCGTAATCTGCCCAAACGGGGAGCGGGACAGGCGGTGAGATCCGCTTGTCCCGCTCTGATCGGAGCAGCCCTTTTTATGACATTTTTTTCAACAGCCTTCTGTTTGCCGGATCATCATAGTCCTTATACGTTCCGTCATCGTCATACAGCAGATATTCAGCACCTGGATACCCCAGCAGTTCAAGGGCGTCTGTCTGAAGCTCCGCCACGCATTCGGCCGCCTTGGCAACTGGGATACATTTCCCGGAGCGAATAAACAGAGGCACTTCATTCAAGGCAATTTCCACGTAGTGGTGCCCCGGAGACAACGTCTCTTGATGGATGGAGCCGTCGGGCATGAACTTGACGAACCGCATTTCTTCTGGCAGATAGACATACCGTCCCTTCGCGTTCTGGGTATAGACGGGGGTGATCATGATCTCCCCGCCCAGCATCAGCTGGTCCTCCACCCGGGGAGCGAACGTGTCCCGTGGATACTCAAAGGCCAGCGGCTTGAAATACAGATCGTCCGAGAGGGCCGCTTTCATATATTCGCTGTAAAGATAGGGCAGCAAACGGTAGCGGACCCCCACAATGTGGCGGAAATCCTCCACACCCTCAAATTGATAGCACTCCTGCTCCCTTGTGTCGATGGCGGAGTGATTCCGCATCAGCGGCGTGAACACACCGAAAGCCAGCCAGCGCAGCAGAAGGTCCCGGGTCGTGTGGTCGCCAAAGCCGCCCAGATCCGCTCCTGTGTACAAAAAGCCGCACATATTCAGAGCTGGCATCATTTGCAGATTCAGCAGGATATGGCTCCACCAGGACTTGTTGTCTCCGGTCCAGATCCCACCGCAGCGGTGCATTCCAATGTAGGAGGAGCGGGAAAACAGCAGAAACCGCTTGTCTGGAGCAATCCGCTCAAAGCCCTCGTCCGCCGCCCGGGTCATATTATAGCCAAACAGATTATGTACCTTATCATGGCGGACCATGCGGCCGTCTACCTGATGATAGAAAGCCTTGTAATAATCCTGATGATTCTGAAGCCCTGTCAACGCCTCTCGGACCTGAAACATGGATACCGCGCCCGTCTCATCCTCCATATATTCCCGCATCAGCCGGGATGCCGCCTCCAGCCCCTCCGGCGTATAAAAGATTGCGGGCTCGTTCATATCGTTCCAGAAGCCCTCGATACCCTGTTCAATGAGGGAACGGTAGCAACTGCCGAACCAGCGCCTGGCCTCCGGATTCAAGACGTCCGGAAAGTGAGTATCTCCCGGCCATACCGCCGCCACAAAATCACTGCCGTCCGCCCTTTTGCAGAAATATCCGTTTTTGACCCCCTCCTCATAGACCGGATAACCTTTCTCTACCTTGACTCCCGCGTCGATAATGGGGATCAGTCTGATGTTTCGCTCCTTCATTTCCTTGACAAACGCGGGAAAATCCACAAATTCCTCTCCGTTTATGGTGAAATCCTTAAAATCCTGCATATAGTCGATATCCATGTAGAGCATATCAATGGGAATGTGATTTGCGCGGTATCCGTCCGCGACCCGCCGGAAATCCTCCTTTGTCCGGTAGCCCCACCGGCTTTGGCCGAATCCAAAGGCGAATTTAGGCGGGATATAGCTCCTCCCGATGATCTTCCGGAACTGCTTCACCACCTCATAGGGCGTTTCCCCTTCTATCATATAGAAGTACAGATCTGCCTCCTGGCAGCTGATCTCCAAAATATCGGAACATGTATAGCCGATATCAAAGGCGGCCTTGGCGGGATAATCCACAAACAGGCCAAAATTTTGTTCTCCCGCTATCACGATGAAGTTGTGGGCGCCGTACAGGGACTGTGTGCTCTCCATATGGTGCGGGTCGTCCGAGGCATGGCTGATGTAGCAATACCCCCGCTTGTTGATCCCCCTGACTGCCTCGCCCAGCCCATAGACGCTATCATCCTTGGCCAGCTCATACCGCCAGCGAAAGCCGTTTTGAAGGCTGACCGTTCCGAGGGGAGGGGCTTCTTCCGTCTCTTTTATATGTTCGGCCACGGCCTCCGTCTCAAAGGGATGCCCGTACTTGAATTTCCAAATCATAGCCATGCGCTCCTTTCGTCTGCCGCAAATGGATTACAGCTTCTCTTGCGAGTACTGTGCGTTTACTATAACAGAGCCGCAGAGCTTTGACAACACGAGAAGAAAATTTTAATGCCGTATGAGGTCACAAAATGAAATCCTACTTATTTGTCTCAAAAATCAGAATACAAACCGCGCTGGCCTACCGGTTCAACGTGATCTCCACCATTCTGATCCAGTGCCTAATCATGTACGCCATGTCCTGCTTCTGGGCCGCCGCCTATAGTGGCGCCGAGACGGTGTCCGGCGCGAGCCAGCGGGACATGATCACCTACACCACCATCTCTGTCATTATGGGAAACCTGCTGACCATGGGCGTCCAGAACCGGATCGCTCGAAGCGTCCGGACGGGCAGCGTGGCCCTGGACCTGCTCAAGCCGGTCAATATCTACGGAATCTATCTGGCGGAGGACCTGGGTGACTGCGCCGCCGCCTTCTTCCAGAAGGCCGTCCCCCTGCTTCTGGTGGGGACGGTCCTGTTCGGGTTCCCCATGCCCGCGTCAGCCGTTCACCTCCTGCTGTTTCTGTTCAGCTTTGCCATCGGCTACCTCATCAACTGGATTCTGGCGGCCCTGCTGGGGCTGTGCGCCTTTAAGACGCTGACCCTTGGCCCGTTGGTCAACGCCAAGGGCTTCATCATGAAGCTGCTCTCCGGCAGTATTTTTCCCCTGTGGTTTTTCCCCGCCGGGTTTCGCCGGGTACTGGAGGCGCTGCCCTTCATGAACATCTACCAGCTCCCCCTGGGCATCTACATCGGGCAGTACGCGATGGATGAGATCATGCTCCGCACAGCGCTCCAGCTGTTCTGGTGCGCGGCGCTGTGGGTCCTGTTTGACGTACTGCAAAAGAAAATGGCGGCAGCCATACTGATTCAAGGAGGCTGAGCGCATGAAAACGATAAGATATTACATCTCCGTGGCCGCTATATCCATCCGGCAGTCCATCCAATCCCGGCTGGAGTACCCCTTTATGCTCATCGGCCATGTGCTGGCCAACTGCATCCAGTGGGTGATAGGCTTTGCCACGATCAAGTTCGTGGTGGACCAGTTTGGCAGCATCGGCGGCTGGGGCTACGAAAGTCTGGCGTTTTTGTACGGCATGTCGGTGCTGAGCCATGGCCTGGCGGTGGTGTTCTTCATCCAGACCTGGGGCATGGGCTACTGGATGATTGATGGGGAGTTTGACCGGTTTCTGCTGCGGCCTATGAACCTGATTTTCCAGTTTCTGTTCGATGACTTCAATCTCATCGGCTTCACGGACATCATCCCCGGCCTGATGGTATTCGTCTACGGGTGTGTCAAGGTACACCTGACCCCGAGCTTCGGCAATATTCTGCTGATCCTCTGCACCCTGGCGGGCGGAACGCTGATCCGGGGGGCGGTGTGGATGTTCTGCGGCTCCATGTCCTTCTGGACCAGGAGTCCCGCCAATTTCACCGACATGGTGGGGGAACTGTTCGAGCGGGTGTCCATATACCCCCTTACCATCTACCCCCGGTGGGTTCAGGCCCTGTTTACCTTCCTCCTGCCTCTGGCGTGGATCACCTTTTGGCCCGTCAAGGATATTTTGGAACCGGAACCCGGCATCCTTCCTGTGCCTATGGCAGCCGTCACCCTGGCGGTGGGGCTGCTCCTGTTCGCGGGGAGCTGCGTGGTATTCCGGGCCGGGATGGGGAGGTACGAGAGTGCCGGGAGCTAGGAAAGCGATCGCAGCACGAAAGAGGTGTATCTGTTTTATGGACTTTACAGAGATATTTCAGCTTTATCACAAGGATCCGCCATACAGCTGGGAATACAAAGACACCAGCCGGGGGGAGGAGGATTTCCGCCGCACGGTCTTCGCGGAGTGGGCGGATCAGAGGCTGGTCATTAAAATTGCCTGTAATGATTTTACTTCCCCGCGCCGCGTACAGATCTGGCAGAAAACGGCGGCGGCTTACAGCGCTATGGGGTATTACTGTCCCCAGATCATCGCCGGTAAAAATGGGAATCTGGCGGAGACCGTGGAATATGAGGGCAGAGCCTGCGTTGTGTACGCGGAAGAGCGGTCCCGATTTCAGACGGCAGACCAGCTTGGAGAAAGGGTGATCCTGCAAAACGGACGGTATATTTACCATGACGACGCCCTCCGGTTCCTCTGCGAGGTTGGTTCGGCGGGACTGGATTTCGGGGATTTTCCCTCTGGTCTGTGTATTTTGGAGCGGTTCTGCCCCTCTGACCCCTGTGACGAAATCATGGAGTGCGCCCTGGAGTTCAAGGGGGTCATAGAGGAACAGCTCCCCCAATATACACAACGGTTTCAGGGAATATGGTCCCGCTTTCTCGCGAATCGCAGCTCTTTGGAGCGGCTGTACAGCCAACTCCCAGTCTCTGTCTTTCAGGCCGATCTGAACCCGGGCAATATTCTGCTGGACGCTGATATGCGCTTTGCCGGCGTGCTGGATTTCAACCTTTCCGGCAGGGATACCGCGCTGAATGTTTTGTTCCGGGAGCTGTGGATCAATTTTGACGAGGATATTCCCGACAAGAGGGAAAACAACATGTATTATGTGGAGAAGAACAACGAAAAGGCGCTCCAGTCCTTCCTTGAGAACCTTCTTCTGATAAAAGACAGCTATCACTTTACCCAGGCGGAAAAGAAAGCCGCGCCGCTGCTCTACCGGTATCTGCGGCCCTTCTGGTGGCGTCCCCTTCATGCGCTGAAACGGGATCAGAACGATCCGGCGAAGGTGGGAAAGATCCTGGACTGGATCGAGAATGAGCAGACGCGCGGCATTGATTTTGAGGGGATAATGGAGGCCCGGCCATGAACATCATTGAAGTGAGCCATCTGGTAAAGGAATACAAAAAAATCAAAAAGGAGCGCGGCCTGCGGGGGGCGGTAAAAAACCTCTTTGTACAGAACACAGAAACTGTACGGGCGGTGGATGACATCTCTTTTTCCATTGAAAAAGGGGACATTGTAGGCTACATAGGCCCCAACGGCGCAGGAAAAAGCACTACCGTGAAGATGCTCTCCGGCATCATGCGGCCCACCAGTGGCGAGATCCTGATTGATGGTATATCTCCCCAGGAGGACCGCAAACGGGTGGTGCGGAACCTGGGGGTGGTGTTTGGACAACGCAGCCAGTTGAACTGGGACCTGCGGCTGGGCGAGACCTTTGAGCTGCTGAAACGAATTTATCAAATCGAAGATAAAACCTATACTGAAAACCTGGGAACGCTCAACGAGATTTTTCAAATCGACCGCTTTATTGACACTCCGGTGCGCCAACTCTCCCTTGGGCAGCGAATGCGGGGTGACCTGGTGGCAGCCATGCTTCACTCGCCAGAGGTCTTGTTTTTGGACGAGCCCACCATCGGTTTGGATGTGGAGGCGAAATATTCCGTCCGGAAGTTCATCAAGGAAATCAACCAGCGCGGCAAAACCACTATTATCCTGACTACACACGATTTAGGTGATATCCAAGAGCTGTGCCAGCGGGTCATTATCATTAACGAGGGAGCGATTATTGAAGACGGTTCACTGGATGATTTGATTGACAAGATCGCCCCTTACCGCCATCTTATCATCGATTTCTATCACCCTGTCACCATCCCGCACCCTCATGCGGAGCTTGTCTCTGTCCGTGAGGCCCGTTCTGTTTACCGCTTCCGCAAGGATGAGATCACGGCCGCCCGATTGATCGAGGATATTTCCCATACAGCACCTATTAAAGAAGTAGGCTTGGAGGAGGCGAAGATCGACGATATCATTCGGACGGTGTATCAACAGGGAAGCACATGCAAAGCTTGATTGGCACTTTCCATTTTCCTTTCCCCCTTCCTTCCTATATTTTCTCTACAATATGATGAGGCCTGTCTGGCAACAACCAGACAGGCCTCTTTTTTGACAGGATGAAGGGAAAGAACTTCGTGTTGAAATTCTTTCCCCCATCTTTATATCTTACGCCGCCTTTTGAAATCGGATGCTGTTCGCTCTCACCTGGAGCTCCTGAGCAAGGAATTTCAGAGTATTGAACTCATCGTCCAGCCCATCCAGCTCCCGCTGGAGTACCTGCTCATAATGTTTTTTCTTCTCCTCCAGGCCCTGGACCTTCAGCACCCAGCGGTCCATGACCGCTGGGCTCTGGCTCCCGGATTGAATGAGGTAGTCACAGCGCTCCTGGTATGTGGCAATTTCTTTTTTTACTGCCGCATAGAACTCCTCGGTCATTTTGCCCCGCTGCTTTTCATCGTCAATGATATAGAAGCTGTTCACCATCAGCGGGGTGTTGTTGCGGTTTAAGTTACCCAGTAGCGTAATGAAGTCCTCAAAGACATCTACCTTCTCCATATAGGTTTTGGGAACGAAATACATATGTCCAGCAATGCTCAGTTTGGTGGCATCCAAGCTGAGGAGAAAATTGGTGCAGATGGTCTCGATCTGTTTTCGGTTGGCGCACCGCTGGTAGAGCTCAAACAACTCCTCTGCCCGGCGGCAGCAGTCCCGCACATCCACCACATCATCCATCATCAGGTTATCACAGCGAAATACATGGTCCCGCTTATCAAAGCTGATGTTAGCCAGTTTCTCATACTGGTTGGTATTCTGGTTCAGTGTCTCCTTTACCAGCTCCCGGGAAAGCATATCCGCCGTGTGCTTGTTATCCCGACAGTAAGCCAGGTAAATGTGGGTTTCACCCCCGGAGGTAATAGGATACCGTTCTCGAATGTCCCCGGTAGCGGAGCGGAAGGCATCCGCCACCGACAGCCGCTTGCCGCCGGTGTAGGGAATATCCATCTCCTCACAGAGTTGGGACAGGGCCTCCTTCTCCACCAAAAGATTGCTCAGGGAGAAATAGAGGAACTTGCCCAGCATATGTTCCTTATCGCCAGCAGATGTACCGATGAAATCCTTCATATCAAATACGTTATCCATAGTGACCTCCTATGTATGAATGGAATAATAACCTTTGGATAAATCTCCACCAGTGTGATAAATCAGCCCGCCGGCGGTTCCGGGTATTCCGTTGCGAAATTCCCGAAAGAAGAACGAGTAAGCCTCAAAATCGCTGTAAAAGCAAATTTTATCGGCTCCCCACCACTTGAAATTGTCGCGCAGGAAACGCACCAATTTGCGGCGGATAATTTTATGTTCCACACACTTCCGGAGCTGTTCTGGACACTCAAATACAAATTTGGGACTGTTCTTTGGCTCTATTGATAAGGTGCTCCATATACGGTAACGACTATTGGTGTCCAGTGCAAAAGTCATTAGCGTATCATAGGGCAGCACTATGCTCTGTTTCCAGCCTACAAACTTATAGCCGTGATTGTTTAGCCAAGTAAAGTATATGGCGACGGTATTGTTGGCTTTATTTTTTTGAAATTCGGCAAAGGAGAACATGTCACTCGCAACAACATGACCGTCCCTCTCCAGTGCAATTAGATCGCCTCGTGATGCAAAAAAGCTCCATGGTGATTTGCGTTCTCTGCTTATCGTTTTAAGGCTGATGCCCTTTTCGGTAGCAGTGAGCTTGACCAATGTTCTGTTGTTCAAAATTTTTACTCCCTTCTATTACATAGCAGCCACCCGGCTGAGGAGGTAATCGTCCACCCCCTTGTAGGCCGGGTCCCATGTGTATTTGGTGTACTTCCACCGCTTGACTGCCTGGACTTCCCTCCGCATAGCCTGGATGGCTTTCCGGACCTCCGGTTTGGTGTTCTGGTCCATATCCATGGCCTCCACCACCTCGGTGACGTTGAGACTGCGCAGGGTATCGGTCAGGCCGTTCAGCGCATTGACGCCGCCGATGCACACGAACAGAGCATCATGGGCCAGAAAGCTGGCCACGTCTCCCTTCAGTGGACCTTCTGTGAGGTAGGCCTGTTTGCTGGCGGTGTTACCTGTGACGTGAACCCAGGAATAGCTCCGGGTGCCATCGGTCATATCCCGGCTGGACAGCCAGCGGTATTTGCGCCCTGGGTCATCCGTATCGTCCAGGCGGATTTTCAGCCCCTGAATCAAGCCGTTTTTATCCCGAACCGGGATCAGAAATCCGTTTGGCCCGGACAGCGTCCAGTCGCCGTAGTAGGTACGAAAACCGGGCACACCCAGCAGATCAAATCCGCAGGAGCGGAGCAGAGAAGCAAGAAGCCGCCGGCCCTGTTCTGTCTCCGGCATACTGCGGTACTCGTTGCGCTGGATTCTATCCTCAGACAATCCGCGTTCCAGCAGATTTTCCCGGTGCTTGTCCAAAAGCGTCAGATAGCTCAGCATGGTGGAATAGGCGGCGTGCCGTTCCTCCAGGGAAACGGGCTGCCGCTCTGCTTCTGTGTTTTGAGGAGTGGGCTGTTTGGGGAGAGGATACACATTTGTCCCCCTTGCCAACTCCTGATACGCCTGCTTGTTGCTCACCCCGTTCAGCATGGCGTACAGCGTGACGCTGTTGCCATGTGCGCCGCAGAGGTTGCAGCGGAACTGGTCGGTGGCGGTGTTCAGGCTGAGATGATACTTTCCCCTGCCGTGGTCGCCGCAGAAGGGGCAGCTCGCCTCGACCTCCCGCCGCCGAAGCGTCCGAGAGTCGAGGACAAGCCCGCACCGCCTGGCCGTGTCCACGATGGGGATTTTTTCATAGACCAAGCGGTTTCACCCCTCCGTCTGACAATTAAGCGGCCCGCTGTTCTGTCGCTGTGGGAATGGGCCGCAGGGGCCGTACCTCCAGGGGCGCGCCGTGGACGCACTTGGCCATGATGACCTGCCCGGTAGGCCGCACGTTGGCCAGGTCGTCCACCGATTCCATGTTGTCCACGAAAACCGGATAGTTGCGCCCGGTCAGCCGTTTCACCAGCTCGGACACCTCCATCCCCGCCCGGATCTTCTCGGACAGGGACAGCCGGTCATACCGACGGCCGTTGTAGGTGAACTTGAAAGCTGCCTTCTGCTCTCCGCTGGTCTTCATCACGTCGTACAGCGAGATGGCCACCCTGTTCATCTTCAGGGCCTCAAAGGTGAGCTCCGCCCGCTTTCTGGCGTAGATGACCACGTTGGAGATCAGAACCTTCAAAGCCTTGACCTTCTGCTGGGCCTGGGTGATCTGGCTGTCAAAGTCGGGCTGTTCCCGCTCAACGGCCTTCCGGGCCGCGGCCAACTCCGCCGCGCACCGCTGAAGCTCATCCTTGCAGGCCAACAGGCGGTCATATTCCTGCTGTGACAGATTGCCGTACTCCAGGCTGGCGGACAACCGCTGAATCTGTTCTCTCAGATTGTCCGTCTGTCCGTCTGCTGTCAGCTTGTCCCGCCGCTTGGTGAGTGCGTCGATCTCATCCTGCATCTTGATGATGTCCTCCGCCTGGAACTGGTCAAAAACCGCCTGGTCCTTGGCCTCCTGTTCCTGTAGCTGCGCCACCTGAATCCGCTGGCTCCGGCCATTGGCAACAATATGGTTGATAGCCGTCTGGATTGCCACCTGCACCTCGGGCAGGTTTTCTTCCGTTACCGGCCGGCGGCAGGTGGGGCAGGAGATACCGGGAACAAAGGCCTTCAAAATCTGGTTTTCCCGCTGGTACTGTTTGCCCAGCTCCTGGACCCTGGCGTTGGCCTGGGCGATCTCCTGAGTGAACTTGGGCTGATACTGCTGCGCCCGGCGCTGGGCCTGTTTCTGGCTCAAAGCCAGAATGTCAGCGTCAATCTGGGCCGTACTGCTGCCCTGGGCCGCTTCGTTGTATCGGGTGCTCAGCGCAACCAAGTCAGACTCCATCCGGGCGCGGTCCAGTCCGGCAAAGCGCTTGTCCTCCAGGGCTTTCAGTTCGCTGTCAAGCCGGCTGTAACGCTCCGTCAGAGCGGCAGCGGACTGCCGCTGGGCCTCAGCCTGGGTAACAGCCTGGTCCTTCTGGCCCTGGAGGTAGATCATGTGCTCCTCCAGCTTCCGAATTTCCTCCCGCCTGTTTTTCAGAACAGCGTCGGGAGAGGGAATCTCCACACCCTCCAAGGCAGCCTGAACGCCGTCGGAAAGCTGTCCCATCACGGTTTCGTGAGGAATCATAGGCAGGTACATCTCCAGCAGGTTTTTGCCCTCATCCCCCAGCTCCTCAATAAAATAGAGGGGGTTGAAGATGGACAGGAACATATCCCGCTCGCCGAACATATCCGTCAGATCCATCTGGCGAATCTCATAGCGGTCATAGTGGATGGTCATGCGGTTTTTTTGCGGGTCCGGGTCAGCTCATGGGGCGCGCCCGTCTCATCCAAAAATCGGAGGGAGACGGAGACCTCGGGCTGGACCTCGTTGTGCAGCTTGTCGATGCCGCGCTCCCCGAAAAAGGGCAGGCCCGTAATCGCAAAGGCGATGGCGTCGGCAATGCTGGTTTTGCCCAGGCCGTTGCCGCCGGTGATGG
>CANDCW010000012.1 GCA_947383275.1 uncultured Bacillota bacterium
CATCCTGGACAGCTTCGACCAGGTGCTGTCCCTGTCCCTGCTGGACAAGGCGGCCAAGGTCCGGGAGGAGCAGACCAGGCAGAAGCGCACGGATCAAGGCGGGTACACCGTCACCGGCGAAGGCGACCCCGCCGTGGACGCCCTGGTCCTCCAGCGGTATGAGGCCAAGAAGGCCAAAAACTTCGCCGAGGCTGACCGCATCCGGGAAGAGCTGAAGCAGCAGGGGATTGAGGTCACCGACCTGCCCGGCGGCGCAAGCTGGAAAAGGGTGTAAGCAGAAAGAGCTTTCTGGTAGCGGAACCCGGGAGAAGCCCCCCTGGCCGCAGCTGGCCATGGTGACGGACAGCGGGGAGACCGTCACCTGCCGCACCTGCTGTCCAGCGTCTGGCCGGTAACGCCGGCGCAAACTGCCGCGCCAGCGCGCCGGGGTCGTTCCACGTGTTGTCCATCCTCTTCCCCCTTCTCTTAATCATACGATATTTCGCCCGGTTTGGTTGCATTTTTACAAAAAAATTTGCGGTGGCGACCTTTTTACAGTCGCCACCGCCTTTTTGTCTGAATTTAAGAAGCTAAAATGCCCTTAGCAGGCACAAAATCAGCCCATAGATTACACTGGCGCTGATGCCGAACACCAGCACCGGGCCCGCCACGGTGAACAACTTGGCCGCCGTGCCGGTAATCAGGCCCTCGCTTTTAAACTCCAGGGCCGGGGACACCATGGCGTTGGCGAAACCGGTGATGGGTACCAGCGTACCTGCCCCCGCCCGCTTAGCCAGCTTGTCAAAGAGGCCCAGACCGGTGAGCAGGGCTGCGGCGAGGATCAAGGTCACAGAGGTGGCCGTTCCGGCCTGCTCCTTGTCCAGTCCGTAGCGCTGGAACAGATTAGAAAGCCCTTGGCCGGCGGTACAGATCGCGCCCCCTACCAGAAAGGCCCAGATCAGATTTTTTCCCATGGGAGACGGCTTTGACTTCTCGTTGACCAGTTTGCCGTAGTCCTGATTGGTCATACTCATATTTCTCGCTCCTTCCATTTGTGCTAGGTTTCCCACAGCCCGAAAAATTATGCGGCATTGAATGAAACGGCAATTTTCCGCATAAGTTGTAGCGGAAGGAGTGAGAGAGTTGTTTTATCCCAAACGACAGCTAATCGTAACCTGGATCGCCGCCATATTGGCGGGCTGCATCCTCCATTTTTTGTATCAGTGGTGTCCAAACGCCGTTACGGCGCTGTTCTCCCCGGTGAACGAAAGCCTGTGGGAGCACATCAAGCTGGTGTTCTGGCCCTTTTTAGGGGCGGCGCTTATCCTCAATCGAGACCGCCCGGGAGGGATGCGGCCCTGGCTGCTGGTCCTGCCCCTTCTGTGCGTCCTCACCCTGGGACTGGGCTGGGTGTATCACGTGATGCTGGGCGGCGAGGCCATGTGGGTGGATATTGCCATTTACATTTTGGTGATGACTGTTGGCTTTTGGCTGGCCACCCGGTTTTCCGGGCCATTCAAGGGTGTCAAATGGGTGCTGCCCATCCTGATTGCCATTGCCTTGGGCCTTCTCATCGGCTGGTTTACCCTTTATCCCCCGGAGGGGCTCCTGTTCCAGGATCTATCTGCGGTTGGTTCCTAGCTTCCCCTGCCCTGCTAAAATGTTGTGAGTTCATTCTTTTCTTCCCCCTCCTTTTTTGATACAATGGATGAAAAGGAGGGGAGCGGATTGATTCTGTATCGTGCAGGCGGTTTGACATCCCGCGCTCAGGCCAGGGACCTGCTGGCGCTGGCGATCCGGGAGGCGTGGGGGCTGTCCCCCCTGCCGGAGATTGCCCGGCGGGAGGGGGGTAAGCCCTTCTTTCCAGGGCGGGAGGACCTCCATTTCAACCTGTCCCACAGCGGGGAACTGGCCTTGTGCGCCCTGGATGAGGCGCCGGTGGGTGTAGATATTCAGGTTGTAAAGCAGTGGCGGCCCGGCCTGCCGGAACGGGTCTGCTCCCCCAGGGAGCTGGCATGGCTGGAGGGACAGCGGGAGCTGTGGCCCGCTTTTACCCTGCTCTGGACCCTGAAGGAGGCCCGCGCCAAGGAGAGCGGCCAGGGCCTGACCACTTCCATTCGGGATATCCGGATTCCGCTTCCGGGGAACGGGCCCCTCCGGTTGGACGGGCTGTGGTTTCGCGCCTGGACCGGCGGCGACTGGGCTGCGGCAGTGTGCGGGCACTCAGTGCCGCCTGAAAAAATTTTAGTACTTGCTAAGGAAGAAAAGGTTTGCTATAATAGGACCAAGCCTCAAGCTGCCGAAATATTGTAAGCCTTGCGGCACAATGAAATTGAAGTAAGGAGCGATTGATTATGGGTTTTTTCGGAGGAACGGCCCGGCAGGAGCCTGTCACCAGCCCCTCTTATGAGGAGGAGACCTTTGAGGACGCGTTCGACTCCCTGCCCCCTCTGCCCAAGCCCCAGGATAATACCATCATCGCCAAAGGAGTCACTTTCACTGGTACAATTGAGGGTGAAGGCATTGTACAGATTGAGGGCCGCCTGGAGGGAGAAGTCAAACTGAAGGGTTCGGTTACCGTGGCCACCACCGGCGTGGTAAAGGGGCCTATTAACGCCGACTCCGTGCGGGTAGCGGGCGAGGTCCAGGGCAGCATCACGGCCCGGGACCACCTGTGCTTGGAACGCACCGGCAGCATCCACGGCGATGTATCCACCTGCTCCCTGGTGGTGGAGAATGGCCGCCTGGATGGCAGCAGCAAGATGCTGGTCCCCCCGGAGCGGCCCTATGTGCCCGAGCCCCCCGCGCCCCCGGTAGAGAGCGATGAGCTTGCGTTTGACGCGGACTAAAAGCATAACCCCAGCATACGGCTTGCAAGAAAATACGGCCCGGAGCGTTTTTGCTCCGGGCCGTATTTTGTTATGCCGCTTTGATGTTGTGCTTCTCGGCGTAGCCGGTTAGGATCAGGGTGAGGGCGCCGTCGCCGGTGACATTGCAGGCGGTGCCGAAGCTGTCCTGAAGGGCGAAGATGGCCAACATCAGGGCCGTGGCATCGCCAGAGGTGGCGGGGTCGGTGAAGAGGATGCCGGTAATCAAACCCAAGGAGGCCATAACCGTGCCGCCGGGGACCCCAGGAGCGCCGATGGCAAAGATGCCCAGCAGCAGGATGAACAGGATCATGGAGCCCACACTGGGCAGCTTACCAAAGAGGACCTTGGAGACAATCATGACGAAGAAGGTTTCCGTCAGCGCGGATCCGCACAGATGGATATTGGCGAATAAAGGGATGCCGAACTCCACCATGTCAGGCCGGAGGCTCTTGCTCTTTCGGGCGCAGTCCAGGGCTACGGCCAGCGTGGCGGCGGAGGACATGGTGCCCACGGCGGTGAGGTAGGCCGGGCCGTAATGCTTCACCACGTCAATAGCGCTGCGCCCGGAGTAAGCCCCGGCTGCTCCGTAGAGGACGGCCATCCAGATGTAGTGGCCCGCCATAACAATGACGATGGCCAGCAGGAAGGCGGGAAACTGTTTGGTAATGGTGCCGTCGTAGGACAGACCGCAGAAGGTAAGGGCAATGAAGATGGGCAGCACGGGGATGACCACCTTTTTCACCACGCTCAGCACGATGGCCTGGAACTCATCCAGCAGGGTGATAACGGTTTTAGCCTTTGTCCACACAGCGGCCAGGCCCACCAGAATGGAAAAGACCAGGGCGCTCATCACTGGCATAATCTGGGGAATGTCCAGCTGGAATGCCACGCCGGGCAGGTCCTTCAGGCCCTCCATGCTGGAGGCGATAGGCAGATGGGGGACCAGGATGTAGCCAGCCACCATGGACATCAGCGTGGCCAGCACGGTGCTGACGTAGGCGATGACGACCGCAACCGCCAGCATCCGGGTGGCATTGGACCCCATCTTGGTGATAGAGGGGGCAATAAAGCCGATGACAATGAGGGGGACGCAGAACATGATGAGCTGGTTGAGCACATACTTCAGCGTGACCACCACCGTCATGGCGCTTTCCGGCAGGATAAGTCCGGCTACAATGCCAACGATGATGCCAATCAGCAGCTTTAGAGGCAGATTATCTGGTTTTTTCATAAAATTCTCCTTTCCCTTATCGCGACACACAAACCGCGTGTCAATATTATAGCACACTTTGTGGAAAAAAGCAACAGCTCAGGAAAATACTGTATGCTCCAATAGAATCTTGATCCCCATACCTATGAGGATCAGTCCTCCGGCCAACTCGGCCTTGCCTTTGAAGCGGCAGCCGAAGACCGAACCCGCTTTTACCCCCAGGGCGGACAGCAAAAAGGTGGTCACACCGATGAAGAGTACGGCGGAGACGATGTTGTCTACCTGGAGAAAAGCGAAGGTGACACCGACTGCCAGGGCGTCGATGGAGGTGGCCACCGCCAGGGGAAGCATGGCTCTCGGCCTAAAGGAACAATCCAGTTCATCCGCGCCGCCGCTCCGGGACTCCCGCACCATGTTGGCGCCAATGAGGCCCAACAGGAAAAACGCGACCCAGTGGTCTACCGAGACGATCATCTCCTGGAACCGAACTCCCAAAAGCCAGCCCAGGAGGGGCATCAGGGCCTGAAAACCTCCGAACCAGCCGCCGCAGATCACGCAGTGGACCGGCCGGGGCCGCCCGGCGGACAACCCCTTGCAGATCGATACCGCAAAAGCGTCCATGGACAGGCTCACCGCAATGATGAAGAGCTCGTACAGCTGCATAAAACATCCTCCTAAGCGTGTAGAGATAAGAAAAAAGACCCACCCGCCCCAAGGACAGGTAAGTCTCGTCATTTCAGGTCCGGCCAGAAGAAAAACTCCAGCGTGTTGACCGGACCGCGCCCGAAAGCGCCGGCTACTCCCCTACTGTGTGCACCAGTATACCACAAGACTGCGTCCCTGTCAACGTTATGACTCAACCCGGGAGAATATACCCCTTTCCCCGGAAAAGAGAATCTTGGCGGCAGTAAATAAAAACCTTTTATGAAAAAGGGACAGCTTCCCCGCAAATCCGACAGGGGGCTTGTCCTATAATGAGCTGGAAAACAATGGGAGACGCCACAAAGAAAGGAGCGGGTCGGATATGCCGGTGATCTGTAAGGAGGATCAGCGCTGCCTCACGGCGCTGGTAGCGGGAGAACTGGACCACCACGGGGCCAAGTCGGTCATGGCAGAGCTGGACCGCCGCATCGACGCCGCCCAGCCCAGGGAGCTTACCCTGGATTTGAGCGGGCTCACCTTTACAGACAGCTCGGGCATTGCGGTGCTGCTCCGCGCCCACCGCCGGATGGGCCAGGTACGGGGGGCAATGAAGGTGGTCAATACCCCGGACCAGGCGGGCAGAGTGTTTCGGGCTGCCGGCCTGGAGCGGCTGATCCGGTTTGAATAAGGAGGCGCTACATATGAAAGTCGAAAACCACGTTACGTTGGAATTTCCCAGCCGCTCCGCCAACGAGAGCTTCGCCCGGACGGCTGCGGCCTGCTTTGCCGCCCAATTGGACCCCACTCTGGAGGAGGTCAACGACATCAAAACCGCTGTCAGCGAGGCGGTAACCAACGCCATCGTCCACGCCTATCCGGATACCTTGGGAAAAGTGTCCCTCAAGCTGCGCATCCGGGAGGGGCATGTGCTGGAAATTACAGTGAAAGACTGGGGCGTGGGCATTGCCGACGTGGAGCAGGCCCGGACGCCCCTGTTTACCACCGGAAATGAGGAGCGCTCCGGGATGGGCTTCACCATCATGGAGAGTTTTATGGACACTGTGAAGGTCCGCTCCACCCCTGGAAAGGGGACAACCGTCACCATGGCCCGGAGAATCGCCCGCCGGGCCGGGCGGTGAGCGGGCCGCTCACCGGTTCCGCGCTGCTGGAGGCCGCCCGGGGCGGCGACCGCGCAGCCTGCGAACAGGTGCTGCTGGAGAATAACGGCCTGATCTGGAGCGTGGTCCGGCGGTACTACGGCCGGGGCGTGGAACCGGACGACCTATATCAGCTGGGCTGCCTGGGCTTCCTCAAGGCCATCCAGGGGTTTGACCCCGAGTACGGCACCCAATTTTCCACCTATGCGGTTCCCAAAATCGCCGGGGAAATCCGGCGCTTTTTGCGGGATGACGGCCCAGTCAAGGTGAGTCGAGGGCTGAAGGAACGGGGGGCGGGCATACGCGCGTCCCGGGCGCGGCTGTCCGCCCGGCTGGGACGGGAACCCACCCTGTCCGAACTGGCGGAGGATACCGGCTTGACGCCCGAGGACATTGCCGCCGCTGAGACGGCCATTGAGCCGGTGGTCTCCCTTCAGGCGGAGACAGGGTCGGACGGCCTTACGTTGGAAGGAATGCTCACCACGGGAAGCGAGGAGGAGGGTATGGTGGAGCGGCTGGCCCTCCGCACCGCTATTTCAGAGCTGCCCCAGCGGGAACAGCAGGTGCTTCTCCTGCGGTACTACAAGGGGCTTACTCAGATGAACACAGCCCGCGTCCTGGGCGTATCCCAGGTCCAGGTCTCCCGCCTGGAGCGGCGGGCGCTGGACAGGCTGAAAAAGGAATTGACATAGTCACGGCACTTCAAACGAAGCAGGCAGTCCGCCGCGAGAAGCGCCGCAGAGGGCCGCATATGCGGCCCTCTGCCTGTCAAAAAAGCGCGCCAAAAGGCCCCTTTTCAAAGGGGCCTTTTGGCTGCATCAGGACGGGAATTCCTCACACATACCCGTACATTCCTCGGACAGAGACCTCCCCGGCGTAAATGGTCTCCTTCTTGCCGTTGTACAGCTCCACCACCAGGTTGAAGCCATCGTCGATCTCCAGCGCAAATGCCTGGCGGCGGGCGGCGGGAGTAATAAGCTGGACCTGATGCCCGGTGGTAATGCAGTCCGCCCGGTATTTGGCCAGATACTCGGCCCGGTCCTCCGGGTAGGCGGCGTACATCCGGTCCAGGGCCAGGATAATCTGAGCGGCCAGGTCAGCCCGGCGCACAGTCCGCCCCAAAACCTGGGACAGAGAGGTGGCCATGTCCCGGATTTCCTCGGAAAAATCCTCCGGTTCCTGATTGACGTTGACGCCAATGCCGGTAACCATATAATCCAGGGCGTTGGTCTCGCTCTCAATGCTCAGCTCGGTGAGAATGCCCACCAGCTTTTTCCCCCCCAGAACAATGTCGTTGGTCCACTTGATCTGGGGGCGGATGCCGCAGCACGCCTCAATCCCGTCGCACACCGCCACCGCCACCCAGGCGGTGAAGTCGCTCACCCGCGCGGGGTCCATATCCGGACGGAACAGAGCGGAGAGATACAACCCCTTCCCCCGGGGGGATTGGAAGCCCCTCCCCCGCCGGCCCCGACCGCCGGTCTGCTCCTCGGCGGTGACCACCAGGCCCTCCGGCGCGCCGTCCATGGCCTGGCGCTTGCACTCTGTGTTGGTGGAGTCGATCACATCCAGGCACCTGAGCTGGGCGCCGATCTTCGCGTCGGACAGCAAGCCGAACAGCTCCCCCACCCGCAGCCGGTCAGGGGCGTCCTCCAGGCAGTAGCCGCGGTTAGGTGCGGAGGCGATGGTGTAGCCCTCCTGCCGCAGGCCCTCGATGGCCTTCCATACCCCGGCCCGGCTAATGCCCAGGGTGCGGCTCATGGCCTCTCCGGACAGATATTCCCCCTGCCGCTCCCGCAGCAGCGCCAACACTCGTTCACGGCTCATAGACAGCGCTCCTTTTTAGGGCCGGACAAGCAGTCCGGCCCTTGGGTCAAATCCATTCCTATTTTCATTCAGGGAAGCCAGCGTCGATCAATGCCTCGGCAGGCCCTATTGCTCGTCCTCAATCAGGCCATAGTCCCCGTCGTTGCGGCGGTAGACCACGGCAAAAGCGCCGTCGGCGTCCACATCCCGGAATGCAAAAAAGCTGTGCTCCAGCAAATTCATCTGGAGGATGGCCTCGTCCTTGGTCATGGGCTTGATGGGGAAGGTCTTGCTGCGGACAATGCGGTACTCGCCCTCCTCCGGCTCGTCCGGGGCAAAGGTGGAGACCTCGGCGGCATCTATGGCCCGCTCGAAAGCGCCCTGGCGCAGCCGTTTCTCCAGGCGGGTCTTGTTCTTGCGGATCTGCCGCTCCAGGGTGGTAACGGCGGCGTCAATGGATGCGTGCATGTCGGAGGTGCTCTCGGAAACCCGGAAGATTGTGCCACTGGAGCGGATAGTGATTTCCACCTTGTTATTCCGCTCCTTCTCCACACTGAATGTGATGGCGGCGGTAGCGTCCTCCTTAAAGAAACGGTCCAGCTTGCCCACCTTTTTCTCAGCATACTTGTGTACGGAGTCGGGCAGGGTCACCTTTTTGTCCGTAAATACGAATTTCATCGCAGTCGCTCCTTTCGCCCAGAGGGCTGGTATAGGCCGGCGGAAAGGGGCCTCTCCCCCGGTTGTCCTTATTATACCACAGCAAGCAGGAAAGTCCAATGGATTTTGTTAAAATTTTCTAAATTCTTCGCCCACCGGCCAAGACAGCCCGCACCTGCCCCAGCAGCTCCAGGGGGCAGCGGTCCGTAACTACAATATCCGCCTCCTTGCCGGGGGTAAGGGAGCCCAGGCTTGTGTCCAGCCCGGCGACTTTTGCGGCGTTGATGGTGATGGCGGCCAGGGCGTCCTCCGGGGCCAGCCCGCCCTTGACGGCCAGGGAGGCACATAGGGGCAAATACTGGACGGGCACCTCCGGGTGGTCGGTACAGATGGCGAAGGGCACCCCCGCCCTGTGGAGAACAGCCGGCGTCTCCAGGGACATATTGGCCAGCTCCGGTTTGGAGCGGTCCCCCAGGGCGGGGCCGGTAATGACGGGGATATTCTCCCGGGCCAACAGTTCGGGGATGAGATGGCCCTCGGTACCATGGACGATGACGCACCTCAGCCCAAACTCCTTGGCAATGCGCACTCCGGTGGCAATGTCGTCCGCCCGGTGGGCGTGGATGTGGACAGGCAGCTCCCCCCGCACCACGGGGAGCAGTGCCTCCAGCTTGGTGTCGTAGTCGGGCGGATCCGCGTCTTCGTCTTGACCGGCTCTGTCCAGCTTCTCACCGTATTCCACCGCCTTGCGCAGGTTCTCCCGGATGATGGCGGCGGTAGCCATGCGGGTGACGGGGGTCTCGTCCCGGTTGTGGTAGACATGCTTGGGGTTCTCCCCCAGGGCCAACTTCATAGACGCCGGAGCTTTCACAATCATGGCGTCCACCCAGCGGCCGCTGGTCTTGATGGCGGCGAACTGCCCGGCGATGGGGTTGGCAGACCCGGGGCCGGTGAGGACGGTGGTCACCCCCGCCGCCCGGGCCTCGGAAAAGCAGCGGTCCAGGGGATTGATGGCATCAATGGCCCGAAGCTGAGGGGTGCAGGGGTCGGTCTCCTCGTTGCCGTCGTCGCTCTCAAAGCCCAGGGCGTCGCCAAACATGCCCAGGTGGCAGTGGGCGTCGATAAACCCAGGGCAGACGTGCCCCCCCTGGGCGTCGATCACCTCCCCCTCCCAGCTTCTGGGGCAGTTTTCCATAGGTCCCACCTGGGCAATCTTACTCCCGGACACGGCCACATAGCCGTTTCCAATGATGGGGCCGTCCATAGGGTGGACGGTGCCATTGATAATGAGCATAGTTTTTTCTCCTTTAATATCGCAGCACAAAATAGATCACATAAACCCAACTCAGCAGTCCGTGAAAAATTGCCCAGCCTGCCGAATGCCAGGTGGTGTAACTTATGACGATCGCAAGGGCGCTACTGAATGTAATTCCAGATTTCACTATTTTTTACTATGGTTTGATTTTTATGATCCGCCATAATACTCTCCTCTCAATACACGGTCAGGAAACGACAAAACTTCCCATTGACTTAATTGGTAAATTATGGTAGACTTGTCCCAGCTCGACCAATATGCTAGTTTCTCCCCGCACTTGGGCGCTCCCGCTTGGGGGCGTCTTTTTTATGGAAAAGGGGCCGTCGGCAGACGGCCCCTCTCAATATACACGCTTACCGGCGTCCGCCGCCGCCCCGGCGGTTGCCGCCCTTCTTTTCGATATAGCGCAGCTCAGACAGCTTGCTGTCGGAGGACTGCATAAACTGCTTCAGGCGGTCCTCAAAGTCAGTGGGCTCCTTGGGGGCCTGGTGGACAAACCCCATGGGGCGCGAAAAGCCCCCGCCCTGTCTGGGAGGACGGCTTCCGCCTCCCTGGCGGGGCCCTCCGCCCTGCCTGGGCGCACGCTGGGGCGGGGGTTCCACCTGCTTTATGGACAGGTTGATCCGGTTTGCCTGGTCGATACCGATAATTTTCACCTTGACCTCCTGCCCCTCGCGCAGATGGTCGCTCACCTCATTCACATAGGAATAGGCAATCTCCGAAATATGGACCAGCCCGGACTTTCCCTCCGGCAGCGCCACGAAAGCCCCGAACTTTGTGATCCCTGTCACCTTGCCATCCACGATGGCCCCTACACCTAACTCCATTGAAGCGCCAAATCCTCCCTTGTAAAATTCACAACACACATGCGGCGCGGCCGGTCAGTTGGCCACGTCGATAAACAGAGTCTCGTCTGCCTCCACATAGCCCCGGTCCCGGGCTACCTGCTCCAGCATTTCAGGGTCGCCGCTGTTTGCGATGGCGTCTTCCAGCTTTTGATTCTCCAGCCGCTGGTCGGCCACCTGACGGACCAGTTCCACCCGCTGGGCTTCCACGTCCTGAATCTTCCCCCGCAGGTCCAGCACGGAGATGGCCATGTAAATCAGCAGTGCCAGAACAACGATCTTGGTCATAAATCCGGCCCGTTTGAAGGTCATGGACGCTCTCTCCTCTCTCCCGAAGGGTGCGGCGGCGAGCCGCTACATCCAACTGCTCTGTTGATGCACCTATTCTATACCATTTCATCCGGAAAAGGAAGATGTTTTTTACAATTTTTCTGATTTTTTTTAGAATTGCCCCCACGACCCCCAGCGGAAAGGTCAAAATGCCCAAAAGAGCGGCCGTCAGATCGGCTCCCAGGTATCCCAGGCGCAGCAGCCAGGGGCTGACCGCCCAAAAATATAGGGCTCCGCCCACCATGCAGAAGGTCGCACCGTACAGCCGGACCTGTCCGCCCCAGGCGCTTTGGGACCAGACAAACAGCGCGCCGGTGGCCGCCAGCCAGAACAGCAAATCCAGCACCGGGCCCAGCAGCGGCACCCGCACCCGCACCCGCAAAATGCGGAACAGATCGTAGAGCACCCCCATCGCGCCCCCCAGCAGCAGGGCCTGGCACAGGGCCCGGCCCTGCTGGATCACATCGACGGTCATCAGCCCAGCAGCCGGGCAAGGAACCCGCCGGCCCTGCGCCCCTCGTCCGACTCATAGATCAGCGCGCTCACCCGGCCCTCCACCCGCAGGTCGCCCCCGTCCAGGGACAGCTTTTCGATGTGCAGCCCCTCCCCCTGAATTTCCAGCGCTCCCTGGGCTGTGGTGAGGAGGATTGTGTTTTCGTCAAAGCTCTCCACCTCCTCCACCCCGGAAACGGACAGCTGCTCCCGCTCTTCCAAAATAATATGGTGGGCCATCTCAGGACGTGCCCGGTCGTCCACAAACGCCATAGCGCTTCCCCCTTTCCCTCTATCCTATGGGGCGGTTCCCGATTTCTATGCCAAATAATTTTGTTGAAATTCATAATTTGCTGTAGCTTTTCTCCGGCGGATGGTGTACAATAGAACCAATCACTCTAGATACAAAGGAGGCTGTTCCATGAAATTGACATTTTTCGGCGCCGCCCACGCGGTTACCGGCAGCTGTCACTGTCTGGAAGTCAACGGCAAGAAAATTCTCATCGACTGCGGCCTGCAGCAGGGCAAGGACGAGCACGACGGCAACACCCTGGACTTTGCCCCCAATTACATCGACTATGTTCTGGTCACCCACGCCCACATCGACCACTCCGGGCGGCTCCCCCTGCTGGTAAAGGAGGGCTTCAACGGCCGCATCCTCACCACCGGCCTGACGGCCCAGCTGCTGTCCGTGATGCTCCGCGACTCCGCGCACATCCAGGAAGGGGACGCCAACTGGCACAACCAGAAGGGCAAGCGCGCCGGCCTGCCCCCGGTGGAGCCCCTATACACCTTGATGGATGCAGAGGAGGCCATCCACATGCTGGAGACGGTGGAGTATGGCTGGCTCTTTGACCTGTGCGAGGGGGTCAAGGTCCGCTTTACCGACGCGGGCCACCTGCTGGGCTCCTCCTGCGTGGAAATCTGGGCCACCGAGAACGGCATCACCAAGAAAATCGTCTTCTCCGGCGACCTGGGCAACGAGGCCCAGCCTATCATCCGGGACCCCTCCTTTGTGGATGACGCCGACTACGTAGTCATGGAGTCCACCTACGGCGACCGGAACCACGAGCCCCCTGAGAGCTACGCCAACGCCTTGGCGGAGCTCATCGATGAGGTGTTTTCCAAGGGAGGCAACATTGTTATTCCCTCCTTCGCCGTGGGCCGAACCCAGGAGCTGCTGTATTACCTGCGGGAGATCAAGCGGGACGGCCTGGTCCAGTCGCTGCCCTCCTTCAAGGTCTATGTAGACTCCCCCCTGGCCACGGAGGCCACCAAGATCTACTCCGGCAACCTACACGGCTACCTGGACGAGGACGCCATTGCCATCATCCAGGGCGGGGAAAATCTGTTTACCTTCCCCGGCCTGACCCTTACCCAATCCACCGAAGAATCCCGCGCCCTGAACGACGACAAGACCCCCAAGATCATTATCTCCGCCTCCGGCATGTGCGACGCAGGCCGTATCCGCCACCACCTGAAACACAATTTGTGGCGCCCCGAGTCCGCCGTGGTCTTTGTGGGCTACCAGGGGGAGGGCACCTTGGGCCGCCGCCTGTTGGAGGGCGCCAAGTCGGTCAAGCTGTTCGGCGAGGACATCGCCGTCCGGGCCAAGGTGGTCAACTTCAAGGGCCTGAGCTCCCATGCCGACCGGGACCACCTGCTGGAGTGGGTGGAGCACTTCTCCCCCAGGCCCCAGCAGGTCTTCGTGGTCCACGGCGACCGAGAGGTCACCGAGCTGTTCGCCAATGACCTGAACCAGCGGGGCATCCCCGCCCACGCCCCTCTCTACGAGGAGGTCTACGACCTGTCCACCAACTGCATGCTGGCCAAGGGCGTGCTGCTGGAGGTCAAGAAGACCGTCAGCTCCGCCGCCACCCCCTCCGCCGCCTACCTGCGGCTCCAGGATGTGTCCCGGGATCTGGCCGAGCTGGTCAGCCGCAGCCGGGGCCGGTCCAACAAGGACCTGGCCAAGCTGGCCGAGCAGATCAAGCAGGTCATGGAAAAGTGGCAGTAAGTTTCAGATTTCGCACGGCGGGGCTTGCTCTCGCCGTGCGTTTGGCATATAATGAGTGTACTTTTCAGATTGGAGACTATCACATGGAAATCGACCGCATAGCACTGAAACACCAGGCCCGGGAGCGCATGGCCCTTACCGACCCTAAATTCTGGGTGGTGGCCCTGGCCTATCTGGCTATGACCACCGGGGTGTCCTGGTTGGTCAGCCTCATCCCCCTGCCCGAAACCCAGGGCGTTCAAATTTTCGTTCAGATCCTCCTGTCGCTGTATGGCACTGTGGTCCGCTTCGGCCTGTGCCTGTGGGCCCTGTGGACCTACCGCCAGCTGGACCCGGACGTCAACTCCCTGATGCAGGGCTTTTCCGTATCAGGACGGGTCATTCTTATGGAGCTGGGCATCTTTGTCCGGGTGTTGGGATGGTACTTTTTGGTGGCCTTCCTGCTGGCTATGCCGGTGTTTATCCTGCTCATTGGCGGCGCTGGGGCCGGTTCGGGGATGTTTACCCTGCTGGTTTTCTTTGCCGGACTGATTGCCACCCTGATCGTCCTCCAGCTGCGGTACGCCCTGGCCCCCTACCTGCTGGCCGACCGCCCCGACGACGGCCCCACCGCCCCCATCCTCCGTAGCGTCCAGCTGATGCAGGGCTGGAAGTGGGACCTGTTCAAGCTGGAGTTTTCCTTCCTGGGCTACGAGCTGGTCAACGGGGCCCTGTCCCTGGCCGTCATCGGCTTCTTTCTCAGCCAGGCCGGGCTGCTCACCTCCGGCATCTTCACCGACGATGTGCTGTTCAGCCAGGCGCTGGAGGTGATCTATTCTGCCCCGGTGGTTATTCTCAGCACGCTGGTTACCATTCCGGTGTCCCTGTGGCTGATCCCTTACCGGGAGACCGCCCGGGCCGGATTCTATGACGCCCGCCTCCTGGCCGCCTCCGACCAGATGGACCGGCCCGAAATGCCGCCGCTTTAAGGAGGGAATCTGAATGGAGCATCAATCTCAGTGGCTAAAGTGGGCCGTGGAACTCCAGGCCCTGGCCCAGGCCGGGCTGGAGTATGGCCGCGATAAATATGACCTGGAGCGCTATGCCCGCATCCGTGACATTTCCGCCGACATTGTAGCCCGGCACGCGGACCTCCCCCTGGAGACGGTAAAGGAACTGTTTTGCAACGAGTCCGGATATCAGACTCCCAAGCTGGACACCCGGGCCGCTATCATACAAGATGAAAAAATTCTCCTGGTTCAGGAGGAGGATGGCTTGTGGGCAATGCCCGGGGGCTGGTCGGATGTAGACATCACGGTGGGAGAAAATTCCGTCAAGGAGGTTAAGGAGGAGGCGGGGCTGGATGTTGCCGTCCGGCTGGTGGTCGCCCTCCAGGACCAGCACAAGCACAACCGCCCGATCAATCCCTACGGGATCTGCAAGGTACTTGTGCTGTGCAGCCTGCTAGGCGGTTCCTTCCAGCCAAACCTGGAGACGCTGGACAGCCGCTGGTTTGCTCTGGAGGCCTTGCCCCCGCTGGCAACCGGGAAGACCACCGAGGCTCAGATCAGGCTGTGCTTCGACGCTTACCACGCGGAACATTGGACCACACTCATCGACTGACAGTCCGGGACGTTCTAACACACGTTCCGGTTATAAATTTTCAAAGTTTATGAAACATGTGTTTGACAAACCAGAATATTTGTGCTATAATCTTATCAACCTCAAACAGACAAACCGCAGTCCGGGCGCTCACGCCCGCTGAAAGGAGCCGCTACTATGGCCAAACTTACCAAAAAACAACAGGAGGTTTACGACTACATCCTCTCTTTCACCACCCAGCACGGCTACCCTCCTTCTGTACGGGAAATCGGAGCGGCCGTAGGGTTAAAATCTCCCTCCACCGTCCACTTCCACATGAAAGGACTGGAAGAAGCCGGCGTCATCGTCAAGGCGGAGGGCAAAACCCGTGCCATCTCCCTGCCTGGTGCAACCGTGGGCCCAATCTCGGAGGAGACGGCCCCCCACGCCAACCAGATCCCCATTGTAGGCAATGTAGCCGCCGGATCCCCTATTCTGGCCCAGGAGTGTATTGAGGAGTACCTCACCTTCGACACTCAGGGCCTGTCCGGCGAACATTTCGCCCTGAAGGTGCGGGGCGAGTCCATGCTCAACGCCGGAATCCTCCCCGGCGACCTGGTGGTGGTCCACCGCCAGCAGGAGGCCCGCAACGGCGAGATTGTGGTCGCCCTCTTTGAGGACGAGGCCACCGTAAAAACCTTCCAGCGCAAGGACGGCCATGTCTGGCTCCTCCCTGAAAACCCCGAGTATCAGCCCATCGACGGCACCTATGCTGAAATTATCGGCAAAGTAGTAGCCGTGGTACGCAGGTATTAAAAAAGCACGCCCCAGGCGGGGCGCGCTTTTTTCAAGGCGACAGGTCCGCCTTCCTCCTCAGCATGGACAGAGGCGGAACCTGTTGGGGCAGCTTCATGCGGAAGGCCATCTGGGGATGCCGGACCTCTTTCAGGGGTTCGCCGCCGGCGTCCCACAGCGCTTCCACCGTCAACGCCTGGGGGCGGACGCCGGGCCCTACCAGCTCCAGGGTATCGCCCACGGCAAATTTGTTGTTCAGCATAAGAACGGCCATACCCTCTCCATCGCAGGACTGCACCTTGGCCACGACCTGCCAGTCCCGGACATAGCGGGCGTCCTGCGTAAACTGGCCCGGCTGCCCGTAAAAGAAGCCAGTGGAATAGTGCCGGTGGCTGATATGCTCCACCTCATCCCGCCACACCGGATCCAGCGGGACGCCCGCTGCCGCCGCGTCGATGGCGTGGCGGTAGGCTCCGGTGACAATGGCGGCGTAGTAGGCCGACTTGGCCCGGCCCTCCAGCTTGAGGGAATCTACCCCGGCATCCATCAGGTCGGCCACATGGTCGATCATGCACATATCCCGGGAATTCATAATGTAGGTCTCCCCGTTCTCCTCGTAGACGGGGAAATACTCCCCCGGCCGCTTCTCCTCCATCAGGGCGTACTGGTAGCGGCAGGGCTGGGCGCAGGCCCCCCGGTTGGAGTCCCGGCCCGTCATGTAGTTGGACAGCAGGCACCGCCCCGAATAGCTGACGCACATCGCGCCGTGGGCAAAGACCTCGATTTCCAATTCCGGCGGCGTCTTGGCCCTGATCTCCCGAATCTCATCCAGCGACAGCTCCCGGGCCAAAATCACCCGGCTGGCTCCCAGATCATGCCAGGCCCGGGCGGACTGGTAGTTGACAATACTGGCCTGGGTGGAGATATGGCACTGGACGTGGGGGGCGTACCGCCTGGCCTGGGACAAAACCCCCACATCCGCCAGGATAACCGCGTCCACCCCCAGCTCCTCCAGGTACTCCAGCCACTCCGGCAGGCGGCTGACCTCCCCATTCCGAGGCATGGTATTGCAGGTAACATGGACACGCACCCCGCGGGCCCGGCACAGCTCCACCGCCTCTCTCAGCTCCTCCGGGGAAAAGTTCCCGGCGAAGGAGCGCATTCCAAAGGCGTTCCCCGCCAAATAGACGGCGTCCGCCCCGTAGGACACCGACATGTGCAGCCGCTCCATATCCCCCGCCGGGGCAAGCAGTTCAATCCTGTTCATATAAGTTCTCCTTAACAAGCGTCCACCGGGCAAGCCGGTGGACGCTTTCTGTCAGCTGTTTTTATACCGATCCTGGCTGGCTATAAACTTTTGCAGCTGGTCGTAGGTGCGGAAGAAATGGTGGGTATCGTCGTCGCCTAGGGCGTAATAAAAGTCCTTGCTGTCTGAGGGGTTCATTGCGGCCACAATGGACTCCATACCCGGATTGGCAATGGGGGTGGGGGGCAGGCCCTTGTACAAATAGGTGTTGTAGGGGGAGTCAATGGACCGGTCCGCCTCAGTCGGCTCTTTGCCGCCGTTAATATACACCAGGGTGGCGTCGATCTGGAGGAAGCCCTTGGTTCCGGCATCCGGGTTTTTCAACCGGTTGTGGATAACGGCGGAGATATCGGTACGGTCCTCTCCGGTGGTCTCGCGCTCGATCAGGGAGGCGATGGTGAGGATCTCCCGCAAGGTATAGTCGCTTTCCGCCACTTTTTTCCGGAAGTCGTCCTTAACCTGACTGTCAAAGTGGACCAGCAGCTTATTGATGGCATAAACCGGGTCATGGTTGGTGTAGAAGTCGTAGGTGGCGGGCATCAGATAGCCCTCCAGCCGCTTGTAGTCCCCCAGGGGGATCTCCTGAAGGAAGGAGAACGCGTAATCGTGGCTGGCTGCGGCATCCCGCAGCTTGTCCACGGTGGACACCCCCTTCTCCTCCAGCAGGGCAAAAATCTGGTCAATGTTATAGCCCTCTGGAATCGTCACTGTCACTGCCGACCGGTTGGCGGAGTTGGCCGACATACCGGCCAGCAAGGCCCGGTAGTCCATATCGGTATTCAGGGTGTAGCTGCCCGCAGTGATGACATCCTTCTTGTGGGTAATGGAGGCAAAGATCTTGAAGAGGAACTTGTACTCAATCATCCCTTCCTCTTGCAGGCGGTCCACCACGCTATCGAAGTCCTCATCCACGGCGACCGTAAAGGTAATGCTCTTCTCCGGCTTATTCAGGGCCAGCACATCGCCGGCAGCGGTCCAGCCGATGCAAGCCAGAAGGATGGACACCCCAATCACCGCCGCAACATACAGCAGTACCAGGGCCGCGGTGCGGCCGGCGGAGCGGCGCCTCCTCTTTCTGGGGCGGCGGGGGGCGTCGTAGTCCCGGCCGGACGAACCTCCGCTGTGCTCCCGCCGCGGGGCAGCGTGGGGGTCCCGGTCCCTGGACCGGCGCTCGCCCCGCCGATCTTCGGGGTTGTAATAGCTATCCTGCATAGGGTCAGCTCCTAACAAATTTTTTCTGTCACCAGGGACAAGTGAGGGCCATAGAATGATACAGAACGCGGGGACAGCGTCCCGGCGCATTTTAAGAAGAGGTGAACAATCATGTGTGGAAACAACGGTTGGGGCGGCAACAGCGCACTGTGGATCATTATTTTGATCATTATTCTGTTTGGCTGGGGCTGGGGCGGCAATAACTGCGGCTGCAACAACAACTGCTGCAATAACTGCAACAACGACTGCGGCTGCGGGTGCGACAACGACTGCGGCTGCTAAGCGCGCCTACACACCGGGGGGCGGGGGGAACAGTCTTCCGCCCCTCCCTCGCGCTTTGTCAGAAATGGATTGCCGTGCAGACCTTATCTGCGGCCTCTTTCCCGGCCAGCGCTTCCACCAGGGACAGGCCAAACTCAAACGCGGACCCGGCGGCCCGGCCGGTAATGATTCTGCCGTCCTGCACAACCTTCCGGTCCATCCTGACCTGGGCTCCGGCCAGCTGATCTTCCATCCCGGGGTAACAGACCGCCTCTTTCCCCTTCAGAAGGCCCCAGCGGCCCAGCAGGGTGGGCGCGGCGCAGATAGCGGCTACCCAAAGGCCCCGTTCCAGCGCTTCCCGGACAAGCTGTTCCACCCTGGGCTCCCCGCCCAGGTTTTTCACGCCCGTGCCGCCGCCGGGCAAAACCAGCATCTCCGCGTTGGACAAGCCTACCCGGTCCAATGTTTCGTCAGCGGCCACGGAAATGCCATGGCTGCCCATAACGGCCTGGTCCCCTATGGACACCAGCGCAGTCTCAATCCCAGCCCGGCGCAGCATATCGGCAGGAACCAGCGCCTCCGCCTCCTCGAAGCCAGGGGCCAATAGAACATATACCATTGAGAAACCCTCCTACTTTTTCAGCCGTCTCCCCGCCGCTTTTACCAGCACCAGGGGGAGCCTGGCCATGCGTCCCGCCCGCCGGGGCTCTTTCTTCAGGCGGTAGACCCATTCCAGTCCCAGCTTCTGCCAGGACTCGGGCGCCCGTTCCACCCTTCCGGCGAACACATCCAGCGCGCCGCCCAGGCCGATGGCCATTCGAGCGCCGGTGTGCCTGCCCCACCGGGCCATCCACTTCTCCTGCTTGGGCGCGCCCAGGCAGACAAACAGCAGGTCAGGCCGGGCGGCCGCTACCTTGAGCAGAACCGCCTCCTCGTCCTTGAAGTAGCCGTCCTGCGTCCCACACAAGACAATGCCGGGATACTGCTCCAAAATGCGCCGTCCCGCCTCCTCGGCCACGCCGGGCTTGGCCCCCAGCAAGTACAGCCGCCCGCCCCGCTCATTGAGGCAGGCGAGCATGTCCGATGCAAACTCAATTCCGGTGACCCGGCCCTTCAGCGGCGTGCCCTGGATCTTGGCGGAGTAAACCACACCGATGCCATCGGCCAGGGCCAGATCCGCCTCGTTCAGCACACGGAGGAACTCGCCGTCCTTCTCCGCTGCAAGAATGAACTCCGGATTTGGGGTGACTACATAGTGAAATTTATCCTCCTCCAGCAGGGCCGCGCCCACCTGGGCGGCCTCCTGCCGGGTGAGGTCGTCAAACCTGACGCCTAAAACCTCTTTTTTCAAACATACCTCCATGCGCTGTACGGCGCGTCCATCCCCGTTTTACCCACTCAGGTGATGATTCCCACGCAGGCAGCCGCTCAAACAGGGGCGGATACAATTTCCCTTATACTCTCCTGGTATTCTACCATGGTCTGGAGAAAAAGTCTATGAAAATTCCGTGAAGTATTCTTTTAAGATTTTGGGGGAATTTGGTTGAATTTGTAACCGCCTTGTAACTGGACAAACGTCAACGACAAGTGTAGTATAAAAATTAACTACATTTGAAGTGGATGTGATGGAAATGAAACGACTGCCTGACACCGAGTTGGAAGTTATGAAAGCCCTCTGGGCCACCGGCCCCGACACCCCCAGGAGCGTCTTGGAGGACAAGCTCTCCCCCTTCGGCTGGGCCGCCAACACCATCAACACCTACCTCTCCCGTCTGGCGGACAAGGGCTTTGTTGCCGTCCGCCGGGCGGGCAAGAGCAACCGGTATACCCCCCTGGTGGGGCAGGAGGAGTATCAGGCTTTCGACAGCCGGGCGGTGTTGGACCGGCTCTATGGCTCCCCCCGGAACTTTGTGGCCGCCCTGGCCCGGGAGGGGATGCGCCGGGGTGAGCTAGAGGAGCTGCAAGCCCTTCTGGACCAGCTGAACGGAGGTCGGAACCAATGAACCATCTCCCGCTCACCCTGGGCGCCCTCACGCTGGGCGGCTCTGCCGCCGTGCTGCTGCTGGCCTGGGCCGGACGCTCCACCCGAAGCCGCTACGGAGCCAAATGGCGCTGCTGGGCCTGGGTCCTGCTGTGCCTGCGGCTGGCCGTCCCCCTGCCCCTGATTTTTCATGGGGAGGCTCGGGCCCCCATTCGTATGGAGCTTCCCAACCCGCCCGCTGTTGTCCAGCGGCCCGCCATCCCCAATTCCCCCACGCCCAGTAACACCCCCGAGCCCCCCCAGGGGGCTCAGGGTACGCCGCCCAGCCCCCCGGAGGACGGCTCCGCCGCCCAGCCGCCGTCCTTGCCCACCCCCGCCCAGCCGGAGGAAAATCCGCCCCCTGACTTATCCCGGCTGCTGATTGCGGTCTGGCTGGCCGGCGCCGCGGCCATGCTGGGGTGGAACGGCATCTCACACATCCGGTTCCTGTCCTACCTGCGCCGGTGGTCCGCCCCGGTAAACGACTGGGACGCGGTAGAGGCGTTCAACCACTTGGGCGACCAGCTGCACCTCCACCGCCGGCCCCGCCTGCTTGTGTGCCAGGGCTTGAAGGTGCCCATGCTGGCCGGGACGCTCCGCCCCGCCATCCTTCTGCCCCAGGGAAAGATCACCGGGGAGGAGCTGGCCTTCTCCCTGCTCCACGAGCTGACCCACTTCCGCCGGGGGGACATCTGGCTGAAAACCCTGGCCATGTGGGTTAACGCCCTATACTGGTTTAACCCGCTGATGTGGCTTTTGGTCCGCCTGGTGGAGCGGGACACCGAGCTGGCCTGCGACGAGGACGCCCTGCGACGCCTGTCCCCCCGGGATTACTCCGCCTATGGGCAGACGATTTTGTCCGCCGTGGCAAAATTGCAGACGAAGCACCAGTAGAGCGTTTACGAAAGGAGCTCCTCATGAAGAACACCATGCCCCGCACCCCCTTCTCCACGCCCCTGTCCGGGTCCGCGAAAGAGGCAGAGCTGCGGCTGAAAAATATCTTCTCCGGGCCCAAGAAGCGGCCTCCGCTGCCCCTCTTGATTTTGATGTTCGCCGTGTGCCTCCTCTGCGGCAATCTGGTGTCCTGCCACACCAGGAGCGGGACGGCGCTGGCCGATGCCAGCCCCGCCGTGCTCCGGTCGGGCACGGACTACATACTGGACCGGGTCCAGGCGTTCCTGTTCCGCACCCAGACCGTCCCCCTGGGGGAGTGGAGGGGCAGGGCGCTGTCCCTGGAGCTGGAGGAGCACCAGACCGAGTGGCGATTCTCCTTTCAGGTGGACCGGATTCATGTCGCCCTGGACGGCGAACGGATCCAGACCATCACGGCTCCGGAGACGATGCCCAACGGGGTGGAGAGGCTGCCCGATGGGGTGGGCACCCCCTATCAGGAGGACTGGTCCGAATGGGACTGCTACGGGCTGTTCGACTACTCCCCCGAGTTTGAAGCGGGTTCGCCCATCGTCCTGGACCTGAACTTCGACGGGCATATGGACTTCGGGCTGCTGAGCTTTGATACATACAGCCGCAATCTGCCCTACATTTTCTATCTCTGGGACCCGGAGCGGGAACAGTTCGACTGCTTCGGCACCTTCAACTACACCCTGGAGGCCGACCCGGAATCCCAGCAGCTGATTGAGGTATGCTACGGCGGCAACGACGGCGATGACACCAACTGGTACGCCTGGGAGGACGGCAAACTGGTCCTGGTTCGCCGGGAGGAGGAGGACTACCGGACCTACTATGGCGACGAGCCGGTTCGGCGCGACGGGGCCTTGTACCATAAGCTGAACGTCCACATCTACGAGCGGGAAAACGGCCAGATGGTCCAGAAAGAGGACGAGATCCGCTACTACTACGCGGGATAAAGAAAGGAAATCGCTATGAATGAACAAATGCCCCGCACCCCCTTCTCCACCTCGCTGTCCGGTTCGGCCAAAGAGGTGGAGCTGCGGCTGAAAAATATCTTCTCCGGGCCCAAGAAGCGGCCCCCGCTGCCCTTCCTGATTTTGATGTTCGCTGTATGCGTTTTCTGCGGCAATCTGGTGTCCTGCCACGTCTCGGAACAGCGGCAGCCCGATTCCCCCGACGCCTCCAACCCCGGTTCCTCCGCTGTGGAGCCCGCCGATGAGAGCGCCCGGTGGATGCTCTACTGGGAGGAGGTGACCCCCAAGCTGCTGGCCCAGCGGGAGGACTACATGCCAGGGGACCCCTTGGGCGAGGTTATCCTCAACATGACAGGGGAAGACCTGAACCTGCTCCTGGTGGGCTGGTCCGCCAGCGGCCACACGGGCGGGTTTTACAATTTGCTTCTGGGCACCTTTGACCAGGAGGGCAACCCGGTGGACTTTTTCGACATTGGCGGCGACGCCGGGCTGTGGTCCGCCTGGGACGAAGCAGACGGCCTGCACCTGATTTGCACCAACACCGGCACCTGGCAGGGCTGGGAGAGCGGCGGAGCCCCCATGCACTTCCGCTTTGACGGAAATACCCTGGAGGTAGTGGATGCCATTCCCCCCAGCCCCATGTCCGCCCCGGCCATGCCCCAGCGGCTTTCGGAGTGGGAGGGGGACGAATTTGACTGCAAATACCTCCCCATCCCCGGCGCGGTGGAGGTCTACCGGCGCACCCCAGGCTGGGATAACATAAGCGCGGAGTGGCAGTACGTGCCCCAGTGGGAGTATCAGGGGACGGTATCCCTCACCACGGCCAAGGTGGACCCAACCCCCGCCGCCGTGCGGGACGCGGCCCGGGCCTACGTCCTCAACGCCACCCTGTCCGGGGACTGGTCCAGTCCTCGACCCACCCCCGGCACACCCCTCCTCCGCCTGGAACAGATGGCGGAGTGGACGGACTTTTCCCAGCTGTCCCTGTGCGCAGAGTGGAAGAACAAGGAGAACCTGACTTTGGAGGTCTGGGACGCGGACTTCGGTGAAGTAAGCGAAGACGCCTATTACTATGGCTACGCCCATCTGCTGTTCCTCCGGGAGGGGGAGGAGCGGACCTACCTCACCTCCTTCTATGACGGCTACCCCCTGGAAACCGCTCCGGAGCCGGACCTGCTGGCCGGGCTGTCCCCCTACAACTGGTATGCGGTGGAGGCCCTCTACGACGCGGGCTACCTCACCGCCCGGCCCAAGCTGGCGAACATCTTTACCGAAGTCCCCGCTCCCCGGCAGGCGGAGGAGTTGGCTAGGGCATGGTTGGACGCTAACGACCCGGGCGCCACTATCACCGCGATGGAGCCCCGCTTTTTCTGCGTGGAGGAGCCCCACTGGATGGGGGTCTACGCCCTAAAGAGCTCCCGTTTCCAGAACGGCAAGTGGGAACAGCAGCCCGCCCGGCTGGCCTTCTTCAAGCTGTCCTCCTTCCGGACGTTTGAAATGTGCGTCTACATGCTCCCGGAGGCGGAAGTAACGGACATAGAAAAGCAGGCCCGTGCCGCCGCCCACGGCCTGGTGGACTACGACGTGGCCCTGTGGGACCTGCAATACCCCGACTCCCCCACCGCCTACGGCCCCGGCAATTACGACGGGGTGTTCACCGCCCAGGGCTCGGAGGAGCACGGCAATACCTGGACCGAGTATGGCGACCGCTACACGGCCCAGTACCGCTACGGCGGCTGGAACAACCGCTTCTGCATCAGCCTGGACACCACCCGCCGCCTGCTCACCACCCGGGGGATCAAGGTGGGGGACAGCCGCGCCAAAGTGCGCGCCGCCTACCCGGAAATTAAGGACGGCGCCCACCCCGGCTATGAAGGGGACTGTCTGTGGTACGAGGGCTACCGGACCGAACTGATCTTCTTCTTTGAAAACGACGCCGTCAGCCGCCTGGTGCTGGCGGAGAGAGAGCCAGCAGTCCGGCAGCGTCCGGTTCGACACTAACTTTACCGCCCCCTTCCACAAGCCCTTCGACCCGGAGGCCATCGCCGCCTTTGTGGACGAGCTCAACGGGCTGCTGGCGCACAGCGTGCAGCTGTCCATTGTGGACGGGGAACTATCGGTGGAGGACGGTGCGCCGGCGCGCCTGGACTGGCTGGATAGCTTCCCGGACGTATTCACCCGGGACCCGGACAAACCCCTGCTGGAAAACCTGCGGGACTTCCGCGCGGCCATGCCTCTGGACTGGGAGCCCCCTGTCCCGGAGCAGAACGTAACGCTGCTGTTTGACCAGCCCATCGAGCTGGTATTTCGCAGCGGCGCGGGGTCGTGGCAGACTGTTCTCACCCTCCACGGAGACGGAACCTTCCAGGGAGACTACTGCGACGCGGACATGAACATTCTCTACGTCTGCCAGTTCCACGGGCGGTTTGGGGATATGGCTCAGATCAGCGACACCTCCTGGTATCTGGTGTTGAAGGAGCTGGTGCTGGATACCAAATATCCCGTGGGCAAGGAGTGGGACGAGGGGGCGTACCACTACATCTCCAGCGAGCCCTACGGCTTCACCGGGGAGGACGGCAAGGCACTGGAGCCCGGCGCGGGATTTGTTTTCTACCACCCCAATGCCACCGGCCATAAACCAGGCACCGACCTATACGGCGCTTATGACTTCTGGACCTGGTGGCCCAACCGCCATCTCTTCCAAAGCGCTTCCGACTCCCTGGGCTGCTATGGCCTGCACAATTTGGAAACCGGCGATGGCTTTTTCTCCTGACCGCCAGACAGAAAGGAAATTGCTATGAACGACAACATGCCCCACACCCCCTTCTCCACCCCCCTGTCCAGCTCCGCCCGGGAGACCGAGCTGCGCATCCGCAACATCATGTCCGGGCCCAAGAAGCGGCCCCCCATTCTCTTCTTAATCCTGGTGTTCTCCCTGTGCCTCTTCTGCGGCAACCTGGTGTCCTGCCAGCGGCAGCCTGTCCAACCCACCCTCGTGATGGAAACCCAGTATTACGACAGCGACGGCAACTACCTGGAAATTCCCGCTCTGGCCCTCCCCGCCGGGGAGGAGAACGAGGCCGTGGACACCATCAACGCCGCCCTCAACGACCTGCGGGAAGAATATACCCAGCTTTCGTCCCGGACGGGAACGGACGCTTTGGAAAACCAGTGCCTGTTCTATCCCTCTTCCACCGACCAATATCTAAACCTGCTGTTCTTCCAGTCACAGTTTACCACCGATCTGAACACCGGCCACATTTTTTCCCTGGTGTATGACGTAAAGGAGGGGACGCTGGTATCCGCGGAGGATGCCCTAGCCCTGGCCGGGCTAAACAAAGCGGCACTGCTAAATCAGGTAGCGGAGCAAATGGAACCGGAGATGAATCCGGAGGGGCAGACATACCAAATCGCTTTACACAACCTGACGCTGGAGGGTTTCCGCATAAAAGCGGACGGCCAGCCCGTGTTCTACCTCACCGGGCGGATGGATGACGCGGACGATGCGGTGATGGATGCCGTCAGCGGAGCGGACCAACTGTTCATCTGGATGGACCGCACCGCCACGATCTACGACCAATACGGCCTGTCCGCCCCCCTGGTCCCGGCGGAAGAGACCGACAAGCTGGATCCGCCCCTGTGGAACCAGTGGTACTTCGCCGGGGAGGAGCCGGTGGGGGGCTTTGTGGACAGGCCGGCGCTGGAGGCCCTCAACTACGACGTGTGGCTTAACGAGATGGCCCTGAACTATCTCCAGGCGGAGTTCAATACGGCCGTCTACCTGGCGGCGGACGCCCCGGAACAACCTCAGGAGAGAGACTGCCGCCTGGACTTCGCCGCATGCCTTGGGACGGATACTCTGGACGGGGAATCCTTGGGTCTCTATCAAATCGACTACAGCCGCTACCAGCAGCGTTCGGGCGAGCTGAACTGGCTGGAGTGGTCCCCTGCCTACCTTGTTGCCCGTATGTACGAGGACGGCGCCCCGGCGGAGTTTCTGGTCCGCTTCGACTACTATCAGGAGGGCATGGCCCCGGGGGACGCTATCCGTCAGGCGGTGTGGGGCTTGTATGACCTGGAGGTCTGCTTGTTCCGGGACGGCTATTCCACCCCCGCCGGCCCGGCAAATGACTTGAGCAATCCCGCTGTAGCCCCTCTTGTCCGGGAGCGGACGGTTTGGGAAGACGCGGAACCAATCTATTCGCCAGGAGACTATTGGTTTGACGCAACTGGGGACGGAATCAGCGCCCGGTGTTACTACAGTCATGTCATGGGGACGGAACATATCTACCAATTCGATACCACCCGCACGGATATGTATACTCCCAGAAGCATCCGGGTGGGCAGCACCCGGGCGGACATAGCCGCCGCATATCCGGAGGCCCACACCAACGGCTATCCTTGGGATATGTTCGGGCCGCTGATGTGGTACTGCGGCAACGAGGAGGGATGGGGCGGCTCTATCATATTCTTCTTCGATGACAACGCGGACGGCAGTGACACAGACGTGGTTTCCCGCATCGTTTTAAATTACGTTTTGGACTGATAACACCCGGCCCGGAGGATTTTCCTCCAGGCCGGGTTTTCAGGCTTTGAATACCCAAAACTTATTCATCAGGTAGTTGTAGAAAACGGTGACACAGGCGGTGGGCAGCTTGGCCAATAGGTTGGTCCAGCCCCGGGGAACCAGCGGGGCTATCACGGGCAGGGACAGAATGCGGATACAGATTCCCAAACTCACCGAGGAGATGAGCACATACCCCGCGCTGGTGGCCAGGTACCGCCCAGCCTCCCCCCTGGTGACCCGGCCGCGCTTTTCAAAGGTCCACAGCTTGTTCCACACAAAGGAGTGGAGGTTGGCCGCCACATAGGCAATGGCATTGGAGAGGTAGGGCCCGGCGGCGATGGCCGTTCCCAGCAGGACCAGGGTGGGCCCCTCCCGGATAACCCAACGGTCCAGCACAAAGAATACCCCGAAATCCACCAGCGTGTTCAGCACGCCCACAAGACCGAATTTGATAAATTTTTTCAAGTCGAACACCTGAATGAGACCAATGAGCTTCTCTTTCATTTCCTACTCCTGATAAGGCCCTCCTCCGTCACCCGGCCCGCCGGGGCGCCGTCGCCAGCCAGAAGGTCATAGCCGCTGTCCGCCGTCCGCCGGGCCGTTACCTCTTGAACTGTCCGGCTGTCCGGGTCGTAGAGCCAGAGGGAGCCGTATTCCATCCCGCCCAGAATTTCCGCGCCCGCAGACGCGGGCAGCGGCGTCACATAGGGAAAATCCTCCCGCCCACTTACGCACTGCAGGCCGCCTGTCAGAGCCCACCGACTCTCGGTAACTCCGTGGATGTGCTCGTGCCAGGCAAAATTTTGTTCCGCCAGGTAACTGGGCTCCACGCCCAAAATCAAGTTCTCTCCCTCCCCGGGGAGCGCCGCGCCGTTGTCCGTCCCGGCCAGAATGGCGGACATGACCGCCTGGTCGTCCTCCCAGGTGGCTTTGTAGTCGTGGATCTCGCTCAACGCCGCCACACAGAATGCCAAGGACAACACACCGCATAGGGCTGCGGCAACCGTCCGGCGGCGCTCCAGCCGACCCAGCAGCCAGCCCAGAAGCGCGTCCGCCATCAGGGCCAGCCCGCAGAACGAGGGAACCGTCCCCCGCAGGGAAAACCAGGGGTTTTCCAGAATGAAGAAAATGGTCACCGGGGCCAGCGCCATGAGGAATCCCACCGCCAGCGCCAGGACGGCCTGCCTGCCGCCGGACCACCGGGCCAGCTCCTCCCGCTCCGCCAGTAGGAACAGCCCCGCGCACAGCGCCAGAACCAGCGCCAGCCATAGCCAGTGCCCTTCAGAAACAATCAGCCCGGCGCCCCGGAGGAAGCCCTTGCCCGTGATCCAGACCCCGCCCTTCAGGAAAGTGGCCAGCACCTGCCGCAGGGCCGGGAGGAACACCCAGTCCAGCCAGCCCTCCTGCCAGGGCAGCACCACCGACGTCCGCCCCGCATACAGCGCGCTGCCGGCAAAGGCGGAGGTAAAGGCGAAATAGAGGCCCGCATTGACAAAGGTAAGCAATCCCCACAGGGCACGGCTCCGCTCCTCCCGCAGCTCCAGCAGGGCCACCAAGCACACCCCGGTAACGGACAGCACCAACCCCTGCTCGTAGAAGGACATGGAGGCCAACTGCACAACGAAATAACCGGCCAGCAGACGGCGCCGCCCGGAAACGCACCAGCCCTGGAACAGCGCCATAGCCAGGGACACAAAAAAGAGGCTGGGCACCACCCGGTTGGCAGCGGAGAGCCAGTAGGAACCCTCCAGCCCCAGGGGCAGCAGCCCGTACAGCACCAAAAACAGCCAGCCCACGGGGAAATATTTCCTCCATACCCGGCGGAAGAGCACCGCCGACGCCGCATACAGCCCGGCAATCAGGGCTACTCCCAGAATCAGTGCCGGCCAGAGGCGGCCCCAAAAGCAGATATCCAGCACCCCGGCGGCAGGCCGGGCCGCCAGCAGCCCCAGCCGCTGCATAAACGGCCAAATATCCGGGTGGTAAGCAGTGTAGTTGTGAAGCTGAATGTAGTCGTCCAACTGGGGAAAGTACCGCAAACCGTAGCAGCAGCAGCGGATAAAAAGCAGCCCGAAGAGCAGAAAAAGCGCAACCCACTCCCGCTGCCCTTCCAAACGGCGCGGCTTCACGGCTTCTCCCTCCCCACTGCCCTGCGGATACGAAACACATCTGCAAACATCCGCGCACTGTCCACGGCCACATTCACCTTGGATGCCCGGAAGTTGACCACAGAGACAGGTATCTGCTCCACCTTCAGCCCCAGCCTGTCCGCGCGCATGAGGACCTCGAAGTCAAAGGAAAAGCCATCCGTGGCGCAGCGGGAAAAAATCTCCCGGGCCGCCTGCCTGCGGTAGCCCTTGATGCCGCACTGGGTATCGTAATCCAGCCCGGACACCGCCCTGGACAGCAGACCGAAGCATTTGGAAGCCAAAACGCGCACCGGAGGGTAGTTCCGATACCCTTCGCCGCTGAGGCGGCGGGAACCCACCACCAGGTCCGCGCCCCCGACCCGGAGCCGCTCCAGCATGGCGGCAAAAACGTCCACGCCGTAGGCCAGGTCGGCATCGGTGCACAGAATCACGCCGCCCCGGGCGCACATCATCCCGGTCCGGACGGCGCAGCCCTTCCCCCGGTTGGGGGAGTAGCCCTCCAGCCGCACATGGGGGTCTTTGCAGCCCCTGACCAGCTCCGCCGTGGCGTCTGTGCTGCCATCGTCCACCAGCAGGACCTCATACTCCCCCGCCAGCTCCGATAGCTTGGCGCAGGCGGCCCGAAGCGTATCCAGCACAATTTCACCCTCGTTGTAGGCGGGGATCACCAGCGATATGTCCATCTCTGCCTCCAGCTCTGTCTCATAATTTTCCTTTTTATATGCTCATCATATACTCACCCGGGAGGAATGTCAAGAACGCGGGATTTTCCCTCTTGCCTTTCCGGAAAAAACCGGTTATACTGTTAGGCAAGAGAGCGGGGCCGGTTTTTCCGGCCAACCCCGCCGGAGCGTCCGGCAAGCAATCCCCCCTTCGCGCTCCCGTCCCGGAGGGGCGGGAGGAATAAATTTTAGGAGGAACACAGTTATGAAAGTAGCAATTTTCGGCGCCGGCACTATGGGCAGCGGCATTGCCCAGGTCTTTGCGGCCAAGGGCCACACCGCCCTGATGTATGCCAGCAGCGTGGCTTCCGCCCAGCGGCACAAGGACAACTTGGACAAATCCCTGCAAAAGCGGGTGGACAAGGGCAAGATGGATCAGGCCGCCAAAGACGCCCTGATGGCCAATGTGCTGGTGGAAGAGAAGTCCGCTGCCGCCGACGCCGACTTGATTATTGAGTGTGTGAAGGAAGATATGGCCACCAAGAAAGAGCTGCTGAGCGAGCTGGACGCCATGTGCAAGGAGGGCGCCATTTTTGCCTCCAACACCTCTTCCCTGTCCATCACCGAAATGGCCCTGGGTCTGAAGCATCCTGTCATCGGCATGCACTTCTTCAATCCTGTGCCCAATATGAAGCTGGTGGAGGTCATCCGGGGCGCCAACACCACTCAGGAGACCTTCGATGTGATCTGGAACCTGTCTAAGGAGATCGGCAAGGAGCCAGTTGAGGTGGCCGAGGCCCCGGGCTTTGTGGTTAATAAGATCCTTATCCCCATGATTAACGAGGCCGCCGACCTGCTGTACACTGGCGTGGCCAGCGCAGAGGGCATCGACACCGCCATGAAGCTGGGCGCCAACCACCCCATGGGCCCCCTGGCCCTGGGCGACCTGGTGGGCCTGGACGTCTGCCTGGCCATTATGGACACCCTCTATAACGAGACTGGTGACTCCAAGTACCGCGCCTCCCTGCTGCTGCGGAAGATGGTCCGGGGCGGACTGCTGGGCCGCAAGACCGGCAAGGGCTTCTACGACTACAGCAAATAAAATTTTTATTCCCACCCCCTCGGGGGTGGGAATTTTTTATGGCTGTGAGCAGGGCGGCTCTTTCCTCTGGATTTTAGGGCCAGTATACACCATTAAGCCGCTTTACAGTCAATACCCCACCCAAAAGATCTCTTTTTCCTGATTCCTTGTCCGCCGGCATCAAGCCCCTTCTTCTCCCTGGAAGTGGTTGAATGATGCAGGTTTCCCATAGGTTGGGAGCATTTTTTCACCTTTTTACTATTTGAACAAAATCAAGCGTGAAAAACTGTCTAAATTGACAGGGCTGTCCCACTTGCTTTACCATTAAAAAACCGATATAATTTTCATGGTTAAAGCATCCCAAATGCCGCCCTTGATATGCGACGCAACGCCGGGACAGGTCCGTGTTGCTCTTTTTTCGATTTTTGATTGTTAAATTTCTAACAAACAATCAAAATCGGTCAAGGCCGGGAATTAAAAGTAGGAGGACTGCAAAATGGATTTTCACCTGTCTAAAGAGCAAGAGATGGTCCGCAAAATGTACCGCGAGTTCGCCGAGACCGAGGTCAAGCCTTTGGCCGAGGAGATCGACGAGGAGGAGCGCTTCCCCATGGAGACCGTGGAGAAGATGGCCAAGCTGGGCATGATGGGCATCTACTTCCCCAAGGAGTACGGCGGCGCCGGCGGCGATGTGCTCTCCTATGCCATGTGCGTGGAGGAGCTGGCCAAGGTGTGCGGCACCACCGCCGTTATCGTGTCCGCTCACACCTCCCTGTGCTGCGCCCCTATCTTTGAGCACGGCACCGAGGAGCAGAAGAAAAAGTACTTACCCGACCTGCTCTCCGGCAAGAAGATCGGCGCTTTCGGCCTGACCGAGCCCAACGCCGGTACCGACGCCTCCGGCCAGCAGACCACCGCTGTGAAGAACGAGAACGGCGACTGGGTCCTCAACGGCTCCAAGTGCTTTATCACCAACGGCACCGTGGCCGAGACCTTTGTGGTCTTTGCTATGACCGACAAGAAGCTGGGCAACCACGGCATCTCCGCTTTCATTGTAGAGAAGTCCTTCCCCGGCTTCTCCGTGGGCAAGCACGAGAAGAAGATGGGCATCCGCGGCTCCTCCACCTGCGACCTGATCTTTGAGGACTGCATCGTTCCCAAGGAGAATCTGCTGGGCCAGGAGGGCAAGGGCTTCAAAATCGCCATGATGACCCTGGACGGCGGCCGTATCGGCATCGCCGCGCAGGCTCTGGGCCTGGGCGAGGGCGCCATCAACGAGGCCGTCAAGTACACCCAGGAGCGCGTGCAGTTTAAGAAGCGCCTGAGCCAGTTCCAGAACACCCAGTTCCAGCTGGCCGATATGCACACCCGGATGCAGGCTGCCCAGTACCTGGTGTACGCCGCTGCTATGAAGAAGCAGAACCACGAGTCCTACTCCATGGACGCCGCCATGGCCAAGCTCTTCGCCGCCGAGTCCGCCTCCGACGTGACCCGCCGCGCCGTCCAGCTCTTCGGCGGCTACGGCTACACCCGCGAGTACCCCGTGGAGCGCATGATGCGCGACGCCAAGATCACCGAGATCTACGAGGGCACTTCCGAGGTTCAGCGCATGGTCATCTCCAGCCACCTGGGCGTGAAATAAGATAGGAGGCAGATTGAAATGAAAATTATTGTTTGCGTCAAGCAGGTCCCCGATACCTCCGGTAAGGTGGCCGTCAACCCCGACGGCACCCTGAACCGGGCCTCCATGGCCGCCATCACCAACCCCGACGACCTGAACGCGGTCGAGGCCGCCCTGGTCCTGAAGGAGCAGACCGGCGCCGAGGTTGTCGTTGTCTCCATGGGCCCCCCGCCCGCCGAGGGTATGCTCCGCGAGGTCATGGCCCGGGGCGTGGACCGCGCCGTGCTGGTGTCCGCCCGTGAGTTCGGCGGCTCCGATACCTACGCCACCTCCCAGATCCTGGCCGCTGCCATCGACACCATTGGCGTGGAGAAGGACGACATCGTCATGTGCGGCCGTCAGGCCATCGACGGCGACACTGCCCAGGTTGGCCCCCAGATCGCCGAGAAGCTGAGCCTGCCCCAGGTCTCCTACGCCGCCGAGATCACCAAGGAGGGCGACACCATCACCGTCAAGCGGATGCTGGAGGACGGCTACATGACCATCAAGGTCAAGACCCCCTGCCTCATCACCTGCATCAAGGAGCTGAACACCCCCCGCTACATGAGCGTGGGCGGCATCTATGAGTGCTACTCCAAGCCCTATGAGATCTTCGACTACAACACCCTGAAGGATCATCCCTTCATCGACAAGGACACCATCGGCCTGAGCGGCTCCCCCACCAACATCCTGACCTCCTTCACGCCTCCCCAGAAGGGCGCCGGCATGATGCTGGAGGGCGCCGACAAGGCCACCTGCGACAAGCTGGCCGGCATCCTCGCCGCCAAGCATATGATCTGAGAAGGGAGATAGAAGAATATGTCTACTTTTAATAGTTCCGACGTCGCCGCCTTCAAGGGCGGAGTCTGGGTATTCTGTGAGCAGCGCCAGGGCAGCATGATGCCCACCTCCTTCGAGCTGATCTCCGAGGGCCGTAAGCTGGCCGACGAGCTGGACACCAAGCTGTACGGCATCCTGCTGGGCGATGGCATTGAGGGCATCGCCCAGGAGCTGGGCGGCTACGGTGCCGATGGCGTGTATGTCTGCGACCACCCCCTGCTGAAGAACTACACTACCGACGGTTACACCAAGGTCATCTGCGACGTGATTGAAGAGTATAAGCCCGAGATCATGCTCATCGGCGCCACCAACATCGGTCGTGATCTGGGCCCCCGCTGTGCCGCCCGCCTGCACACCGGCCTGTGCGCCGACTGCACCCACCTGGACGTGGACATGGGTATCTACAAGGACTTCCTGAAGGAGAACTCCACCCTGGCTCCCGAGCGTATCGACGCCACCAGCCACGCCGTGGTGCTGGGCCAGAAGCACGATGTGTCCCGCGACCTGAAGATGACCCGTCCCGCTTTCGGCGGCCACCTGATGGCCTCCATCATCTGCCCCCGGTTCCGTCCCGCCATGGCCACCGTCCGTCCCGGCGTAATGAAGAAGGCCGCTTTCGACCAGGCCAAGGCTGACGCCTGCGAAATCATTAAGCCTACGTTCGAGCTGTCCGAAGCCGACATGGAGACCGAGGTTGTTGAGGTCGTCAAGGCCGCAAAGAAGCTGGTGGACCTCATCGGCGCCGACGTGGTGGTCTCCGTGGGCCGCGGTATCTCCAAGGACGTGGAGGGCGGCATCAAGCTGGCTGAGGAGCTGGCTGAGGTGCTGGGCGGCGTTGTGGGCGGCTCCCGCGCCACCATCGACTCCGGCTGGCTGTCCGCCGACCACCAGGTGGGCCAGACCGGCAAGACCGTCCACCCCAAGATCTATGTCGCTCTGGGCATCTCCGGCGCCATCCAGCACAAGGCCGGTATGCAGGACTCCGAGTGCATCATCGCCGTCAACAAGAACGACACCGCCCCCATCTTTGAGATCGCCGACTACGGCATCTGCGGCGACCTGTTCAAGGTCACCCCGCTGCTGGTCGAAGCCATCAAGGCTGCCAAGGCCGCGAAATAAGGGATTATTTCTCACAACTAAGAACGCCTGTCCCTTTTCTGGGACGGGCGTTCTTTTTTACATCCGCCGATGCGTCAAAGGAGATATCAGCCCCAGCTGTTTTTACTGCACCTCCGGCCCTCTCCCTCCATACAATGAAAGTAGAACCACCGCCACTTGACCGGCGGTTCCGGAGGTATTTCCATGAAACACGAACTGAACATCTGGGTGGTGGGCGGCGACCTGCGGCAGGCCAAACTTGCCCAGCTTCTGGCTGAAGACGGCCACACAGTCCATATTTATGCGCTGGGAGAACCCCAGGAGCAGATCCCCGGGCTCACTGCTGAGCCCTCCCTCCGCCAGACAGGATTGGCGGACTGCGTTGTCCTGCCCCTTACAATTTCCGATGAAAACGGCCTGCTCAACGCTCCGCTGTCTCCGTCCAGCCATCCCCTGATCCCCATCCTGGACTGCCTGTCGCCCCATCAATTCGTATGCGGCGGACGAGTAAATCAGCCGATCCTTGACCTGGCGGAAGAACGCGGCCTCACGATTCATGACTACTTTGCTCGGGAGGAGCTGGCAGTGGCCAACGCCGTCCCCACGGCGGAGGGAGCCGTCCAGCTGGCTATGGAGCATCTGCCCATCACCATTCACGGCTCCAAGATCCTGGTGATTGGTTTCGGCCGGGTGGGCCGCTTGACGGCCCAGCGCTTCCAGGCTCTGGGCGCCCGGGTCAGCATTGCCGCCCGAAAATATGACCAGCTCGCCTGGGCCCAAGCCATCGGCTTCGGCGCCGAGCACCTGGCCCAGTTGAAGGGCTGGCTGTGCGGCTACGACCTCATTGTCAACACTGTCCCTGTCCAGGTGCTGGGTCAGGAGGAGCTGGAGGACCTTAAACCCGATTGCCTCATCCTGGATCTGGCCTCCAAACCAGGTGGTGTGGACCTCGCCGCCGCAGGAGGGCTTGGCCTCACCGTTATCTGGGCCTTGGGCCTCCCTGGCAAGGTCGCCCCTGTCACAGCCGGAGCGGCCATCAAAAGCACAATTTATAACATGCTGCGGGAAATCGGGCTGTAGCGGGGTGTTCTTTTTTTGGAAAGAATCAAATAACGTTTGAAAAACTTCGTCTTTCCCCACTCATTTCAGAAAGGAATGCTTTTTTTGGAAGACAAAACGGTTGGATTCGCAGTATGCGGGTCCTTTTGCACACACGCTAAGGCGATGGAAGCGCTGGAGCAAGTGAAGGCCCGGTTTGCCCGGGTAGTACCTATTGTGTCAGAAGTCGTAGCGGATACAGACACGCGGTTTGGCAAAGCCCACGACCTGATGCGGGAGATGGAGCGCATCTGCGACCACCGGGTGATCGCCTCTGTAAAGGCAGCGGAGCCCATTGGTCCGCAGCAGCTGCTGGATCTGCTCATTATCGCGCCCTGCACGGGGAATACACTGGGCAAGCTGGCGGCAGGAGTGACAGACTCCAGCGTCACCATGGCGGCCAAGGCCCATCTGCGCAACAGCCGCCCACTGCTGATTGCTCCCTCCACCAACGACGGCCTGGCCGCTTCTGCAGCCAGCATCGGAATGCTGCTGCCCAGAAAGAACATTTTCTTTGTCCCCTTTGGGCAGGACGATCCGGTGAACAAGCCCACCTCCCTGGTTGCAGACTTCTCGCAGGTCGCGGACGCAGCTTCGGCGGCTTTAGAGGGACAACAGCTGCAGCCCCTACTGCTGAAAGCATGAAAAAACGCCCGTGTGCCTGCACGGGCGTTTTTTAGAACTCATTTGCCGCAGAAGTCCTTGGCAACCTCCACGATGTGCTCTGCAGACAGGCCGAAAGCCTTGAGCAAAGCGGCAGCGGGACCGGAATGGCCAAACTCATCGTTGACGCCGATACGGCGGACGGGAGTGGGACACTTCTCGCTGAGCAGGGAGCAAACCGCCTCGCCCAGGCCGCCGATAATGGAGTGCTCCTCACAGGTGATGATCTTGCCGCAGTCCTTCGCGGCCTTGAGAACCAGCTCCTCGTCCAGGGGCTTAATGGTACACAGATTGATGACCCGGGCAGAGATACCCGCCTCCTTCAGGGCCTTGCCCGCCTCAACGGCCTCGTTGACCAGCAGGCCGTTGGCAATGATGGCCACATCTGAGCCCTCCTGGAGGACCTCGCCCTTGCCAATCTCAAATTTAAAGGAAGCCTCGTCATGGAACACGGGGACAGCCAAACGCCCGAAGCGCAAATAGACGGGGCCCTGGTGCTCGTAAGCGGCCTTGACGGCGGCTCGGGCCTCCACATCGTCGGCGGGGGACATGACCACCATGCCGGGGATGGAGCGCATAAGGGCAAAGTCCTCGCAGCACTGGTGGGACGCGCCGTCCTCGCCTACAGAGATACCGCCGTGGGTCGCGCCGATCTTTACGTTCAGGTGGGGGTAGCCAATGGAGTTGCGCACCTGCTCAAACGCCCGCCCGGCGGCAAACATGGCGAAGGAGGAGGCAAAGGGAACCAGCCCCATTGTGGCGGCGCCGGCAGCTACGGCAATCATATTGCCCTCGGCGATGCCGCAGTTAAAGTGACGGCCGGGGAATTTCTTTTTAAAGATGCCAGTCTTAGTGGCGCCGGCCAGGTCGGCGTCAAAGACGACCAGATCATCGTGCTCCGCGCCCAGCGCGGCCAGCGCGTTGCCGTAGCTTTCACGGGTTGCGATCTTCTTCACGTCTGCCATCTTACATCGCCTCCACTTCTGCCAGCCGAGCGTTCAGCTCATCCATGGCGATCTTGTACTCCTCATCGTTGGGAGCCTTGCCGTGCCAGCCGGCCTGGTCCTCCATGTAGCTGACGCCCTTGCCCTTGACCGTCTTCATCACAATGGCGGTAGGCACGCCCTTGGCCTCCTTGGCCTGGGCAAAAGCGGCTTCCAGCTGGTCAAAATCGTGGCCGTCGGCCACCTCTACCACATTCCAGCCAAAGGCGCGCAGCTTGTCCCCAATGGGGTAGGGGCTCATGACGTCAGTAATCTTACCGTCAATTTGCAAGCCGTTGTTGTCGATGACGGCACACAGGTTGTCCAGCTTGTAGTGGTGGGCAAACATGAACGCCTCCCACACCTGGCCCTCCTGAATCTCACCGTCACCCAGCAGGGCGTAAACCCGGCAGGTCTTCCCGGTATGTTTGGCGGCCAGAGCCATGCCGGCCGCGCAGGAGATGCCCTGCCCCAAAGAGCCGGTGGACATGTCCACACCGGGAACAGTATTCATGTTGGGGTGGCCCTGGAGATAGCTGTCGATGTGGCGCAGGGTGGGCAGGTCTGCCACAGGGAAAAAGCCCCGCTCCGCCAGCACGGCATATAAGCCCGGCGCGGTGTGGCCCTTGGACAGAACAAACCGGTCGCGGCCCTCAGCCTTGGGGTCTTTTGGGTCGATGTTCATCTCCTTAAAATAGAGATAGGTAAAAACGTCGGCGGCGGACAAGCTGCCGCCAGGATGGCCGGCCTTAGCGCCGTGGGTCCCCTCGATGACGCCCATGCGCACTTTGCAGGCCGTAGCCATCAGCTGCTTTTTTTCGCTGGCTGTCATAATGCTCTCCTTCTGTCTTGATAAATTTTCATCGGCTTTGCTGTTTTTATTATAAATCAGCTTAATAAAAAACACAAGGAAAAACAGGTTCAAAATCCTTGGCTTTTGATTGATTTTATTCATAAAAATATGGAGGGCCAGTTCCCCGGCCCTCCGTATTTCACTTTATCCCAATCTCATCCAGGGAGACGCTCTTGCCATCGTCGGTATAAACGGAGGTCCAGATATTTTCCTCTCCATCCATATCGGAAATGTCAACCTTCGCGGTTACATTGCCATTCTCGTCTCTCGTAAAGGTATAAGTAGGGGAATCTTCCTCGGGCTCGCCCACCTGCACCATAATGACCCAGTCATCCACAGTGCCTTCCACCGTAGCAATCAGTTTGTCTCCTTTTGATGTCTTTTCATAGGTGTATTTCCCTGTTTGGGTAAAAACATCGGTAATATCCGCCTCTTCCTCACCATTCAGGGTCAGGATGATACGGCCATCCCGCACTTCCACAGCGGCTTCCGGAACAGAAACCACGCTCACCCGTTCTCCCTCCGTGGTGGTCAACTCCGCGCGGTAGTCATCCACCTGGATGTAGGAGGCGATGTTGCAGAAAAATTCCTGAACCCCTTCCGGGTTGGCTGCGGACACGCCCACCACCATCATGGCCACGGCGGCGGCAGCAATCAGGGCTGTGCGCAGGGGGCGGATACGCTTCTTGCTGGTCTTCTCAGTCATAGCGATTATCTCCTCAATTTTATCCTCGGGGGCTCTCAGCTCCCGGCACGCTTCACGGTACAAGTCGAACATGGACAGATACCTCCCTTTCTTCGGACAGCTCCTTTCGCAGCCGGGCCCGGGCCCGGAGCAGCCAGGTCTGCACAGTGGACGGATTGGCTTTCATGGCGGCGGCAGTCTCGGCCACAGACAGTCCCTCATAGTAGTATAGGTAGACAGCCACCCGATACTTGGGCTCCAGGGCCATAACCGCCTCCAGCACCTCCGACCTGACGGGGTCCTCCGGGGCGGCGGCCTCCTGCCACTCCTCCAACGGCGCCGAAGTCCGCCGCCAGAAGGACCGCAAAACCTTGCGGCTCTCGTTCACCGTCACCCGCAGCAGCCAGTGCTTCATGTGCTCATCGCTCTCAAAGTCCTTTTTGTACTCGTACAGCCTCAGAAGCACCGTCTGCATCACGTCCTCGGCGTCGGACGGGTTGTTCAGTGCGTGGTAAGCCACCCGGTAGACGGTGTCCCCATAGGCCCGGACCGCCTGGGCAAAGGCTTCGTGGGTCAATGCCGTTCACCTCCTTGGAAATCTGTTCTGGAAGGGCCCTTCAACAAGTAATATCCATGGCGGCGGGATAAAATCTCAGAGGCTTAAAAAAATTTCAGGACCGCCGTATTACGCGGCGGTCCCAATTGTTATGACAGTAAGATTCGGTCGTTGTCCAGGTTTTTCCCGGCCCCGGCCTTGAAGCGCTTCAGGAGATCCACTACGGTAAGGCCCTCCCGCTCCTTTCCCTGAATGTCCAGAACAATATTTCCGCCGTCCATCATCAGGGTACGGTTGCCCAGCTCCAGGGCCTGATTCATGTTGTGGGTTACCATCATGGTGGTAATTTTGTGCTCCGCCACTATGTCCCGGGTCAGTTTAAGCACCTTTTCCGCCGTGCCGGGGTCCAAGGCCGCGGTGTGTTCGTCCAGCAGGAGGAGCCAGGGCGGATCCATCGTGGACATAAGCAGGGTCAGCGCCTGCCGCTGCCCGCCGGACAGCAGCCCCACCGGCTGCTTCATCCGGTCCTCTAAACCCATGTCCAGCAGGGCAAGCCGGTCCCGAAAGCGCTTTTTGTCCCCCTGTCTCACATGGGACAGCCAGCCGCCGCTGCCCGCCGCCAGGGCCAGGTTCTCCTCAATGGTCATGCCCGGGGCGCTGCCCCGCATAGGGTCCTGAAACAGCCGCCCGATCTTCCTGGCCCGCTGAAACGCCGGCATAAAAGTGATGTCCTGCCCGTTGAGCACAATCGAACCCGTATCGCTGAGAAAATCCCCACAGATGGCGTTAAACAGGGTGGACTTGCCCGCTCCGTTGGAGCCGATTATGGTGACAAAGTCGCCGGGCGCCAGGTGGAGAGACAGCCCTGTGATGGCTTTCTTTTCATTCACCGTGCCGGGGTTAAAGGTCTTGGAGACATCGGTAATCCTCAGCATGTCAGTTCTCCCCCTTCCTGGCGGTCGCCTGCTTGTAGGACAGCCGACGGTATATGGTGGGCCACTGTCCCTTTAAATAGGGCAGGGCAATGGCCAGGGCCACGATGATAGAGGACACCAGCTTGAGCATGAAAGCGGGCATATCCAGCCGCAGGGCAATGGCGTACACCAGGCGGAAGATGAACGCGCCTACCACCATCCCCACCGCCCGGGTGAAAATGGTTCCCCGGCCCATGAGGGTGGAACCGATGAGCAGGGAGGCCAAAGCGATGGTGACTATACCGCTGCCGATGTTGATCTCCGCCTGCTTCTGGGACTGGGCCATGAGGCAGCCGGACAGGCCGGTAAACGCGTTGGCCACGCACAGGCCCACGATGGTGGTGAACACCGGATTGATGGAGGAGGAACGGACCATGTCCGGATTGTTGCCGGTGGCCCGGATCGCAAGGCCCAAACGGGTATTGAGGAAAAACGTCAGGAACGCCACCACCAGAATCACCGCTATGGCAGCCACCACCGTGTTTTGCTGGCCCGCCAGCGGGGTCCCGGCCAGCAGGTCCTTTACCATGGTGAACACTGTGTCCTTCTTATTCAGGTTCACGTTGGCGGAGCCCGCCATAACCGCCACATTTACCGAATACAAGCCGGTATTGACAATGATGCCGGCCAACAGGCTGTCAATGCCCATTTTGGTCTGGAGCAGGGCGGTAATGAATCCGGAGGCCACTCCCGCCAGCATGGCGGCGGGGATGGACAGCAGGGGGTGGCCGGAGGCGGCTACAACGGCCCCCACCGCGGCGCCCAAGGTAAAGCAGCCGTCCGTGGACAGGTCGCAGACATTGAGCATGGAGTAGCTCAAAAACAGGGCCAGCACCGTGAGTGAACAGATCAGCCCCAACTCCAGAGCGGTCTGGCCCTCGGCCAGCAGAGCGGATAGGTTCATGGGGGTTCCTCCTTAAATAATTTGCGTCATAGTCCCAAAAGGGGCCTTTTATCGATCAGCCCTGCAAATCGTTGAACTCCTCGGCTGTGGTAATGGGCTGAACCTTGGTGCAAAGGTTCTGAGAGGTGAACAGCTGGGCGACCTCGTCGTAGTCCAGGCCCAGGGCCTCGCAGGTCTCAGTGTTAATGGTGGCGGTACCATTGTCAAAAGTTTTCACTTTCAGCGTGCCGGGGTCCTTGCCGTCAAGGAGAATCTCAGCAATCATATCGGCGGTCTCACGGCCCAGGTTGGCGTAGTCCACGCCGTAGCCCAGAAACGCGCCGTTGAGGGCAAAGGAGTCGGCGCCGGTGTAGTGGGGGATGCCGGCCTCCACAAAGATCTCATAGATGCCCAGATAGGACTTCATAATGGTGTTGTCGGTGGGGGTAAAGACGGCGTCCACGCCATCGCTTACCAGGGCCTGGGCGGCCTGGGCCACCTCGGCGGCGTTGGTGCCGGTGCGCTCCACATACTCGATGCCGTTAGCCTCTAGATACTCCTTGGCGTGGGCGATTGGGGTGGTGGAGGAATCGTTGCCCACGTCATAGAGCAGACCGATCTTTTTGGCGTCCGGGTTGACGGCGAAGATGAGCTTCATAATGGAGTTGGTATCCAGGTAGTCGGAGGTACCAGTGATGTTGGCACCGGGGGCCTCCAGCGAGTCCACCAACTCAGCGCTCACCGGGTCGGAGACAGCGGAGAAGACCACAGGGGTCTGGCTGTCCTCGGTCGCGGCCTGCATGGCCATGGCCACAGGGGTGGCAATCCCTACCATCAGGTCCACATTATCAGCCTGGAAGTTGGAAATAATCTGGTTCATCACGGCCGCGTCGCCGTTGGGGTTGTCGTACTCCACCTGGAAGGTGACACCCTTCTCTTCGCTAATTTCCTCCAGGCGGGCCTGGATATTCTCGTTGATCTGGTTTAGGGAAGCATCGTCCACAAAGTTGCAGATACCGATGTGGTAGACGGTCCCGTCACCGCCCAGCTGATTATCGCCAGAAGCCCCAGGATTGGTCGTAGAGGGTTTCTTGATAGTTGCGGTCCCGTCACCGCCCAGCTGATTATCGCCAGAAGCCCCAGGATTGGTCGTAGAGGGTTTCTTGATAGTTGCGTTCCCGCCGCCGCAAGCGGCCAGGGCGAGTGTCATGGCCAGAGACAGGGCCAGGGTCAGGATACGGTTCACTTTGCTGTTCTTTTTCATTTTGGGTTCCTCCAATTAAAATATTTAGGCGGCAGATGTGGGGCCTTGCCGTGGCCCGGGTTTGTTGGAGCAGTCAGCCGAGGCTGCTTTTTTATTTGGAGCAATAAAAAAACAGCCCCTCATCCCACATGGGACAAGAGCTGCACTCCTGCGATACCACCCAAATTGACGTTTTGGAAAACGTCCGCTCGCTTCACGCGCCATCACGCGTGCCCGATGGATAACGGGTGGGAGCCCGTCGGCATCTACTTGAGTTACCCCGTTCAAGCCGCCCTCGAAAGTCCATTCACTCAGCCGCGCCCCGTCCTGATCCCACCACCCAGGACTCTCTTGTGGTTTGCCGCGCCGGTTACTACTCTTTCTCACAGGTTTGGTTGCTGTTTTGTTGTTGTGGTTATTATAGCCGCTCCTCCCCCACTTGTCAACCCCTATTTTTAAGCAGCTAAAGAAAGTTTCTCCAGGGGCCTGCCCTCCAGCAGGCCCCTGCCGCGCCGGATTACAGCGCCGAATATCCATACTTATCCACCACTGCGTCCAGCTCCTGCTTCTCTTTACACATGGGGCACTCCTCCGGTAGGTAGCTAGCATAACCGGGAAGGTCGTTGGTATCGAACAGGGACACCACCGGTATATCGTCAATCTCCTTCTGGTGGCTGTAGATGGCGGCAATGCCCGCCACATTTCCCTTGTAATACTGAATGCACTCAATGCCCCTGCGCACCGTACCTCCGGTGGTGACCGAGGCCAGCAAAAGCAGCACATTTTTTTCCTCCAGCATGAAGCGGGCGTTATCCCGAAAAATCAGCTTGCCGCTGGTGCCGACATTCTCCCGGAGAACATAAATCTCCTTACCCGCGTTGATGGAACGGAAGCCGCCCTGGGACAGCTTTTGAGCCAGGCAGGTGCCGATCACCCGGGTTCCATCCATGCACAAGATGGTATCCACCATCAAATGCTGGGTCAGGTTGCGCTGAGCCAGCTGCTGGGCTACAGCCTCCGCATGGCGGATGCAGGACTGCTGATCGGTCACATCAACGAAATAGTTGGTATGGCTGTTCCGGGTGGCAAAATGCCCTTTGGCTACACGAAGCGACACATCACCCACACAAACGGGAATTTTAAAAAACCTGGGCTCCATCCTTCTTCCTCCTTTTCTTAACATCAGTTTAACAGCTCTTCTTAAATATACCATATTTTTCTTGGTCTGTCCAGGATTTTTTGTGAAAAATCACAGGCAAGCAGGCAACAAAAAAGGACGGGCCAAAGCCCGTCCTTTTACGATGCATAAAATTACTCGTTGATGCCGATGACAACACCGGAACCGACAGTGCGGCCGCCCTCACGGATGGCGAAACGCAGGCCGTTCTCAATGGCGATGGGGGTGATCAGCTCCACGTCCATGTCCACGTTGTCGCCGGGCATGCACATCTCAGTGCCCTCGGGCAGAGTGATGATGCCGGTCACGTCGGTGGTACGGAAATAGAACTGGGGACGATAGTTGTTGAAGAAGGGGGTGTGACGGCCACCCTCGTCCTTGGACAGGACATAAACCTGGCCCTTGAACTTGGTGTGGGGGTGGATGGAGCCGGGCTTGCACAGAACCTGGCCGCGCTCGATATCGGTCTTGGCAATGCCGCGCAGCAGACAGCCGGCGTTATCACCAGCCTCAATGAAGTCCAAGGTCTTGCGGAACATCTCCATGGAGGTGACGACAGTGCTCTTCTTCTCCTCCTGAAGGCCCACGATATCAACGGTCTCGCCGGCCTTCAGCTGGCCACGCTCCACACGGCCGGTCGCCACAGTGCCGCGGCCGGAGATGGTGAACACGTCCTCAACGGGCATCAGGAAGGGCAGGGAGTCATCACGGGGAGGAGTGGGGATATAGTTGTCAACGGCGTCCATCAGCTCCTTGATGCAAGCGAAGTCGGGATCGTTCACGTCGCCGGATTCGCAGGTCAGAGCATTGAGGGCGGAACCCTTGACGATGGGGATGTCGTCGCCGGGGAACTCATAGCCGGACAGGGTCTCGCGGACCTCCATCTCTACCAGCTCCAGCAGATCGGGGTCGTCCATCTGATCGCACTTGTTCAGGAAAACCACGATAGCGGGCACGCCCACCTGGCGGGCCAGCAGGATGTGCTCCTTGGTCTGAGCCATAACACCGTCAGTGGCGGCAATGACCAAGATGGCGCCGTCCATCTGAGCAGCACCGGTAATCATGTTCTTGATATAGTCGGCGTGGCCCGGGCAGTCAACGTGGGCGTAGTGCCGGGCGTCGGTCTCATACTCCACGTGGGCGGTGTTGATGGTAATGCCGCGCTCGCGCTCCTCGGGAGCCTTGTCGATGCTGGAGTAGTCCTCGTACTGGGCCTTGCCCTGGAGGGCGAGGTACTTGGTGATCGCAGCGGTCAGGGTGGTCTTGCCGTGGTCAACGTGACCGATGGTGCCGATGTTAACATGGGGCTTGTTGCGTTCGAATTTTGCCTTAGCCATTGGATTTTTCCTCCTTATATTACAATTATGCTTACTGGGTCAGACTGGGCTGAGGACGTATTGTGGATATTCTATCCTATTTCGTCCATAAATGCAACCCTATTTTTTCACGAACAAAATTCCAAGGAAAATCAGTCCTGATTGCGGCCGCGCTCGGCCACGATCTTTTCCGCAATATTCTTGGGAATCTGCACGTAGCTGTGGGGCTCCATGGAGTATTGGCCGCGGCCCTGCGTGGAGGACCGGAGGTCGGTAGCGTAGCCGAACATGTTGGCCAGAGGCACAAGACTGTCCACCTGAGTGGCGCCGGTGCGGTTCTCCTGGCCCTGGATTTGCCCGCGGCGGCTGTTCAGGTCGCCGATGACATTGCCCAAGTAATCATCGGGGACGATGACGTCCACCTTCATGATGGGCTCCAGCAGCACAGGACCGGCCTTGCGGCACGCCTCCTTAAAGGCCATGGAACCGGCGATCTTAAAGGCCATCTCAGAGGAGTCCACCTCGTGGAAGGACCCGTCATACAGCGTGACCTTTACGTCCACCACAGGGTAACCGGCCAGCACGCCGGCCTGCATGGCCCCCTGGATGCCCGCGTCCACGGCGGGGATATACTCCTTGGGAATGGCGCCGCCCACAATGGCGTTCTCGAACTCGTAGCCCTTGCCAGACTCGTTGGGCTCCACGCGGATCTTGACATGGCCGTACTGGCCCTTACCGCCGGACTGGCGGGCGTACTTGGTGTCCTGCTCCACCTGCTTGGTGATGGTCTCCTTGTAGGCCACCTGGGGCGCGCCCACGTTGGCCTCCACCTTGTACTCGCGGAGCAGACGGTCCACGATGATCTCCAGATGGAGCTCGCCCATGCCGGCGATGATGGTCTGGCCGGTCTCCTCGTCGGTGTAGGTCTTGAAGGTGGGGTCCTCCTCGGCCAGCTTCATCAGGGCGATGCCCATCTTCTCCTGGCCGGCCTTGGTCTTGGGCTCGATGGCCACCCGGATGACGGGCTCGGGGAACTCCATGGACTCCAGGATCACCGGGTGCTTCTCGTCGCAGAGGGTGTCGCCGGTGGTGGAGTTCTTCAGGCCGATGACGGCGGCGATGTCGCCGGAGTAGACGGTCTCGATGTCCTCCCGGTGGTTGGCGTGCATCTGGAGGATGCGGCCGATGCGCTCCTTCTGCTTCTTGGTGCTGTTGAGCACAGAGGTGCCGGTGTTCAGCATACCGGAATACACCCGGACGAAGGACAGCCGTCCCACATAGGGGTCGGTGGCAATCTTAAAGGCCAGGGCGGAGAAGGGGGCGTTGTCATCGGCGGGACGCTCGTCCTCCTCGTCGGTGTCCGGATTGACGCCCTGGATGGCGGGGATGTCGATGGGAGAGGGCATATAGTCCACAATGGCGTCCAGCAGCTTCTGCACTCCCTTGTTCTTGTAGGACGTGCCGCACACCACAGGAACCAGCAGGTTGTCGATGGTTCCCTTACGGATGGCCCGGCGGATCATGTCCTCAGGAACGGGCTGCTCGTCCAGCACCAGCATCATGATTTCCTCGTCAATGTCGGCGCAGGCATCCAGCAGCTTGGTACGGTACTCCTGGGCTTTCTCCATCATGTCGGCGGGGATTTCCTCCACGCGCATGTCCTTGCCCAATTCATCGTAGTAGATGTCGGCGTCCATCTCCACCAGGTCGATGATGCCCTTGAAGGACTCCTCGGAGCCGATGGGCAGCTGGATGGCCACTGCGTTGGCCTTCAGGCGGTCATGGATCATGTCCAGCACATGGTAAAAGTCAGCGCCCATGATGTCCATCTTGTTGACGTAGATCATACGGGGGACCTTATAGTGGTCGGCCTGGCGCCAAACAGTCTCGGACTGGGGTTCCACGCCGCCCTTGGCGCACATGACAGTAACGGAACCGTCCAGCACGCGCAGGGAGCGCTCCACCTCCACGGTGAAGTCCACATGTCCCGGGGTGTCGATGATGTTAATCCGGGTCTGGGGGAACTGATCCTTGGTGCCCTTCCAGTAACATGTGGTGGCTGCGGAGGTAATGGTAATGCCCCGCTCCTGCTCCTGAGCCATCCAGTCCATGGTGGCGGTACCCTCATGGGTCTCACCGATCTTGTAGTTGACGCCGGTGTAGTAGAGGATACGCTCGGTCGTGGTCGTCTTGCCCGCGTCGATATGGGCCATAATGCCGATGTTGCGCGTATTCTCCAGAGATACTTTTCTAGGCATACTTGAGAGTCTCCTTTATCACCAGCGGTAGTGAGCAAACGCCTTGTTGGACTCCGCCATCTTGTGGGTGTCCTCGCGCTTCTTCACGGCGGAGCCGGTATTGTTGGCGGCGTCCATAATCTCGCCGGCCAGCCGCTCCTTCATGGTCTTCTCGCTCCGGTTACGGGCGTAGGTGGTCAGCCAGCGCAGACCCAGGGTCTGCCGGCGCTCGGGCCGGACCTCGAT
>CANDCW010000013.1 GCA_947383275.1 uncultured Bacillota bacterium
CCTGCTCCCGCTCCATTTTGAAGGGAATCTCCAGCAGGCGCAGGCTGTTGTACATTCGGTCCAGGTGGTCCTCCATGGCAAAGGGAATGCGGTTTGCCACACAGGTGGCCTCGTAAATGCCGTCGCCAAAGTAGAGGGCGCGGTCATTCATGGGCACCTTCATCTCCTCCAGGGGGCCCATCCCGCCATTGTAGTATCCGACATTTTTCCACATAACATTTCCTCCTCCAATTTGCTCATTGGTTCATAAAACACGATTTTTCCTGCCATCATATACCTGAAACGCCTTCCGGGCAACCCAGGCGCACAGCGCGCCGACCAACGCCCCCACCAGCACGTCGCTGGGGTAGTGGACCCCCACGTACAGCCGGGACAGGCCCATCAGGACGGCCAGCGCCACAACTAAAATACGCTCTCCCCTTCCAGGCAGGGTCCGCAGCCAGGCCATCGCCGCAGCGAAGGCGGCGCAGGTGTGGCCCGAGGGGAAGGAGTTGGGGTCCATCTCCTTAACCAAGGGGGTGATGGGCCAGTCCAACCAGGGCCGGGGCCGCTCTACCAGAGGTTTTATAGTAAAATTGGTTGCCAGCATTCCCACGACCATGGCGCACAAGGCCAGCGCCCCCGCCTTCCGGGTGGGCTTATAAAACAGCATCGCCAGAGACAGGGCAATCCACAGCAGCCCCGCGTCTCCCAGCTTCGTATAAAAGGATACAACGGGGTCCAGCCATGCCACATGCAGCCCTTGTATGGCTACCAAAAGCCGGCCGTCCAGTTGGAGCAACGCGTCCAGCATCAAACAACTTCCTTTCGCCCATAAAATTGAGGTTCTCCCCTGTTATCTCTTGACCCTCTCCCCAAACTATACTATAATAATAGAGCTTTTTTCCAGCAAGTCAACACTATTTTTTTCGGAGGTCCAATCCCTTGAAGCAAATCCTCTGTTTATCCAATGAGCCCTGGTCCAACCGGCTTCCCGGGCGCACCCAGCAACTTGTCTCCCGCCTGCGTGACTGCCAGGTGCTGTACTTCTTCCCCGCCCAGTCTCCCCGGGATATGTCCTACCGGAAAAAGGGCCAGAAGGTCCGCCCCAACGTGACCGCCTATACCTTACCCCCCATTCGTTTTCCCATTCCGGAGCGCTACCGCTGGCTATTCCACATGGCTTGGGACAAGGTGGCCGGCTATATTCGGGAGGAGGCCGCCCGCAAACGTTTTGCCGAACCTCTGCTGTGGACAACCCATCCCCGCCACATCCACCTGGTGGACCGGCTGGAATACGGCTCCCTGGTCTACGACTGCGACCGGGTGTGGGACGGCCCGCCCGTCCACTGGGAGGGCAGTCTGGCCCGGGCTGCGGACGTGGTCTTTGCCGCCTCCCCCCTGCTGGCGGACCGGCTGTCTCCGTGCAGCCCCAACATCGCCCTGCTGCCCAATGGCTTTAATCAGCCTCTCTTTGACACCAACGCCCGGCGTCCCGACCCTATGCCCGGCGTAGCCGCCCCCATTCTCGGCTGGGCGGGGGGAATCCGGGAGGATCTGGACCTGTCTCCGGTGCTTTACGCCGCCCAGGCCCGGCCTGACTGGGGTTTCCTCCTTCTGGGGGCCGTGGACAAGCGCAACCCTTTCCTGCCCCGGCTGCACAAGCTGTCCAACGTATTTCTTACCGGGTCCCGTCCGGCCTCCGAGGTGCCCGACTGGCTGTTCCGCTGTCAGGTCCTGCTGGATCTGCCCAGAACCGGCCAGCCCTTTGACGAGGTGGTCTCCCCCAGGCTGTACGAGTACCTGGCCACCGGCAGGCCGGTGGTGGCCATGCTGTGGCCCGACCAGGTAGAGCAGTTCGCCGACGTTGTCTACGGCGCCCATGAGCTTGATGAGTTTGTCACCCTGTGCGCCCACGCCATGGAGGAGGCCCCCGGTTTGGAGCATCGGCGGATCGAGCGGGCGGGCGAGGCCGCCTGGCCCCTTCGGGCGGGCGAGGTGGAGCGTATCCTGACCACCGCCGGTTTGTTGTAATGAACCCTTCTTTAACCACCTTTTCCCCCTCTTTTTTCCCTTTTCTTGTACAAATATACGAAAATGCTTCTTCCTCTTGCAAAAAGCGCGTCTTTCCTATAAAATGGGATTCGAGCATATAGAAAAGGAGGGCCCAAAGTGTTGAACTTTTTCCAGTTTTTCCGCTTTCACGGCCCCAATCCGTTTAAAACCGCCTCATAATACACTGTCAGGCTATCTGTCCGCCCACAGATAGCCTGCGCTTTTTGAAAGGAGTGTCACGTATGAAAAAAGTTGCCGTCATCATGGGTTCCGACAGCGACTGGCCCGTCGTCCAGGGGGCCTGCAAGCAGCTGGACGAATTCGGCATCCCCTACGAGGCCCATATTCTCAGCGCCCACCGTACCCCCGCCGCCGCTGCGGAGTTCGCCAGAAGCGCCCGTGCCAACGGCTTCGGCGTGCTGATCTGCGCCGCCGGAATGGCTGCCCACCTGGCTGGAGCTTTCGCCGGCAACTCCACCCTGCCTGTCATTGGCATCCCCATGAAGGGGGGCGCCATGGACGGCCTGGATGCCCTGCTGGCCACCGTCCAGATGCCCAGCGGCATCCCGGTGGCTACCGTAGCCATCAACGGCGCCAAGAATGCCGCCGTCTTGGCCGCGCAGATTTTGGCCGTCTCCGATGACGCCCTGGCCGCCAAGCTGGATGCCGCCCGGGAAAAGATGGCCCAGCAGATTGCCGAGAAAGAGGCCAGGCTTCAGGCGGAATTGAACGGATAATCCGCCAGCCTTAATCACTTAAAACAACCGGAAAGGATGTATTATCATGAACAAACTGGAACAGCTCTATGAAGGCAAAGCTAAGAAGGTATTTTCCACCGAGGACCCCAATGCTGTGATCGTCTCCTACAAGGACGACGCTACCGCCTTTGACGGCCTGAAGAAGGGTACCATCACCGGAAAAGGCGCCATCAACAACCAGATGACCAACTTCCTCATGCAGCAGTTGGAAAAAGCCGGGGTCCCCACCCACTTTGTGGAGGAGCTGAACGAGCGGGAGACTGTCGTCAAGAAGGTGTCCATCGTTCCACTGGAGGTCATCATCCGCAACATCTCCGCCGGCTCCTTCGCCAAGCACTACGGCGTGGAGGAGGGCATCGTCTTTGACGCCCCCACCATTGAGTTCTCCTACAAGAACGACGACCTCCACGATCCCCTCATCAACGATTACCACGCCGTGGCGCTGAAGCTGGCCACCTGGGAGGAGATCGAGCTGATTAAGAAGTATGCCTTCCAGGTCAACGACTTTTTGAAGAAAACACTTCTGGAATGCGGCGTCACCCTGGTGGACTTCAAGCTGGAGTTCGGCAAGACCGCCGATGGGACCATTGTCCTGGCCGACGAGATCTCCCCCGATACCTGCCGCTTCTGGGACTCCAAAACCGGCGAAAAGCTGGACAAGGACCGCTTCCGCCGGGATCTGGGCAACGTGGAGGGCGCTTATCAGGAGATGAGCCGCCGCCTTCTGGGCAAATAAGGAGGAACATTCATGGGTGGTTTTTTCGGGGCCGTCTCCACACAGGACGTCTCCCTGGACATCTTCTTCGGGGTGGACTACCACTCCCACCTGGGCACCCGCCGGGGCGGCATGATTATCCACGACCCCAAGGATGGCTTCCAGCGCCAGATTCACTCCATTGAAAACACCCCCTTCCGCACCAAATTCGAAAAGGACCTGGCCAAATTCCACGGCTGCTCCGGCATTGGCTGTATCAGCGACACCGACCCCCAGCCCCTGCTAGTCCGGTCCCACTTGGGGCTGTACGCCATCACCACCGTGGGCATCATCAACAACGCGGAGGCGCTGGTGGACCAGTATTTCTCCGATCACGGGCACCAGTTCATGGCCATGAGCTCTGGAAAGGTCAACTCCACCGAGCTGGCCGCTGCCCTTATCAACCAAAAGGACAACCTGGTTGACGGCATTCTCCACGCCCAGGAAGCCGTAGACGGCTCCCTCACCCTGCTCATCCTCACCAGCAGCGGAGAGATTATCGCGGCCCGGGACCGGGTGGGCCGCCTGCCGGTCCTGGTGGGCAAAAACGACAGGGGGCACTGCGTCTCCTTCGAGTCTTTCGCCTACCACAAGCTTGGCTACGAGGACGCCTACGAGCTGGGCCCCCGGGAGATTGTCCGCATCCGCCCGGACAGTCTGGACATTCTCTCCCACCCGGGGGAGGAGATGAAAATCTGCGCTTTCCTCTGGTCCTACTACGGTTATCCCAACTCCAACTATGAGGGAATCAATGTAGAAGTCATGCGCTACCGGAACGGGGCCATCATGGCCCGGGATGAAAAGCAACGGGGCATTCTTCCCAGTGTGGACTATGTGGCCGGCGTCCCAGACTCCGGCATCCCCCACGCCATCGGCTACGCCAACCAGAGCGGCGCCCCCTTCGCCCGCCCCTTTGTCAAATACACCCCCACCTGGCCCAGGTCCTTTATGCCCGCCAATCAAAATGTGCGGAATCAGGTGGCAAAAATGAAGCAGATTCCTGTCCCTGAGCTGATTCAGGGCAAAAAGCTGCTCTTTGTAGACGACTCCATTGTCCGGGGCACCCAGCTGCGGGAGACGGTGGAATTCCTCTATGAATCTGGGGCCAAGGAGGTCCACATGCGCTCCGCCTGCCCCCCCATTATGTACAGCTGCAAGTACCTAAACTTTTCCCGGGGAAACTCGGACATGGACCTGCTGGCCCGCCGCACCATCCAGGAGCTGGAGGGCGACGAGGGCCAGCGGCACCTGGAGGAGTACGCTGATTCCTCCAGCCAGCGGGGTCAATGTATGCTGAAAACCATCTGCGAAACCTTCGGCTTCGACTCCTTGGGCTACCAGTCCCTGGACGGCCTGCTGGAGGCCATCGGCCTTGACCGCAGCAAGGTATGCACCTACTGCTGGTCGGGCCGGGAATAACAAAATATGGGCCGCCGAAGCCGGCGGCCCGCACAATAGGAGGCTTTTCTATGGAAAACTCTCATTCCGCTTCCTACGCCGCCGCCGGTGTGGACATTGAGGCCGGCTACAAGGGTGTACAGCTGATGAAAAAACATGTGGCCCGCACCATGATTCCCGGCGTGGTCAGCGATATCGGCGGCTTCGGCGGCCTGTTCTCCCCCGATGTGGCCGGGATGAAGGAACCGGTCCTGGTCAGCGGCACCGACGGCGTGGGCACCAAGATCCGCGTCGCCCAGCTGATGAACAAGCACGATACCATCGGCGTGGACTGCGTGGCCATGTGCGTCAACGACATCATCTGCTGCGGGGCCAAGCCCCTGTTCTTCCTGGACTATATCGCCATCGGCAAGAACGAGCCGGAAAAGGTGGCCTCCATCGTTTCCGGCGTGGCGGAGGGCTGTGTCCAGGCGGGCTGCGCCCTGATCGGCGGAGAAACCGCCGAGCACCCCGGCCTCATGGCCCCTGACGACTATGATCTGGCGGGATTTGCCGTGGGCATCGTGGACAAGGAAAAAATAATCGACCACAGCCAAATGAAAGCCGGCGACGTGATTCTCTCCCTGCCCTCCAACGGGCTGCACTCCAACGGATTCTCCCTGGTGCGCAAGGTGCTGGACATTGAACACGCCAAGCTGGACGAGTGGAGCGAGGAGCTGGGCGGCGAACTGGGCGGCGAGCTTCTCCAGCCCACCGCGATCTATGTCAAGCCTGTCCTGGCCGCCATCCAGGCCGCCCGGATTCACGGCATCAGCCACATCACCGGCGGCGGCTTCTATGAAAACATCCCCCGCTGCCTGCCCCAGGGCCTGCGTGCCAAAATTGACAAGTCCGCTCTATGGATCGACCCCATCTTCCCCATGCTCCAGCGGCTGGGCAATATTCCGGAGCACGACATGTTCAACACCTTCAACATGGGCACTGGCATGGTCCTGATTGTGGACAAAGACGATGTGGACAAGGCCGTGGCCGCCCTGAACAGCCAGGGCGAGGGCGCGCGGGTCATCGGCGAGATCATTGCCGGGGAGACCGGCGTGGAGCTGGCCTGATGAAAAAAATTGCCGTTTTAGTGTCCGGGGGCGGAACCAATTTGCAGGCCCTCATCGACGCCCAGGCCCGGGGTATGATTATAAACGGGGAAATTTCTGCCGTCATCTCTTCCGCGCCCGGGGCCTACGCCCTGGAGCGGGCCAAAAACGCCGGCATTCCCGGCTACGTTCTGCCCCGGCGGGACTACCCCTCCAGCCAGGCCATGACGGCGGCACTGGTTGAGCTTTTAAAGCGCTTGTCCATAAATGTCGTGGTCATGGCGGGGTTTATGACAATCGTCACCAAAGAACTGTTCGAAGAATACAACCACGCTGTTATCAACATCCACCCCGCCCTTATCCCCTCCTTTGCCGGGCCGGGGTGCTATGGACTTCACGTCCATGAGAAAGCCCTGGCGTATGGCGTCAAGGTATCCGGAGCCACCGTCCACTTTGTCACCGAGGAGTGCGACAGCGGGCCCATCATCCTCCAAAAGGCAGTGGATGTCCTCCCGGGCGACACTCCGGAAACCCTCCAGCGCCGCATTATGGAACAGTGCGAGTGGAAGCTCCTGCCCCAGGCCGTCAGCCTATTCTGTCAGGACCGGCTGCGTGTAGAGGGGCGCACCGTCCGAATTTTGGAAACATAACAGGAGGCTGTCATGAGCTTAATCAATCTGTATCAATCCCTCTCCGCCAACCCCTATCCCGGACGGGGCATTGTCCTGGGCCGCACAGCGGACAACAAAAAAGCGGCCATTGCCTACTTTATCATGGGCCGCAGCGAAAACAGCCGCAACCGCGTCTTTGAACAGACGGAGGACGGCATCCGCACCCGCGCCTTTGACGAGTCTAAAATGACCGATCCCTCCCTTATCATCTACCACCCCGTCCGTCTGCTGGACAACGGCCTGCTGGTGGTGACCAACGGCGACCAGACGGACACCATCCGAGATGCCATCGGGGAGGGCCACTGCTACCGCCACGCCCTTACACAGCGGAAATTTGAGCCCGACGGCCCCAACTGGACCCCTCGCATCTCTGGAGTGGTCAAGCCCGACGGGAGCTACAACCTGTCCATCCTCAAGAGCCTGGACGGCGACCCCTTCTGCTGCTGCCGGTACTTCTTCGAGTATGACGCCCCCGTCGCCGGGACGGGCCACTTCATCCACACCTATCAGGAGAACGCCGAGCCCCTCCCCTCCTTCCAGGGCGAGCCCCGCCGGGTGGCCATCGACGCCCAGGACGCCCAATCCTGGGCGGAGGCACTGTGGACCGCGCTAAACGAGGAGAACAAAGTGTCTCTGTACGTCCAGCTCTTCGACCTGACAAGCGGAGCGCGGGACGTCGCTATCCTCAACAAGCACCGGTAAAGCAAAATTTTACGGAGGGCTTCAATATGAAAGATTGGCAAAAACTCCTTGGCTCCATTATCATTGGCGCCGCCATTATCGGCGCCGCATTGATTTTGTCCGATGCCATCCGCTATTGCGGGGAATCAATAAATGCCGGATTCACCTTCATACGTTAATCAAAATTCTGATTTTAAGGAGGAGGCTCAACTATGACTGAACTGGAACTGAAATACGGCTGCAACCCCAACCAGAAGCCGGCCCGCATCTTCATGGAGGGCGGCGAGCTGCCTTTGGAAGTACTCAACGGCAGGCCGGGGTATATCAACTTTATGGACGCGCTGAACTCCTGGCAGCTGGTAAAGGCCCTGAAGGGGTCCACCGGCCTGCCCGCCGCCGCCTCCTTCAAGCACGTCTCCCCCGCCGGGGCGGCCCTGGGACTGCCCCTCAGCGATGTGGAGCGAACCGTCTTTTTCGCCCCGGAGGGGGATCTCTCCCCCATCGCCTGTGCCTACATTCGGGCCCGGGGTGCGGACCGGCTGTGCTCCTTTGGCGACTGGGCGGCCCTGTCCGACCCCTGCGACGGGGATACCGCCCGTTTCCTGGCCCTGGAAGTCTCTGATGGCGTGATCGCCCCGGATTACACGCCCGAGGCCCTGGATATTTTAAAGTCCAAGCGCAAGGGCGGGTACAATGTTGTCAAAATTGACCCGGACTATTCCCCCGCCCCTGTGGAGCGGCGGAACATCTTTGGCATTACCTTTGAACAGGGCTACAACGACCTGGCCATTGAGGAGGGGATGCTGACCAACCTCGTCACACAGAATAAGAACCTGCCTCAGCAGGCCAAAAACGACATGCTGCTGGCCCTCATCACTTTAAAGTATACCCAGTCCAACTCCGTGTGCTACGTAAAGGACGGCCAGACCCTGGGTGTGGGCGCCGGCCAGCAGAGCCGCATCCACTGCACACGCCTGGCAGGAAATAAGGCGGACATCTGGTGGCTGCGCCAGCACCCCAAGGTGTTGGCTCTCACTTTCCCGGAGAATGTCCGCCGTCCCGACCGGGACAACGCCATCGATGCCTTTATCGCCGACGGCCTCAGTGCTGAGGAGAAGGCGGAGTGGATCGCCAAGCTGTCCGGAGTCACCTTGGGCTCCGACGCTTTCTTCCCCTTCGGCGACAACGTAGAGCGGGCCCGCCAGTCAGGTGTGCAATACATCGTCCAGCCCGGCGGCTCTATCCGGGACGATCAGGTCATCGAGACTGCCGACAAGTTCGGCATGGTTATGGCATTCACGGGAACAAGGCTGTTCCACCACTAATCTTCAAATGGAGGTCTGATCATGCGCGATCAGGACAGGCTGAAAGCCTTTGAGAAAATGCTGACGGATGTCCAAACAAACTATGAGGAATTGGTCTCCAGGCTGGACAGGCTGAAGGCAGAGGGGCGGGAGAAGTCCGCGACGTTTCGCCAATACCTTGGCAATAAAATGACCTGCCAGTATTTGCTGAACATGTACAAGGATTATGGGCTGATCGAAAAACAATAGGGAGGCAAAACAAAATGAAGGTTTTAGTCGTGGGCGGCGGCGGCCGGGAGCACGCCATCTGTTGGAAGCTGGCCCAAAGCCCCAAGGTGACAAAGCTGTACTGTGCCCCGGGCAACGGCGGCATCGCCCAGGTAGCCGAGTGCGTGCCCATCAAGGCAACGGACGTGGACGGGATGGTGGCTTGGGCCAAGGAGAACGCCATGGACTTCGTCATGGTGGCCCCGGACGACCCCCTGGCCCTGGGGATGGTGGACGCCCTTGAGGCTGCGGGCATTCCCGCTTTCGGCCCCCGGGCCAACGCCGCCATCATTGAGGCCAGCAAGGCGTTTTCCAAGGAATTGATGAAAAAATACCACATCCCCACCGCCCAGTACGAGACATTTACCGACTTAAACAGGGCCCTCTCCTACATCCGGGAACAGGGCGCGCCCATTGTGGTTAAGGCCGACGGCCTGGCCCTGGGAAAGGGCGTGGTGGTGGCCTCCACTGTGGCGGAGGCCGAAACCGCCGTCCGGGAGATGATGGAGGACAAAAAGTTCGGCGCAAGCGGCTCCACCGTGGTCATTGAGGAGTGCATGACAGGGCCCGAGGTGACGGTTCTGGCTTTCTGCGACGGGGAACACCTGGTACCCATGTTGTCCAGCCAGGACCACAAACGGGCCTATGACGGCAACCAGGGTCCCAACACCGGTGGTATGGGGGCTTTCTGCCCCTCCCCTAAGTACACACCGGAAATCGCTCAGCGGTGCATGAAGGAGATTTTCCTGCCTACGGTAGCCGCCCTGAAGGCGGAAGGACGGCCCTTCAAAGGGGTCATCTACTTTGGCCTTATGTTAACCAAGGACGGCCCCCGGGTGGTGGAGTACAACGCCCGCTTTGGCGATCCGGAAACTCAGCCCATTCTCTCCATGCTGGAAACCGACCTGATGGACATTTTCCAAGCCTGTGTGGACGGTACTCTGGACAAGACCGAGATCAGGTGGAAGCCCGGCGCGGCCTGCTGCCTGGTACTGGCCTCGGGAGGATATCCTGTCAGCTATCAGAGCGGCTATCCTATCTCTGGGCTGGAGGAGGCCGAAAAGCTGGGGGCGACTGTCTTTCACGCGGGAACGAAACAAGGTGATCAGGGAGAAATTCTCACCGCCGGCGGGCGGGTGCTGGGCGTCACCGCTGTGGCCCCCTCCCTGGAGGAGGCCATTAAGCAGTCCTACGCCGCCACAAAACCCATTTTTTTCCAGGAAATGCACTTCCGCACCGATATTGGCAAGGTGTAACCCCAGAGGCAGAGCCTCCGCAAAAATTGGCGGCTGGCGGCGAAAAATTCGCCGCCAGCCGCCAAGCGCGTTAAATTCCGAATTGGCCGTGCAGTAAAATTGACAGAATGCCGCTATTTTAAGGCAACCTCAGGCATCAGTTCCTGCCCCACAATGTTCAACACATGGTCGATCTGCGCTACCTCCTCTGGCGTGAAGCGCCCCCGCACCCGGTCCATTACCTCCTGAATATAGGTGCTGCTCAGGTTGTAGTAGTCATGAAACTTCCGCGTGGGCCGCAGATGATATTCCCGCCGGTCGTTGGGGGACTGAATTTTCTCCACATAGCCCTTCCGAATCAGGCTATTCACCTTGTAGGCCGCATTAGGCGACGAGATATTTACAAATGAGGCAAACTCGTTGATTGTGGGCTCGTCCAAGGCACGGATAATCTCCATGCAGAAGGTCTCAACCGCCGTCAAACTGGCCTCCTGTGTCTGGAACCGTGAAAACACGGCCTGGTAAAAATGCAGCTTGAATTTGGTATAGATCCGGTCAAAGCTCTCCTCCAGCACAGCTCCTTCTCCCCCTTCCCTCCCCAACAGTATACCCAGACTTCTCGAAATTTAGCAAAGGGTTTCCGGGCGGTTGGTGAGCGCAAACGTCAGCTCCGCTTTGCAGGCCAGTTTACCGCCTACCCTGGCCTCCGCCGTGCCAAAACCCACCGGCCCCTTTCTGGCTGTAAGCTGACATGACAGCTCCAGCACATCCCCGGGGCAAACCTGCCGCTTGAACCGGGCATTTTTAATCCCGCCGAACAGGGCCAGCCGGCCTTTACTCTCCTCCTCAGTGAGGATCGCCACCGCCCCCACCTGGGCAAGGGCCTCAATGATGAGTACGCCAGGCATCACCTTGAACCCCGGAAAATGGCCCTGAAAAAAAGGCTCATTGGCCGTAACGCACTTGATCCCCTTTGCCTCCTGCCCAGGAACGCATTCGGTGATTTTATCCACCAGCAGGAAGGGGTAGCGGTGGGGCAGCAGAGCCTCAATCTGGTCGATATTCAGCTCCATAACATCAGTCCTCCCACTTTTTCAACACAATTGTCGCGTTGTGCCCTCCAAATCCCAGAGAGTTGGACAGGGCAATTTTTATATCCGCCTGCCGTCCCTCATTGGGCACAACGTCCAAATCACAGGCTGGATCTGGGATTCGGTATCCGATGGTGGCAGGAACAAATCCCTCCTTCAGGGCCAGAGCCGTGAAAATCGCCTCCACAGCCCCGGCCGCCCCCAGCAGATGGCCGGTCATGGACTTGGTTGAGCTAACCATCAGCTTTTTGGCGCGATCCCCGAACACAGTGTGAATGGCCGCTGTCTCTCCGGCATCGTTCAGCTGGGTAGAGGTCCCGTGGGCGTTAATATAGTCCACTTCCTCCGGCCCGATTCCTGCGTCAGCCAGCGCCTGGGCCATACACGCGGCGCCGCCCGTCCCACCGGGAGCCGGGGCCGTGATGTGGTGGGCGTCACAGTTGGCGCCGTAACCTATCACTTCCGCGTAAATATTTGCGTTTCGGGCTTGGGCGTGTTCGTACTCCTCCAGCAGGAGAATGCCCGCGCCCTCTCCCATCACAAAACCGGATCGCTCCAGGTCAAAGGGAATGGAGGCCCGCAGGGGATCCTGTCTCTCAGACAGGGCTTTCATGGCCGTAAAGCCGCCCATGGCCAGCGGAGTAACAGCCGCCTCCGCACCGCCGCACAGCATCACCTCGGCATAGCCGTCCCGGATGTGGCGAAAGGCGTCGCCTACGGCGTTGGTCCCCCCGGCGCAGGCCGTGACCACACAAGAGCACATCCCCGTAAACCCATAGCGGATGGCCATGTGGCCAGCCGCCATGTTGGAGATAATCATAGGGATCATAAAGGGGGACACGGAGTCCCACCCCCGTTCAGTTCCCCGGCGGTGGGCTTCGCCCACCGTCTCAAAACCGCCAATGCCGCTGGAAACCAGTACGCCGCAGCGGTCCGGACGCTCCGCGTCCCGGTCCAGACCGGAACCGGCCACGCACTCGCCGGCAGCCGCCAGGGCCAGCTGGGTAAAGCGGTCCATCTTTTTTATCTCCCGCCGGCCCAGCAGGGCGTCCAGATCCAGCCCCTTCACCTCGCCGGCCAGCTTGACCTTCATGTCCGCCGTGTCATACCGGGTAATGGACCCAATCCCGCACCGCCCCGCTTTCACCGCGGCCCAGCTCTCCAAAACGCTGTTTCCCACAGGGTTCACCGTACCCATACCCGTTATTACCACTCTGCGCTTTTCCATCTCTCTCACCTCATTAAACCGCCATGCCGCCGTCCACGCACAACACCTGGCCGGTGATATAGGCAGACTCCTTCTCCGCAAAAAACGCCACCGCCCGGGCCACTTCCTCGGGAACCCCGGGACGTCCTTTGGGGATGGTAGACAGCATGGCGTCCTTGGCTTTATCGGAGAGCGCAGCGGTCATATCGGTTCCAATGTAGCCGGGGGCCACCGCGTTGACGGTGATGTCCCGCCCGGCCAGCTCCTTGGCCGCAGCCTTGGTCAGACCCAGGATTCCCGCCTTGCTGGCGGCATAGGCCGTCTGACCCGGGTTGCCCCGCAGGCCCACCACGCTGGACAGGCTGATAATCCGCCCATACTTCTGCCGCAGCATAATCTTGGCCGCTGACTTGGTACAGAAATAGGCTCCCTTCAGGTTGGTGTCCAGTACAGCGGATACATCCTCTTCCTTGGCGGTCATGAGCAAGCCGTCCCGGGTGATTCCCGCGTTGTTCACCAAAATATCCAGCCGCCCGAAGCGGTTCTTAACCGCTGCGGCCAGCTCCTCGCAGGCCGCGGGATTGGACACATCGGCCTGGAATGCCTCCGCCTCTGCGCCCAGCTCCCGGCACAGCTTCACAGTCTCCTCCGCCGCCTGCCTGCCGCCCGCGAAGTTGACAGCTACCGCAGCCCCCCGCCGGGCCAGCTCCAGGCAGACCGCCCGGCCAATCCCCCGGCTCCCGCCGGTGACCAGGGCCACGTTTCCTTCCATGCTCATGCGTCTTCTCCTTTCAGGGCGGAGACTACACTGTGGAAGTCCACCGCTGTGTCGATGTGATAGGTCTTGATCTCCGGGGCGGTCTTTTTAAAGAAGCCGCCGAGTGTTTTACCTGGCCCAATCTCCACCACGGTGTCAATACCGTCTGCGGCCATACGGCGGATGGTGTCCTCCCAGTAGACTGGGGACTGTACCTGACGCTCCAGCAAGGCTGGTATGGTATCCCCCTCCTCCAGGGGCCCGCCCTTGCAGTTAAAATAGACGGGCAGTGACATGGGGCCGAAGGCAATGGCCTTGAAATAAGCGGCCAGGGCGTCTCCGGCGGGCTTCATCAGGCGGGTGTGGAAGGGCCCGCTCACCTTCAGGGGCATGCACCGCTTGGCGCCCAGTTCCTTGGCCAGCTCCCCGGCTCTGTCCACCGCAGCTTTCTCCCCGCCGATGACCAGCTGGCCGGGGCAGTTATAATTGCAAATCTGGACTGTACCCAAGTCTGCGGCCCGGTCGCAGGCGGTCTGGAGCTTCTCCCGGTCCAGGCCCAGGACGGCGGTCATGCCGCACTCCAGCCCGGCTGCGGCTTCCTCCATGGCCCTCCCCCGGAACGCCACCGTGGAGATAGCGGTTCCCCGGCTGAATACCCCGGCGGCATACAGCGCAGAGTACTCCCCCAGAGACAGCCCCGCCGCTGCCCGAGGGCGGATGCCCTCCTGGAACAGCAGATCTGTCACCCCTACGGCAAAGGCAGCCATGCAGGGCTGGGTATACCGGGTTTGAGACAGTTTCTCCTCAGGGCCCTCAAAGCAGAGCTTTTTTAGATCAAAATCTACCGGGGCATGGTCAAAAATATCGGAAAATTGAGGAAATTCCTCGCAAAAGTCCCTCCCCATACCAACCTTCTGACTGCCCTGGCCGGCGTATACAAAGGCTAATTTCATCTCTTAACCCTCCTGAGCCAGCTGGCGGACCGTATCCTGGTAACCTGCGTACATCTCCTCCAAAATGGCCCGCAGAGGGCGGATCTCGTGGAGCAGGCCCGCCGTCTGGCCGCACATGAGGGAACCGGTTTTGGTATCGCCGTCGAAAACTGCCCGGCGCAGGGAACCTAGGGTGAATTTTTCCAGCTCCATCCGCTCTGCCCCGGCACGCTCCATTTTCAGATACTCTCGGGACATCTGGTTTTTGATGATACGAACCGGGGCATTCACTGACCGGCCTGTCACCGTAGTATCACTGTCCTTGGCTTTCAAAACGGCCTGCTTGTAGTTGTCGTGAATGGGGCACTCCTCACTGACCAGCAGGCAGGTGCCCACCTGGACGCCGCAGGCTCCCAAGGCAAAGGCTGCCGCCAGCTGGCGCCCTGACGCGATTCCTCCCGCGGCAATCACCGGCAGGCCGGTGCACTCCCGCACCTGGGGTACCAGGGCCATGGTGGTCAGTTCTCCCACATGCCCGCCGGACTCGGTGCCCTCGGCGATAAAGCCGTCCACTCCCAGGGGCTCCAGCCGCTTAACCAATGTAGTAGCCGCCACCACGGGGAATACCTTGATGCCCGCCTCTTTCCAGGCGGGTACAAACTGTCCAGGCACTCCCGCGCCGGTCGTCACAACCTTCACGCCCTCCTCAATGACCACCTTGGCCATCTCCGGGGCAGCGGGGTTCATCAGCATAATGTTGACTCCAAAGGGCTTATCGGTCAGCTCCCTGCACCGGCGGATCTGTTCCCGGAGCATATCCGCATTCATGCCCCCCGCGCCAATCAGACCCAAGGCCCCGGCGTTGGAGACAGCGGCGGCAAACTCGCCGGTGGCGATATTGGCCATGCCGCCCTGGATAATAGGGAATTCGATCCCCAGGATTTCGTTGAGTTTCATAGTAACCTCCTAAAAATGGAAGCAAAACGCAGTTTTGCGCAGAAGTTTTCCTTTGGTTCTTTCTTTTTTCAAAAGGAAAAAACGCCCGTCCGGCGAGGACCGGACGTTTACCACCGCAGCAGCGCCCCGGCCCAGGTCAGGCCGCCGCCGAAGCCCACGGTCAGCACCCGCATCCCCGGCCGCAGGGTCCCGCTCTGGACCAGCTCGTCCAAAGCAATAGGGATGCTGGCTGCGGAGGTATTGCCATAGCGGTCCATATTTTTAAAGAACAGCCCTTCCCGCGCCCCCAGGCGCTTGGCCACAAAGTCGATGATCCGGGCGTTGGCCTGGTGGCACACCACCAGGTCCACATCGTTGACCGATTCCAGCCCCTCCGCCTCCAGCAGCTGGCGGATGGATTGCTCCACCACCTCCACGGCGAAGCGGAATACCGCCTTGCCGTCCATGTGGATGGCTGAGGGAACCGGCCCCGGCCCCTGGACCCGGATGCTTTCCCGGTCCCCTCGGGAGCCGAAAACCGTGTGCCAGCTGCTCTTCTCGTCTCGTCGGAAAACAGCCGCTCCCGCCCCATCTCCGAAGAGCACGCAGGTGTTCCGGTCGGTCTGATCCATAACCCGGCTAATGACCTCCGCCCCCACCACCAGGGCGCAGGGCCGGGGGGCGTCGGACAGAAGGGCGTGGGCCGTCTTCAAGCCGTACAAAAAGCCGGCGCAGGCGGCGTTCAGGTCAAAACAGATGGTATCCTCCTTCAGCCCCAGCTCCCGCTGGAGCAGGCAGGCGGTGGAGGGGCTCGCGTGGTCAGGGGTAAAGGTGGCTGTCAGGCACACTCCGATGTCCGAGGCCGTCAACCCCGCCCGCTCCATTGCCTGACGGGCCGCAGCCGCGGCCAAGTCCAGCCCGGACTCCTCCACACAGAAGCGCCGGCTGTGGATACCGGTACGGCTGAACACCCACTGATCGTTGGTGTCCACGGTTTTGCTCAGTTCCTCATTGGTTACCACCCGCTCCGGAAGATACCGGCCGGTGGCTAAAATCTGGGGCGCACTCATGGCTCCTCCCTCCCCGCCGGAGACAAGCCCCGTCCCATAGCGCGGAACATATCATATCTCTGTTTGGCCAGGGCCGGGCCTTTCAGTTTCTCCAGCGCGGCCAGCTCCTTCGCCAGGGCCGCATCCACGGTGCGGAAGGCAGCCTCCCAATCGGTATGAGCCCCGCCTTCGGGCTCCCGCAAAACGCCCTGAACAATCCCACCCCGGCGCAGGTCCTGGGCTGTGAGCTTCATCACGCCGCAGGCCTCTCCGGCCCGGGTGGAATCCTTCCATAAGATGGAGGCAAAACCCTCCGGGGACAGCACCGAATATACCGCGTGCTCCAGCATAAGCACCCGGTTGGCTACAGCCAAAGCCAGGGCTCCGCCGCTGCCCCCCTCGCCGGTGATGACGGAGATCACCGGTACGGTCAGGGAGCTCATCAGGGCCAGACACTGGGCAATGGCCTCGCCCTGGCCCCGCTCCTCCGCCTCCTTGCCTGGGTAGGCCCCCGGCGTGTCCACAAAGGTGATGACAGGCCGTCCAAATTTTTCCGCCTGCTTCATCAAGCGTTGGGCTTTGCGGTAGCCCTCAGGGGAGGGCATTCCGAAGTTGCAGCGCAGGTTCTCCCCCAGGTTTTTCCCCTTCCGGTGGCCGATGACCGTGACGGGACGGCCATGAAAGCGGGCAATTCCACCCAGGATGCTGGGGTCCTCGCCATACAAGCGGTCCCCCCTCTGCTCAAAGAAGTCGGTAAAAAGGGCGTTTATAAAGTCCGCCGTCCCCGGACGGCCTGGGTCCCGGGCAATTTTTACCTTTTCCTCCGGTGTATAGCGGCTCATGGGCGTCCCCCTTTCTCGTGGAGGGCCAGCAGCCGGGCCAGAACCGCCCGCCACTCCTTCCGAGGGACGATCTGATCCAAAAAGCCGTGTTCCAGCAGGTATTCGGCCCGCTGAAATCCCTCGGGCAGTTGCTCCTTAATGGTCTGTTCAATAACTCGGGGCCCGGCAAAGCCAATGAGCGCCCCGGGCTCAGAGAGCATGATGTCCCCCAGAGACGCAAAACTGGCCGTCACCCCGCCTGTGGTAGGGTGGGTGAAACAGGAGATGTACAGCCCGCCCCGGCTCTGAAAGCGCTGGATGGCGGCGGCGGTTTTTGCCATCTGCATCAAGGAAAAAATTCCCTCCTGCATCCGGGCCCCGCCGCTGGCCGAAAAAATAATCAGAGGCAGTTTTTTCTTGTCGGCCCATTCGGCGGCACGGGCAACCTTCTCCCCCACTGCCGTGCCCATGCTGCCCATGAGAAAGCGGCTGTCCAGCACCACAAAGACAGCTCTGCGACCGTCCACCTTCCCCAGGGCGGACACCGCCGCGTCTTTCAGGCCGGTCTCCTCCTCCAGCTTAGCCAGCTTGGCAGGATAGCCGGGGAAAGCCAGGGGATCGGCAGGGGACAGCTTATCCTCCAGCTCCTGAAAGGAGCCTGGGTCCAGGATATTGGACAGGCGATAATAGGCGTCCATAGGTGCGTGAAACCCACACTTGGGGCAGACCTGCATATCTCGGTCCCACTCCAGATTGGCGCTCTCCTCGCCGCACTGGGAGCACTTCACCCGTCGGGCAGAGGTAATTTTCCCCTCCCGCATGGTTTGGTAGACCAGCAGGCGGTCCCGGCGGCGGGAAAAGGTTCGATTCATGATGCTCCCTCCATCAGGCGGTCACAGGTCCGGGCCAGCTCCAGCAGCTTTTCCAGGTTCCGATCCAAGTAGCCGGTATCGTACTGCCCCCGGACAAATTCGGCGTCGTGCATAATCAGGTGGGCCAGGGAGGTGTTGGTGGGGTAACCCTCAATAATCAGCTCCTCCAAGGCCCGGCGCATCCTGCGGATGGCCTCCAGCCGGGTAGGGGCGTGGACCAGCACCTTGGCCACCAGGGAATCGTAATAAGGAGGCACCTCGCAGCCAGTATATAGGGCGGTGTCCACCCTCACCCCCGGCCCGCCGGGCAGATGCAGGAAGGCAGTCGTCCCCGGACAGGGTAAAAAATTCCGTTCCGGGTCCTCCGCGTTAATCCGGCACTCAATGGCGTGTCCCGATACCTCAATACTCTCCTGAGCGAAGGACAGAGGCAGGCCAGCCGCCACCCGCAGCTGCTCCTTTACCAGGTCCACCCCGGTAACCAGCTCGGTCACCGGATGCTCCACCTGAATGCGGGTGTTCATCTCAATGAAGTAGAAGGAACCATCGGGAGCCAGGACAAATTCCACCGTCCCCGCGCCCACATAGCCCGCTGCCGCAGCAGCCGCTACGGCGGCCCGTCCCATCTCCTCCCGCAGCGCGGGGGTAAGGGCTTTGGAGGGGGATTCCTCCACCAATTTCTGCCGGCGGCGCTGGATGGAGCAATCCCGCTCCCCCAGGTGAACCACATGGCCCTGGGTGTCCGCCATAATCTGGAATTCAATGTGCCGGGGATTGACCACCAGCTTCTCCAAATACAGCTCCCCGTCTCCAAAACAGGCCACAGCCTCGGCGCGGGCCTCCTGCCAGGCCCGGTCCAGGTCCTCCGGACCATCCGCCTGGCGCATTCCCCTGCCCCCGCCCCCGGCGGATGCCTTTAGCAGAACGGGGTAGCCTACCTCACCCGCCAGCTTTTGAGCTTGGCGGACGTTCTTCAGCGGGCCGTCCGACCCGGGTACTACCGGCACCCCGGCGCTCTGAGCCAGGGTCCGGGCCGCGGCTTTGCTGCCCAGCCGCCGGATGACGTCCCCGGCAGGGCCGATGTATTTCAGCCCCGCCTGAACGCACCGGTCGGCAAAATCCGGATTTTCGGACAGGAAGCCGTAGCCGGGATGGACGGCGTCGCAGCCGGTGGCCAAAGCTGCGGACAGGATGGCATCCTGATTCAGGTAGCTGTCCGCAGCTTTGGCCGGACCGATGCATAGGGACCTGGTGGCCATCTGGGCGTGAAGGGCGCTTTCATCCGCCTGGGACCAGACGGCCACCGTCTCAATACCCAGCTCCCGGCAGGCCCGGATAATCCGCAGGGCAATCTCCCCCCGATTGGCGATCAACACACGCTTCAGCATAATCTCACACCCTCCGGATACGGAACAGGGGCGCACCTACGCCCACTGCCTCGCCATCCTTCACCAGGACCTCCTCCACCACGCAGTCGGCGGGGGCTGGAACCTCGCTCATCATTTTCATGGCCTCAATGAGGCACAGCGTGTCTCCCTTTTTCACCTGGACCCCCGGAGCAACATAGGGCGGCTCCTCCGGCGCGGAGGCGGCGTAAAACACACCCACCAGGGGAGCGTTTACCGTCTCCCCCTGCTCTCCCTCCGTCCGGGCTGCGGGAGCAACGGAAGCCACTGCCGGAACGGCAGCCGCCGCCTGTTCCCGGCGCAGCACCACCCGCTCATCCTTCTTCTCCCACTCCAGCGCCGTCAGGCCGGAGGCGGCAAAGCGGTCCATCAGGCCATATAACTCCTGCAATTCCATATGCGGCCTCCCTGGCGTTTTACGCCTGCTTGCTCTTGATATAGTCCAAAATATCCTGGACTGTGTGGATCTTCTCCAGGTCCTCGTCCTCAATGCCCACGCCCAGATTCTCCTGGAGCGCCATGGACAGCTCCACAATCTCCAGCGAGTCGGCTTCCAGGTCCTCCACCAGGTTGGTATCCAGCTTGACCTCCTCCGCATCGCAGCTCAGGGTGTCCACAATGATATTCCGCACATTTTCAAAGGTAATCTCCATATTAACCGACTGTCCTTTCGTCTTTTAATTTCAAGCATTTTATCTAAATAATTTTAACTAAAATACTTGAGTCTTATTATACGGCCCGACAGCTAATTGTCAAGGAGAATTTTTCCACCTGCCCCTTTTCTCTGTTTTTCATATAGCCAACCCAGTCAAAAATGCGCAAATTGTGCTTTTTGGACTGGGCTGGCTATTGTCCACCGGCCAGCGCGCCTGCTTTGACTGGCACACTCCTGCCCGCCTTGGCGCAGCAATTTCTGCCAGAGAAGCAGAGAAACGGCGTGGCCAAAGCCACACCGTTTCTCCATTGCATGTTTACTTTTTCAAAAGTCCAACTCACAGCCGCCGGCCCTCGCAGGCGGAAGAACTTTTGTGCACACTTCCGAATTATTCCTCGCCAAACATCTTCTGGAGGCGGGTCAGCTTATCAAAGCGCTTCTTGGCTGTTTCCTCGTTGAGGGTGAACAGCTCCTTGGCGCGGTCGGGGAAGGACCGGGTCAGAGCGGAGTAGCGCGCCTCGTTCATAAGGAACTCCTGGTAGCCGCCGGCGGGAGCCTTGCTGTCCAGAGTGAAGGGGTTCTTGCCGTCCTTCTTCAGGTCGGGGTTGAAGCGGAACAGATTCCAGTAACCGCACTCCACCGCCTTCTTCATCTCCACCTGGCAGTTGGCCATACCGCCCTTGATGGAGTGCATCTCACAGGGAGAGTAAGCAACAATCAGGGAGGGGCCGTGATAGGCTTCGGCCTCGGCAATGGCCTTAAGTGTCTGGTTGGGGTTGGCGCCCATGGACACCTGGGCCACATAGACGTAGCCATAGGTCATAGCAATCTCGGTGAGGGACTTCTTGGGCATCACCTTACCGGCAGCGGCAAACTGCGCCACCTGGCCGATATTGGAGGACTTGGAAGCCTGTCCGCCAGTGTTGGAGTACACCTCGGTGTCGAACACGAAGATGTTCACGTCCTCGCCGGAGGCCAAAACGTGGTCCACGCCGCCGTAACCGATGTCGTAGGCCCAGCCGTCGCCGCCGAAGATCCACACGGACTTCTTGGCCAGGTAGTGTTTCTCGTCCAGAATCTCCTTGACCAGCTTGCAGGCGTCACAGTCGCAGTACTTGGCCCCAGACGCCTTCAGCTCCTTGGCATGGGCCTGGAACTGGGGCAGCCGATCGCCAAAGACCTTCTTGGCCTCCTCGCTGCTGGTGAAGGCCACAATGTCGTCCACCGTAAGCAGACTCTCCTCCATCAGGGCGATATACTCCTTCGCAGCCACCTCGTTGGCCTTGCCGTCCTCCATGGTATCCAGCCACTTCTGTGCGGCCTCCTTCAGGGGCTGATAGGTGTGAGGCACCGCGATGAGGGCCTTGGTCTTTTCAGCCAAACGGGTACGGATCGCCTTCTGGCCCAGATACATGCCCAAGCCGTGCTCGGCGTTGTCCTCAAACAGGGAGTTGGCCCAAGCGGGACCCTTGCCCTCGGCCGTAGTGGCATAGGGGGAGGTAGCGGCGGGGCCGCCCCAGATGGAGGAACAGCCGGTGGCGTTGGAGATATACATCCGGTCGCCGAACAGCTGGGTAATCAGGCGGGCATAGGCGGTCTCGGCGCAGCCGGCGCAGGAGCCGGAGAACTCCAGCAGGGGCTTCTTGAACTGGGAGCCCTTGACGGACAGGTCGGCCATTTCCTCCTTGACGGTGACATTGGCAACCATATAGTCGAATACGTCCTGCTGCGCGGCCTCCTGCTCCTGAGGCACCATAGCCAGGGCGTCCACCGGGCAGGTCTTCACGCACACAGAGCAGCCCATGCAGTCCAGGGGGCTGACGGCAATGGCGAACTTATACTGGCCCTTGCCCTTGCCAGCCTTGACATCCACAATCTTGGCGGCCTTGGGAGCCTTGGCGGCCTCCTCCTCCGTCAGAGCGAAGGGACGGATGGTAGCGTGGGGACAGACGTAAGAGCACTGGTTGCACTGGATACACTTGCTGGAATCCCACTGAGGCACGGCCACAGCCACGCCACGCTTCTCATAGGCGGCAGCGCCCAGCTCGAAGGTGCCGTCGGCGTAGGGGGTAAAGGCGGAGACAGGCAGGCTGTCGCCATCCATGCGGTCCACGGGATCCAGGACATTGCTCACCAGATCGACCAGCTTTACGGGACCGGTGTGCTTGTTCTCCTTGGGGGCGTCCTGCGCGTCCTTCCAGGACGCAGGCACGCTGAACTTCTTAAAGGCAGTAGCGCCGGCGTCAATGGCCTTGTGGTTCATATCCACAATGTCCTGACCCTTCTTCAGGTAAGAGTGGGTGGCTGCATCCTTCATATACTGGATGGCCTCGTCGCCGGGCATAACCTTTGCCAGAGCGAAGAAAGCGGACTGGAGGATAGTATTGGTGCGCTTGCCCATGCCGATCTCCTGGGCCAGGTCAATGGCGTTGATGGTATAGACCTGGATGTCGTTCTCGGCGATATAGCGCTTGGCAACGGCGGGCATGTGGTGGTCCAGCTCCTCATCGGACCACTGGCAGTTGATAAGGAAAGTGCCGCCGGGCTTGACGTCCCGAACCATGGGGAAGCCCTTTACGATATAGGCGGGCACATGGCAAGCCACAAAGTCGGCTTTGTTGATATAGTAGGGGGCACGGATGGGCTTGTCTCCAAAGCGCAGATGGCTCACGGTTACGCCGCCAGTCTTCTTGGAATCGTACTGGAAGTAAGCCTGGACATACTTATCGGTGTGGTCGCCGATGATCTTGATGGAGTTCTTGTTGGCGCCCACGGTGCCGTCGCCGCCCAGACCCCAGAACTTGACCTCAATGGTACCCTCAGCGGCGGTGTTGGGGGCTTTCTTCTCAGGCAGGGACAGGCCGGTCACATCGTCCACGATACCGATGGTGAACTTCTTCTTGGGCTCGGCCTTGGCCAGCTCCTCGTACACAGCAAAGACGGAGCGAGGCGGGGTATCCTTGGAGCCCAGGCCGTAGCGGCCGGCGATAACGGTCTTGCCGGCCACGCCGTTCTCGGCCAGGGCGGTAACCACATCCTGATACAGAGGCTCGCCCAGGGAGCCGGGCTCCTTGGTGCGGTCCAGCACGGCGATCTTGGTGGCAGTGGCGGGGATGGCGGCAATCAGCTTGTCGGCGCGGAAGGGCCGGTACAGACGTACCTTGACCATGCCCACCTTCTCACCGTGGGCGTTCATATAGTCGATCACTTCCTCCGCCACGTCGCAGAAGGAACCCATGCAGATGATGACCCGGTCGGCATCGGGGGCGCCATAGTAGTTGAACAGCTGATAGTCAGTGCCCAGCTTGGCGTTAATCTTGCCCATATACTCCTCAACGATCTCGGGCAGGGCATCGTAGTAGGTGTTGCAGGACTCGCGGTGCTGGAAGAAAATATCTCCATTCTCGTGGGAGCCGCGCATGGTGGGGTGCTCGGGATTCAGGGCGCGGGCACGGAACGCGGCCACGGCGTCCATATCCACCATCTCCGCCAGATCCTTGTAATCCCAAATAGCCACCTTCTGAATCTCATGGGAGGTACGGAAACCGTCAAAGAAGTTAATGAAGGGAACACGGCCCTTGATCGCAGCCAGATGGGCCACGGGAGCCAAATCCATGACCTCCTGCACGTTGCCCTCGGCCAGCATAGCAAAGCCGGTCTGACGGCAGGCCATCACGTCGGAGTGGTCGCCAAAAATGTTCAGGGACTGGGCGGCCACGGTACGTGCGGACACATGGAACACGCCGGGCAGCAGCTCGCCGGCGATCTTATACATATTGGGGATCATCAGCAGCAGGCCCTGAGAGGCGGTATAAGTGGTAGTCAGGGCGCCTGCGTTCAGAGAGCCGTGAACGGTACCGGCGGCGCCGGCCTCGGACTGCATCTCAATCACCTTCACGGTGTTGCCGAAGATGTTCTTCTGGCCCTGAGCGGCCCACTGGTCCACGTAGTCGGCCATGGGGCTGGACGGCGTAATGGGGTAGATGCCGGCTACCTCGGTAAAAGCGTAGCTGACATATGCTGCGGCGTTGTTGCCGTCCATGGTTTTGAATTTTCTTGCCATAGAGGTTCCCTACTTTCTTCCTAATTTTGCCTGGGTATCTAAAAATGGTAGTTCTCTGCTCTATTTTACAAGCCCGCCCCCATGGAACCAATGATGAAAACAGTTATGATTTTCATAAGCATATGATTATATCGGGACAGCCCTGCGCCGCCCCCGGCAGACTGGGGCCAGCTTTAGGATTTCATACGAGATGTAGTGTACCACTTTTCCGCAGCTTTGTAAACTTTTTGGATAAATTTTTCCCTTCAAAAATTTTTGAACTTTGGGTGTTTTTTTCATGAATATGTAAAACCGCCCCGCCGGTCAGCCCGGCGAGACGGTCATTAAGTAAACAGTTATGGTCCCATCAGCCGCCCATAGCGGTGGTGGAGATCAGGTTGCCAAACTCGGCCGCATCCTTGGGCACCCAAACCTTCTTGGTCTTGCCGCTGATGTCCATATCAGCCAACTCGAAGTCCACATCAAAGTCAGCGGTCTTGTCAGTGGGCTTGATTTCGCCAATTACGCCGGCCATAACACTCAGAATCTGACCAAAGGCGGCGTCCATATCTTCCACCAGCAGATTGGGGTCCACTTCATTCATGGCTTCGGTCATAGCCTGGGTCAGCGCCTCGGGATCAAAGGTATTCACCGTGCAGGTGACCACAGCGGTACCGGCTTTATCGTCAGACTCCTTCACCTTGGCAGTAAACTGAACCTCGCTGAACATCTTCATGAAGGCGTCGATAAAGTCCTGCATCTCTTCCTCCGTAATGTTGACGCCCGCATCGGAGAACTGCTTGGTCATCTCTCCGGCTAGCTCCTCATAGACGCTGCCGTCCAAGCCCATATCAGCGCGGGCCTCGGACTCGTCGGCATAGCCGAACAGCTCCACAGCCTTGGAGGGATCGTCCTTCAGGATCATCTCGAAGATAGCCTCAGCCACCTTGTCTGCGGCGACAGGGGCCTCCTTCTTGCAGCCGGTCAAGGCCAGAGAACACAACATGACCATCGCCAGCAGCAGCGCGGGGATTCTACGGGTTTGTTTCATTGAATTCACTCCTTTTTCATCTTTGGCACACAGGCCATAAGCCTTATTATACGAGAGCCCAATAGAAAAATCAACCGGCAAACTGGAAATTTATTAAATCTTAATCTTTCGCCAATGTTGCATTTTTCACCAAAAGCCGTTACAATAAGTTTACCAAACATTTCCCGATTTGGAGGTGGAAGTATGGTACAATCCATCCAGTCCCTGGGGCTGCACGGAGTCAACGGCTATCGGGTCGCCGCCGAGTGCGACCTGTCCGGCGGCCTGCCCGCCTTTACCGTAGTAGGTCTGCCTGACGCCGCCGTCAACGAGGCCCGGGAGAGGGTTCGCTCCGCCATTAAGAACTGCGGCTTCACCTTTCCCGTCAGCCGCATCACCATCAACCTGGCCCCCGCCCATCTGAAGAAAATCGGCACGCTATATGACCTTCCCATGCTGGTGGGCATCCTGGCCGCCGGGAAACAGCTCAGGCTCCCCAAAGAGAACTGCGCCTTTCTGGGGGAGTTGTCCCTGTCCGGAACGCTGCGGCCCTGCGCTGGAATGCTGTCCATGGCACTGGCCGCAAAGCGGGAGGGCATTGAGGCCCTGTATGTCCCTGAGGAGAACGCCGCCGAGGCCACCCTGGCCGAGGGGCCGGTCATCTATCCTGTCCGGGACGTGGAACAGCTGGAGCGCCATCTAATGGGTGAGGAACGCATTTCGCCCGCCCAGCCCTGGGTACCCAGCCCCTCCGCCTTCCGCTGTCCCGACATGGCCGAGGTCAAGGGACAGGATCAAGTAAAGCGGGCCCTGGAGATTGCCGCTGCGGGCGGGCACAGCGTCCTCATGTCCGGCCCGCCAGGGACGGGCAAGTCCATGCTGGCCCGCCGCCTGCCCGGGATTCTCCCCGATATGACCCGCCAGGAGGCCCTGGAGTGCACCGAGATCCACTCCATCATGGGCCAGACCAGCGCCAAACAGCCCCTGATTACCCTGCGGCCCTTCCGGTCCCCCCACCACACCGTATCCTCCACCGGCATGGCCGGAGGCGGCTCCAACCCCCGGCCCGGGGAAATTTCCCTGGCACACAACGGGGTGCTCTTCCTGGACGAGCTGCCTGAATTTCCCAAGGAGGTGCTGGAGGTGCTCCGCCAGCCTCTGGAGGACGGCCAGGTGCAGATTTCCCGGGCAGCAGGCACCGTCACCTACCCCGCCCGTTTTATGCTGGTGTGCGCCATGAACCCCTGCAAGTGCGGCTGGTACGGCCACCCCTCCGGACGCTGCCGCTGCACGGAAGCGGAGGTAAAAAAGTACCTCTCCCGGCTATCCGGCCCCCTGCTGGACCGTCTGGACCTGTTTGTTGAGGCGGCTCCTCTGGAATTTGACGAGCTGGCCCAGCGGGAGCGGGCGGAGACCTCCGCCCAGGTGAAGGAGCGGGTAGACGGCGCCCGCGCCCTCCAGACCGGGCGGCAGAAGGACACCGGCGTCCCCTGCAATTCCCAGCTGGCCCGGGAGGCCCTGGACCGCTTCTGCGCCCTGGACGCGGCCTGCCAGAAGCTGATGAAGGGGGCCTTCGACCGCATGGGCCTCACTGCCCGCAGCTACGACCGCATCCTCCGGGTAGCCCGCACCATCGCCGACCTGGACGGCGGTGGGGACATCTCCCCCACCCACCTGGCCGAGGCCCTTCAGTACCGGCCGCCGGCCTATCTGAGAAGATAAAAATTGGACGGCCGGCGGCCGTCCAATTTTTTAGCCTTTCTTCCACCGCTTCAGGGTGGGGAACCAGCCCCGCATCATCTTCTCCGCCTCCTCCCGGGTGCCGAAGGGGTGGCCGTTCTCCTCGTTGAATTTCAGGTTAAAGGCGATGATTTCCTCCATGGTGGCGTCGGGGGCAGTAAAGGCCCCGTTCTGATAGCAGTAGCGGCAGTAGTCGCCGCTGAGGGACCCATCGGCCTCGGTGCCCTTATCCTCGGGCTTGTCCAGGGGCATGGCGCAGCACTGGCAAAATGTTCTTTCTTCCATTGGGATAACCTCCTTATGTCGGACGGGATTTTCTTCCCTGTCTCTGGCATCAGGATACTCCTTTAAACCTGACAGGGTGTGTCCGGTTTCATAAACCGCCAAAGATTTTTTTAGTTCCTTCCGCAAAATACCCCGCCAGTATGCCGGCGACAAAACCTCCAGCTGCGCGCCGAAGGATAGGAGGAAGGACAACAGCCACTGGTCCTCAGGAAAGGTGCATTCCACCAGCAGACTGCCGTACGGCTCCTGGAGAATCTGCCGGGGATGAAAATAGTCCCGCACACGCCAGGCGGCGGAGGGGGCAAACCGCAGCCGCAGGTCCACGCCCCGGTACCCTTCGGGCAGCGGGGCCTCCACCTGCTCCGGGCGCTGCCGGGGCGGGCAGGCCCCCTCTTCCAGCACCAGATCCTCCATCCGCACCAGGCGGAAGATGCGCCAGTCCTGCCGTGCCCGGCAGAAAGCCGATAAATACCAGCATCCGCCCTTAAATACCAGCCGGGAGGGCTCCACCACCCGGCGGCTGCGTTCCCCGGCGGAGCTGTAGTAGGTGAAAGCCAGGGGCCTCCCCGCCAGGATGGCCCCTTTGACCAGTGCAAAATTTTCCCGCTCCGCCGCACCGCTGCCCCAATCGGTGAAATCCACCTCCAGCCAGCCGCCCCCCTCCCGATGGAACAGGGCGGACAGCCGGGACAGGGTCTCCCGCTCCCCGGACCCGCCGGTGGCCAGAATGGCCTGGAGGGCAAATAGAATTTCATCCTGCTGCTCCTGAGACAAAAGCGCCCGGTCCAGCACAAACTGGTCCATCAGGCGAATGCCTCCCCCCTGGCCCTTTTGAGTGAACACCGGGATTCCGGCGGCGGACAGGGCGTCTACATCCCGATAGATGGTGCGCTCCGACACCTCCAGCCGCCGGGCCAGTTCCCCGGCCGTGACGGCGCGCTTCTCCACCAGAAGGTACAAAATTTCAAAGAGACGGCTGTTTTTCATCGGACCTCAATCTGCCCCAGCACCTGGCCGATGGGCAGGTTAATCGCCAGGCCGGCCCTATCGTCATAGGGCGTGGGGCTCTTGTTGATGAGCACCAGGCGGGAGCCCCGGTAATAATTGATCAGCCCGGCGGCAGGGTATACCGCCAGGGAGGTCCCCCCGATGATAAGCAGGTCCGCCGAACGCAGGTCAGACACCGCCCCCTCCAGGGTAGCGCTGTCCAGGCCCTCCTCGTAGAGAACCACATCGGGCTTGATCGTCCCGCCGCAGGAGCACTTGGGCACCCCCGTCCCGTCCTTGATGTCCTCCACGGAATAGGGCTTGCGGCACCTCATACAGTAGTTGCGGTGTACGCTTCCGTGGAGCTCCCACACCCGTTTGGACCCGGCAAGCTGGTGCAGGCCGTCGATGTTCTGGGTGACCACGCTTCTCAGCTTACCCGCTGCCTCCAGCTCCGCCAGCTTTTTGTGGGCGGCGTTGGGGCGGGCATCCAGGCAGAGCATCTTATCCCGGTAGAAGCGGTAGAACTCCTCCGGCTTGGCGTCGAAGAAGGTGCGGCTCAGGATTTCCTCCGGGGGCCAGGCATACTTCTGGTTGTATAGGCCGTCCACGCTGCGGAAGTCCGGGATGCCGCTCTCGGTCGATACCCCCGCCCCGCCAAAAAAGACGATGGCACTGCTCTCGTCAATCCATTGCTGTAGGGTTTTGATTTTTTCGTCCATGGGGATCCCCTCCTTTTATGCTATTTTACCACGACATCACCTTAAAGTAAATCTTCCTCTTGACTTAAACCCAGCTTCAAGTGATAAGCTTTGAACAGAAAAAATAAGGAGGATGCGCATGAATTACCGTACATTGGGCCGCGCCGGCCTTCAAGTCAGCGAGATTGCCATGGGCTGCGAGGGGCTTGTGGACAAAAGCGAGAAACAAGTTCTGGAGTTTGTGGACAAGATGGTGGAGCTGGGGATCAACTGCATGGACCTATATACCTCCAACCCGGAGGTCCGGGCCAACCTGGGCAAAGCCATGAAGGGCCGGCGGGACAAATTCGTCCTCCAGTCCCACCTGTGCTCCATCTGGGAAAACGGCCAGTATCTCCGCACCCGGGACATTCATAAGGTAAAGGCCGGCTTTGAGGACATGCTCCGCCTGCTGGACACCGATTTCATCGACATCGGCATGATCCACTACTCCGATGCCCTGTCCGACTGGCAGGAAATTGTCAACGGCCCGGTCATGGCCTATGCCCAGGAGCTGAAAGCCGCCGGAAAAATCGGCTGCATCGGTCTGTCCAGCCACAACCCGGAGGTAGGCCAGGCCGCAGTGGACAGCGGACTGGTGGATGTGCTGATGTTCAGCGTTAACCCCTGCTACGATCTTCAGCCCGCCAGCGAGGATGTGGAACAGCTCTGGGCAGAATCGGCCTACGAAAATCAGCTGGTGAACATGGATCCTCAGCGTCAGGCCCTATATGAGAGCTGCCAGCGCCAGGGGGTTGGCATCACCGTAATGAAAGCCTTCGGCGGCGGCGACCTGCTCAGCCGGTATTCCCCCGCCGGGGTGGCGCTGACTGCTTTTCAGTGCCTGCACTACGCCCTCACCCGGCCCGGAGTGGCCTGCGTCATGGCTGGGGCCCGGACATTGGAGGAGCTGGAGCAGTGCGCCGCTTATGAGAACGCCCCTGACGGCGAAAAAGACTACGCCGCCGCTTTCGCCGCCATGCCCAAAATCAGCTGGGAGGGCCACTGCATGTACTGCGGCCACTGCGCCCCCTGTCCTCGGGGCATCGACGTGGCGTCGGTGACCAAGTTTCTCAACCTGGCCAAGGCCCAGGGCCAGGTGCCGGAGACCGTCCGGGAGCACTACGCGGTCCTCCCCCATCACGCTGGGGAGTGCGTCGCCTGCGGCGCCTGTGAAACACGCTGCCCCTTCTCTGTCCCCATCCTGGAAAACATGAGGCAAACCGCGGAAATCTTTGGCAGATAAACTGAAACCTCCACCCAATAGGGCGGAGGTTTTTTACAGCCTGGTTTCGATTGGAATGGCCGTGATAAAGTGGTTGCCGCCCAGCTGGCGCAGCAGCGACGGCAGCACCCGGGCTGTGTTATCGCTCCCCTCCAGCGTGAGGTACACGGTGCGCCGTCGGGCCCCCAGACGGCTGAGCACCGTGTTGGCAAAGGCCGTCCCCCCCACAGAACCGCCGGGCTCCAGCAGGAGGGTCTCCTGCCAGCACACCCAACCCTTCTCCTCCAAGCCAGCCCGGGCGCCCTCCGGAACATAGGCCAGGGTCGTGCGGGTGTGGGCCAGCTCCTCCAGGGCCAGGCGTCCCCGTTCTAGGGCCTCCTCATCCCCGTCCGGGGCCAGAATGCCCACGCTGTGCCCGGTCCCAAGCATGCGCCGTACCAAATCGCGCTCCTCTGCAATCATTTGGGGCGTCAGGAAAAATACAGCATACTGCCCATCCAGAACATTGAGTATGGCGGCCATCCCCTCCGCGTCCTCACAGCGGATGGCCAGATAGGTGGCTACATCACTCTCGCCCACCACATCGGGCTCGGCAGGGGGCGTGACGGAGGGCACGGCAGGAGTGGCCGTCTCGGCGGGGCTGAGGCTCTGGGTGTAATCCCGCAGGCGGTCATTAATCAGCCTCCGGCCCACATCAATAAAGGTAGCGTCGTCCAGAACTGTATCCGCGCCCTTAATCCGTACCAAATAGCCCTGGGGGATGTAAGGCAGCTGATTATAACTGTATTCCAGGCCAAAGAATGAACAGACCATATTCAGCGCCACGTAGGGCTTTCCGTTGCGCATAATGGCCCGGGAGGAGTAAGACATCCCGGTCATTTCATCCCGGCAGGTTCCGTTGTTCAGATCAAAGGCTAGCATCTGCTTTAAGTTGTAGACGGTCACCGTGTTGGTGCTGCGGGTGTAGCTGGTATACAGCCCCAGGCTGACGCCAATCCCGTTCTGCTTGGCGTCAAATACCGTGTAGGGTACATACAGTGTCCCGCCTGACCAGCAGGGCATGGTGTCCGCCGTGAGCGGGACCACACTGTCGTTGACCCCGGTAAAGTAAAGCGAGGCAGCCGACACGGGCATGGGCCGGGCCAGCCCCAGGAAAAGCACCGCGGCCAGCAGCAGCGGCAATATCCGGCGTCTTTTCACGGCCCCTCCCCCTTTCCATTCTCAATCTTAGCCGAAGCAGCCGCTTCAGGGGCGGCTGTAGTTGCGCTTTTGATTATACCATAGTATAATCGTTTGGGCAAGCGCCACAATTTTGTTGAAATCCATTTCGATGCGGGCATTTCCCCCACGCGTCATCAGAACTTCCCCAGTCTCCGTTCAAAAATCCTTCGAGGCACAGTCAGGTCGGATACCGGCTTTACAAGCCGGGTGATGGCGTCCATAAAATCACATCCTTTATGCCTCCATTTTCGCACAAAAAAGCAGGAAAGCAATCACTTTTTTGCCCGCAGCACCATAGCGGCCACCTCAGCGCGGGTGGCGTGGGCCTGGGGGCGGCTCAGGTCGGCGATAATGCCCGACTCCTTAGCCTTATCCCACTCTCCGGTTTGCCTTGTCCACTCGGGCGGGTCCATTGCGGCCCGTTCGGCCTCATACCGCTCCATGTACTCCTTAAACTTATCGTAGCTGCTCAAAAAATCGTCCTCCTTGTTGTAGTTCCTGGCGTCAATGAGCCAGTAGTTTTTTACCTCGTTTTTGAAGGTGGCCGGGTCGCCGTTGAGCCGCCGGGCGGAGGTGGATGCGGGATCGTTGATCCGAACCTTGTCGTTCCAGTCCCACACCAGCACAAAGTGCCCGCCCTTGGTCCAGGCGCCCGGGCCCATCAGGGCGACGGCCCAGCAGCCGTCCAGAATATACTCCTTTACCCGGCTGTGGATGCTGTGGTCTGGCTTGTGGTAGATGGAGCTGCCCAGCATCTGGCGGCACTCGATTCCAAAGGTCCGGAACTGGGGGACGAAATAACCGTAGTAGGTACCCTGGTTTTTGGCCTTGTAGCCGTGGTCCACCGACCACTTGCAGGCGTCCACAGGGGTGAAGGTCCGGCCGGTCAGCGTCTCGATGGCCATCGCCGCTGCCGTGGGCCCGCAGCCGGAGCCCCCGATGGTGGCGGTCTCCCCGGGGACCCGGTAGGGCAGCTTTTTCCAACGGCTGTCCGTCTGAAGGTAGCTGACGGGTTGCTTATTCATGGGTGGGCTCCTCCGCCGTGTACTTGACGCCCTCCGCGTCCACCTTGCCCTCGGTGATGATGTAGGCCACCAGCGACGCCGCGGACACCACCGCGCCCGCCACGTTGGAAATAGTGCCCTCGTCCAGGCCAAACACCATTGCCAGGCCGGCCACCACGCCCGCCACCGCAGCCCACAACTTGCGGCTGCTCAATTTCCGCTTCCAATCAACTTTAGTCATTTGTATCATCCTTTCTCTTGTTTCCGTTTAATACCGTCTTCAAGCACATCAGCAACAGCTCCCCGCCGAAAAAGGCCAGGATCACGCCCAGCAGGGCGGCTGGATCCTTTTCGGTGCGTGACATAATCCGCATGGCGTAGGCGCTGGCTGCGGTCCCGCAGGCCACGCACCACAGAACCATCAGCTTGGCGAACAGGTGGGGCAGGGATTTAAATTTCCTCCACGCCCGCTTCAGTCCTTTCACAGCCCTACCCTCCCCAGCAGGTACGCGATGACCGCTGCACACACGGCCCACAGGGCCTTCTCCACCAGTCCGTCCCACCGCTTGCCGGGCTTGTCCTTCATATCCTGGACCGTCTCCTTAATCTCCTCTGTGTCCTCCTTGATCTGATCCAGACGCTGCTCAATCAGCGCCACGCTGGTGTGGGACGCCTCCAGCTTGCTGTAAAACTCCTTGTGGGCCTCCTTGTTGTGGCGGCTCTCCTCTTCCAGCGCCTCAATGCGGGGCAAAAAGGGACATGACTCGGTACACTCATTCACTGTATCAGCTCCCTTCATCGGTCGTTTTGGTGTATTTCGCAGTTACCTTAAATGGACGGTTGTAGAAATAGTTTCCACTACCGTGGTAACAATAAGTGCAGAAACCGTTATTCCCCTGCATTCCGTTCCAATAAACAAGATTCATATAAGTGGCTGCTGTTTCAAAATATGGAATTTTTGCATACGTTCCATCTGAGGCTGTCGGTGAAGACCCTTGGCACTCAACAATTCCAAAATAATCTACAAACTCGTCCAAATTCTCAACTACGATGCCGGTTTCGGTCCAGGTGTTTCCTTTTGATGCCGTCCTAGCGCTCCATGTTCGCTGATAGATAGGTTTCCCGTTGATCCAGGTGCCGATCCGGGTCTCCTCTGTGGAATAAACCTCTTCGCCGGAACCCCCGGAGCCGCCGCCGGCGGGGCCAGGAGGTCCCTGTTCCCCTTGCGGCCCCGGGTCTCCCTTGTCTCCTTTGTCTCCTTTGGGGCCAACCGGGCCCTGGGGGCCTTGGGGACCCTGGGGACCTTGGGGGCCCTGGGGGCCTTGGGGACCCTGGGGACCTTGGGGGCCTTGGGGGCCGGGATCGCCTTTATCGCCTTTCGGTCCTGGGACAGTAACGACGCCTCCCTCCCCGCTTCCTGCCACCTGAACGGTGGACAGAGGACTATCCCCGGACATCAGCGACAGATTCAATCCGTCGTAAGCCAGGCAATCTCCTTTTAGAGCTAATTTTTCTTCCCAGTCCTCCGTCTGCGATAACTGGGGTTTCCGATTGCTTCCTTTCCAGATCATCCCCAGGATTGCCTCCTCTGTATTCAGGACAATCTCTCCGTCCCGCTTGCCGCACACACGAACTAACAGATGGCAGCCGCAGGCTGTCAGCACCTCTTTCGGAACAGTACACACACCGTCCTCGTCCAAGGGAACAGACTGACTATTTCGTCCGCCTTTGAATACTGCGGTTCTGGTCAAGCCGTCCCAGTCCGTGGAGAACTCAAACCGCACCTGATAGACATTGATTGATCCGCTGGCGAGTTTCTCTTTTTCGCAGACCGTCAGCGCACTTTTTTCTGCACAAAGAACAAACATAATACACTTCCTTTCTCTTTGTTCTACCCATAGAGGAAATTCCGGCAGATATGTACAGAAGCGTACAACTAACAGCGAAAGGGACAGCCCTGACGGACTGTCCCTTTTCTCCAAGTTCTATTTAGTTTTTCAAACCCAAGCATCCATAGTATATAGCGCCCACAGCCTGGGCAAACTGGGCAACCGTGTAATCCGGATGGGCATCCAGCTGTTTCATCAGAGTGGTGTTGGCCAAATCACTGTCTGCCGCGTACTGCCGCAGCTGAGGCTCTCGCCGGGCCGCCCCTTCGCACATCAGCCGGAAGCAGGCGGGCAGTTTCACAAAACGTCCAAAGAGGGTACGCTCCTCCGTCTCCGGGCGGAGGATATACTCTGTCTCCCTCCATGTGACAGCCAGGTACTCCCCTACCTCCCGGAAGATTTCTTCACACACCGGCTGTCCCGCTGCAGCCTGCCCCATAAAATACTCCAGGCACGCTTTGCGCATGTCCACCGGCCTGGTAGGGACAGCTAGCCTCTCTCCCTGCCACTGAAGCATACCCTTTTCGAAGAGCGCCTTCCAGAGCTCCGGGGCCTGTTCAGGCAGACGCTTGGCAGCCAGGCGGAATACCCCGGATTGCCCCGCAAAGCGTTGGAGCGTACCAGGTAGGCCAGTATTTACGTTGTTGACGCTGCGCACATCGTCTGGACCAAATTTCCGCTGGTCCCAGCTGCCCAGGTCGATGATAAAGTTGTAGACCTCCAGGGGGATCTCCGGGATAGCGCCATCGGGTCGAACCCAGCCGGTGCCCAGCTCAGTGCCCAGCGTGTGGGCAAAGAAGCCCTTAGACATATCTCCTCCCCCCGCTGCCTGCTCTACTGCTGCGGCAAACGCGGCCATGGGGCCGTCATTGGTGTTCATTACCGGACCGCCCTCTATTACATAAGCGGCCAAATCGCTGTTCAAGGCGGTAACTTTGGCGAACTGCGCCTCGTAGTCCAGGTCGGGATTGGCCCGCAAGCCAAAGGTTTTATGAGTTTCACCGCCCACAATGCGGTTTTGAATCACCACATCGGGGAAACACAGGCCGATGGCGTCAAAATTGCGCAGCGCGCCCCTCGCGGCCAGTTCCATCTCCCGGGTTCCCCGCTCCATCTCCTCTGTGGAGGCGTGCTTGCCCAGAGCGGCCCAGTCGATCTCCCGCACCCGCCCCGCCCGAAACAGGCTTCCCGCAGCCCGCAGCAGGCGGGTCAGGAGCAGGAGCGGACCGGTGATCTGCTCCGCCAGTGAACAGGAAGCGGGAAACCAGTCAAACTCCTTGCATAGCGCAAGCCGCCCGTCCACACTGACAGCTAGCTTTACATCTGTTCCGCCGATGTCCATGCCCAGCACCATCCTGCCTTCCGTCCTGGAAGGCAGCTGGGCAAATACTGGGTGGCCAGCCGACGACTTGGCCGGCTGCTCCGCCGGTTCCTCTCCTATGTCGCGAATGCCAAAGGAAAACCGCTCTCTGCAGCTGAAAAAAGCGGCCAGGATTCGTTCATTTACATTAAGGCACTTGCCGTAGCCGGTACGGGCAGTTTTGGGCCGGTCTAGCTGAAATACGCTGCTTAGGCTTTCCGCCAGGGCCAAAGCCGCGCCATCCGTTTGATTCAAGTAGATATCTACCCGGATGCCCCCCAGGGAAGACAGCAAATTGTAAACATTGGCGTAGACATACTCCGCCACGAACCGCTCCTCGTCCTCTCCCGCCGTCTCAGGCAGGCGGAGGTTGAATGCCCGGACAGACCGGTCATAAAGCGTCACATGGAGGTGGAAGGGCCTGGTCCCTTTAGCCTGAAACGCCTCCCGGACATCGGTGATGTACACACTCTGACCGGCAGCGGCTCGCCGAAGAAATTCTTGTATCATGTCAGTTTCCCCCCTATTCCATCGCCCCCGCTGCCCGCTCTGCGGGCAGGCAGGCCGTATACCGTTTGAGAAACGCCCCAAATCCGGCGCACCCAGCGGGGTCAGGCTGAGAGCACTGGCTCTGTGCCGAAGCAAACACCCGGTTTGTAAGGTAGTCCTCCATGGTCTCCCCCTCCGCCTTCCGCTCCATGTAGGCGGCCAAAAGAGCCATCCCCCAGGGGCCTCCTTCTCCCGCGGTTTTCATAGTGGAGATGGGCACGCCCAAGGCGTCCGCCATGATTTGCCGGCCCACTCCCTCGGTTTTAAAGTAACCGCCATGTCCCAGCAGCCGGTCGGTCTCCACCTGCTCCTGATCCGCCAGCAGATCAATTCCCAGCTTCAGCGTGGCGATGGCTCCGTATAACTGAGCGCGCATAAAGTTGGCCAGTGTAAACCGGCTTTCCGGCAAGCGGACAAACATGGGCCGGCCGGCCTCCGTTCGGGTGACGGGCTCTCCGGAAAAGTAATTAAAGCTTACCAGCCCCCCGCAGTCCGGATCGCCCTCCAAGGCTTTGTGGAACAGCAAAGGGAACAGCTCTCCCAGGTCCGATTTGTGGCCCATGGCCTGGTAGAACTCTCCAAACAGCCGCACCCAGGCGTCCACGTCAGAGGTGCAGGTGTTGGTGTGGACCAGAGCCGTGGGCAGGCCCGAGGGAGTAGCTACCACGTCAATCTCCGGATAACAGCCCTTCAGCTCCTGCTCCAGCACCAATAGCGCAAAGGAGGATGTTCCCGCCGAAATGCTCCCCGTCCTGGGCAATACTGCGCCAGTGGCCGCCATACCGGTGCCCGCGTCCCCCTCCGGAGGGCAAAGGGGGATGCCTGGCTCCAGCAGTCCGGCCTCGTCCAGAAGGGCGGCGCCCTCCGCTGTCAGCACCCCCGCCCTCGCCCCAGCGGGCAGAACGGCAGGAAAAATTTCCCGCAGCTTCCAGGGGTAGCCCCGGTCTGCCACCAGCCTGTCAAACTGCCTGATATGGGCTGCGGAGAAGTCCCCCGCCTTCCGGTCATAGGGGAACATGCCTGACGCCTCCCCCACACCCACCACGTTTTTTCCCGTCAAGCGCAGGTGGAGATAGCCGCTGAGGGTGGTGAGCAGGGCGACATCCTTGACGTGCCCCTCCCCGTTGAGGATCGCCTGGTACAAATGGGCAATGGACCACCTCTGGGGGATATTAAACTTAAACAGCTCTGTCAACTCCGCCGCCGCCTGTCCGGTAATCGTGTTGCGCCAGGTGCGGAAGGGGGTAAGCAGCGCTCCGTTCTTATCAAAGACCAAATAGCCGTGCATCATGCCCGAGACGCCCATGGCGGCGAAGCGCCGGGGCCGATGACCAAACTTCTTTTCCACATCATCGGCCAAGCTGCGGTAGCAGCTGCGAATTCCCTTCAAAACCTCCTCCAGGTCATAGGTCCACACACCGTTTTCCAGTTTGTTTTCCCAGGCGTAGTCCCCGGCCGCGATGGGCCTGTGGTCCTCGTCGATGAGGACTGCCTTAATCCGGGTGGAGCCCAGCTCCAACCCGAAAACTGTCCGATCCAAATTCACACTCATAGGGCAAATGCTCCTTCCGTCCCGCCCTTTCGGCGGGGATACAAAATGGACGCAGGCCGGAGGAACTGTACCTCCGGCCTGGCAAATTCTCAGATCGCTTTGGCATGGGCCAGCAGATATTTTTCCGCCTCAGGATTCCATAGGCCGTTGTGGGCCTTGCACAGCCGGTCCAGCTCAGCAAACAGCGGGTCGTCCTTTCCCTTTTCCGCAAAGTCATCAATCGCCACAAGGGGCAGATCAATATGGTTGTAGATCAGCTTCTTGCCCCCGGGGATTTTGGGCAGATTGCAAACGGTATCCACCACGGTGTTCAGCCCGCCAATGTGGGTAACCATAGCCGCCGGATTCAGCCTGCCGGCATTCATCAGTTCCACGGCCTCCCGCAGGTCGTCGCTGTTGCCCCCGGAGGTGCCCACCACATGGGTATACAGATAGTGGACGTTGTACCAATTGAACTCCGCCTTGAAGCTGGCATCGGTTGGCCCGGCAAAGAAATTGAGGCAGCCGTCAAAGCCCAGGATGTCTCCGGCCTGCTCCACCACCGGCTTGACCGGAGCAAAGCAGATCACATCGTCGTACCCCGAGCCCCCGGTCAGCTCCCTCAGGTAGCTGGTGGCGTTTTCCATCCGGGTGTTGACATAACGCAGCTCCACCCCCTGCTTTTTCGCCTCCTCCACGGTAAAGATGGACTGCGCCCGCTTCAATCTCGCGTCGTCGATATCGGTAACCACCAGCAGGGAGGGGCGGCGGTCGCAGTGGAGGGCATAGTCGATGGCTCCCAAGCCCATGGGGCCCACCGAAGCCAAGAGGGCCATTTTGCCTCCCTCTTTGATCCCCATCTCATGAACATAGGAACCGCCCTTGGTGTGGTACATGGCGTGGAAAGTGCCAACAACGCAGCAAACCGGCTCGGCCAGCGAGCCATAGAAGTAGGTGTCGGAGTCGTAGGGAATCAGGCAGTCCATTATCAGGGTTTCAATGGGGATATTGGCGTACTGGGAAGAGCCGCCGCAGTACTGGTAGGAGTAGCCCGGAGCGTCCTGGGAGCCCTTGTAGTAGTGGGCAGGCTGGATCACAAACTTATCCCCCACCTTGTACTTGTCCTTCCAGTTGTCCCCCACAGCAATAATATCGCCGCAGAACTCGTGGCCCACAATAACGGGATTGTCCGCCACATTGTTGGGCACCCGCTTGTGCTCCGCGCCCTCCAGAGCCGCCTTATGGGTAGACATGCACACGCTGTCTGAAATGATCTTCACCTGCACGTCGTCAGGGCCCACCTGGGGCAGCGTCATCTCCTCCAGCCGCAGATCCATCTTTCCATAAAGCCTCACAGCTTTGGTATTCATAATCATTCCTCCTTCAAGAATTTCACCGCAGCGCGGCCCCGATTTTTTCGTGTTCAATCAACTTCCAGGTGGCGTCAATCAGGTTTGCAAACAGGGGATTTTCCATGGCCTTGATGACAAAGCTCTGCCTAGGGGAGTTGATATCCTCCCCGGAGATCTGGAACATGCCATATTCCACGCACAGACCCCGGAGCCGCTCCAACTGGGCGTGGGTGTTCCGGGTAGGCATATAGGTCACTGCCCAAACGCCCTCCTCCTTAAGGCATTCAAAGACATCCTCCAGGTAACTATCCTCAAATTTTTGGGCCTTCTTGTCCCCGGTGACGCTGTCCTCCACGTCTCCCAGATAGGCATAGCACAAGCAGGCGTCCACCTCCCGGCACAGCTCCACCAGCTGAGACACCTTGGGACACTCCTCATCCGCGTCCACGTAAATTTTTCCCACAAAGGCCCCCTTCAGAATACCCAGCAGGTCATACTCATAGAAGTGGTAGCCGGTGTCCGCAAGCTGAGCCCGCTGCTTGTCCGACAGGGCGATGCCCATTCCGGACAGGCGCTGAACCATGGCCTCCCCCCGCCCGGTCTGCTCCACCAGCCGCCTCGCCAGGGCATACATCAGGTGGCGCTCCGTCACGCCGCCCCCCTCCCCCGCCAGAGACAGGGGCAGGACATCCCGGTCGTAGTCCAGCCCGATGCCGGGCAGCAGTGCGTTAATGTTGGCCACCATGCTCCGGTTCCGGGCGTGCCGCGCATCCCGGTAGGGGGCAAAAAACCGGTCCAGCACAGGAATTTTATCATGGGGAACCGACTGTATGGTCATGTAGCTGATCCCCGCCTGGTCCGGGTTGTTGGTGCGCCGGCCCTCCAGGCGGGTCCCCGCCATGGATGCCCGGCACTCCATTCCGATGGTAGCGGGTATACCTACCAGCTCCGCTGCCGCCAAAAACTCCTCCGTCCCAGCGATGGAGTCGTGGTCGATCATTCCCACTGTGCACAGGCCCTCCATCCGAGCGGCATACACTGCCGCCGTGGGAGAGTAAGGAGAAAAGGAGTAGGTGGTATGGATATGGTTGTTGATGTACTGGGGAACCATAGGCGGAAATTTCGTCTCCGCCAAAACAGTTTTTAAGTTTTCCAGCCGCTCCGCCCGGTTCGGGATATTCAGCCGCTCCAAAATTTTAATGTCAATCATGGCCTCTCCTTATGCCAGCATAACCTGACCGCCGGTAACGGGGATGGCCTGGCCGGTTTCATACTGCTGCTCCACGCAGTACATCACAGCCCGGGCCACATCCAGGGGCAGGCAGCCCCGATTCATGGGCACCTTGGCCTCGTAGAACCGGCGGACATCCTCCACCGTTTTGGCCCCGGGGACTTTCCCGTCCTCCAGATACTGGACAAACAGGCCCTTCACCGGGTCGGTCCACAAGGGTCCGTCCAGGTAATTGCCGGGGCAGATGGCGTTGACCTTGATGTTGTAGGCACACAGCTCTAGGGCGAAGCTCTGCACCAAACCGATGGCGCCAAATTTTGATCCGGCGTAGGCGAAATTCTTGTTGGAACCCACCAGGCCCGACTTGGAGGACATGGCAATTATGTCAAACATAGCCTTCGGGTCGGCCTCGTGCTGGGCCTGCATGATGACAGCGGCGTACTTGCAGCACAGGAACAGGCCGGTATAGTTGATGGCGGTGACAAATTCCATGTCCTTTTTCTCAAACGTGGCCAGCGGGCCGGAGCGGACCACACCGGCGTTGGCCAGCATCAGATCCACCCCGCCATACTGCTCCACTGTTCGGGCCACCATACCGGCCACGCTCTCCTCATCGGAGACATTTACCGGAATGGCGCAGGCCCGTTCCCCCAGCTCCCGGGCCACAGACTCCGCCAGAGGCTGGTTCATATCAGCGATGACGACCGTACAGCCCTCTTGATGCAGCTCCTGGGCAATTCCCTTGCCAAAACCCTGGGCCGCACCGGTAACAATGGCGATTTTCCCCGCCAGCCGGCCCGTCCCGGCGGGACGGTCATGGATGCGGGCCTTAGCCATCTCCTGCCACTTTGTCATATCCACACTCATTACTCTGCACCTCTCATTTCATCAGGGATTCCAACTTGCGGTATGCCTGCTCCCATGCGGGAGTATGATTGGGGGTGTAGGTCTCCACCTCCACGTTTTCGCGGACCACCTGCCGCAGCGCGGCCAGGTCCGGGATGTCGCCCAGGGCCATGGCCTGGGTGAGAAGATTCCCCATTGCCGCCCCCTCAATGGGGCCGGTGACCACGGCGCGGCCGGTAGCGTCCGCTGCCATCTGGTTGAGCAGCTTGTTTTGGATCCCGCCCCCTACGATATTCAGCGACGCGATAGGCTCCCCTTTCATCCGCTCCAGCCCCTCCAGGGCCTTGCGGTACTTCAGTGCCAGGGACTCGTAGGCGCACCGGGCAATCTCGCCCACCGTCTCGGGCACGGGCTGGCCGGTCCGGGCGCAGTAATCCTGAACTTTCCCCGCCATGCCGCCGCCGGCGTAGAACTCCTGGGCGTCGGTATCAATGATGGAGCGCAGGGGCGCGGCGTTTACGGCCTCGGCGACAATGTCGTCCCAGGACAAGTCTCTGCCCTCTTTGAGCCAGTCCCGGCGGCACTCCTGGACAATCCACAGGCCGATGATGTTCTTCAAAGGCCGGAACCCGCCCTGGATGGTGCCCTCGTTGGAGAAGCCGGAGTCCGCGCCCAATTCCAGCACCGGGCGGTCCGTCTCCACCCCGAAGAGAGACCAGGTGCCGCTGGAGCAGAACGCAAAGCTGCCCCGGCCCGGGATGGCGGCCACAGAGGAGGCGGTGTCATGGCTGCCTACCGCCACAAAGGCCGCGGGATTGAGGCCCAGTTCCTGGCACAGCTCGGGGCGCAGACGGCCGCGGATGGTGCCGCTGGGCTGGATCTCAGTAAAAATGTGCCGGGGAAGGCCAAGCTCGCCGATGGTCTTCCAGTCCCAGTCTCGGGCGGTAGGGTCATAGAGCTGGGTGGTGGTGGCGATGGTGTATTCCGTCCCCACTGCGCCGGTCAGGAAGTATCCCAGCAGGTCCGGGGTGAGCAGCAGCTTGCTGGCAGCGGCCAGGGCCGCATCACCCTCCCGCTGCCGGCGGCAGAGCTGATAGAGGGTATTGAAGGTGAGAGAGGGGTCGATCCCGCTGCGCCGGTAGAGCTCCTCCGCCGGAATTTTAGCAGTTACCGCATCCACATCGGCCTGGACTCCCAGCCGGTAGGACCGGGGCACCCCCGCCAGGTGGCCGTTTTGGTCCAGCAGGCCGTAGTCCACCCCCCAGGTGTCGATGCCAAAGGAGTCCAGTTCCCCAAAGCCCCCCCGGCGGAAGGCCAGCAGGCCCTCCTTCAGCTGGCTGTATAAATAGGGCGTGTCCCAATAGAACACCCCGTTCATTTCCACATAATTGTTCTCAAAACGGTGCAGCTCCCTCATCTCCAGGCGCCGGCCGTCAAACTGCCCCAGAATGGCCCGTCCGTTGCTGGCCCCCAGGTCAAAGGCGATCATGTTGCGTGTCATTCTGTTTTCCTCCCAATTGGGGTTTTATGGTGTTTTTTAATGAACTTGATTTGCGCTCTCATCGCAGGTTGTGATCCAGAGACGCCTGCCCGGCGCTTTGAACCGGGCTTCATTGAAAAGGCCGGCGCCGCAGAGGCTGCGGCGCCGGCCGGGATCAGTTCAGCCTGACAACGTATGATTGTTCAGCCGTTTTAATTAATCATAAACCAGCAGGGCGATCATCTCGTCGTCGATGTTGTCGGCGTTGTACCACTGGGCGCCGGTATCCACATCGGACACGGCCTCGCCCCTCGCGGCCTTGACAGCCATCTCAACGGCGTTGTAGCCGATGGAATAGGGGTCCTGGGTGACGGAGCCATAGAACCAGCCCTGACGGACGGCGTTCTTCTGCGCGGCGCCGGCATCGAAACCGGCCACGACCAGGTCGGCGTAGCGGCCGCCCTCGGCCAGATCCTCACCGTCGGAGACAGCGGCCAGGAAGCCGGTCACAGCGCCCTCGTTGGAGCAGAACACGGCGGCAAGGCCCTTGGTGCCCAGCAGGGAGGTGGCGGCGGTCTGGACGGAGGTCGCCTCAGTGGTGGCGGAAATCTCAACGCGGATAATGATGGCGGGGTCGGCGACCTTCTTCTCCCACAGGGAGTGGCCCTCAATGGAGACCTTGCCGGCCTGATAGCCCTCGGCGATCTCAGCCATCTTGTTCACAAAGCCGGTGGTGCGGCCGGTGACAGAAGCGGAGACGGCGTCCTGAGAGATACAGCCGATTACCACGGGATCAGCAGAGGTGGCGGCCTTCATCTTGGCCACCAGGTCGGCGTTCTCGTTAAACTTCTCAGCGGCAATGGCGGCAGCGGCCTCGTTGTTGGTGGCGGCAGTGGCTTTCACGGCTCCGCTGGTGTCGTCAGGCACGCCGGAGTCGAAGCCAATCACGGGGATATTCTTCTCGGCGCACTCCTCCAGGATTTCCTTCACGGCATCAGTGGACAGGGCGGCCAAGGCCATAGCCTTGGGGTTCTTGGCCATCTCGGTCTTGACCATGTTTACCTGCTTGTCGATCTCGGTCTCGGAGCCGGGGCCGTCGAAGTAAATCTCCACGCCCAGGTCGGCGGCTGCGGCATCCGCACCGGCCTTAACAGCCTGCCAGAACTGGTGCTGGAAGCCCTTGGCCATTACGGGGATGTACATCTTTTCGCCGTCGCCGCCGGTGGGAGTACTGGCCGCGGGGGGATTGCTGGCTGCGGGGGGATTGCTGGCTGCGGGGGGATTGCTGGCTGCGGGGGGATTCGAGGCGGCTCCGCCGCCGCAGGCGGCCAGGGCAAGCATCATGGATGCGGACAGGATCGCTGCGAGCAGTCTTTTCTTGTTCATTACGTTTCCTCCTTAAAATTTGCGGTTGTTATCTATTAAGCGGACACAGCGCCGCGCTTAATACCAAAAATCAGGACTTCTTCACCCGGTTTGCCGCCTTGGTGCGCTGGATATCCAGCAGGACGGCGCCGATGACCACCAGGCCGGTAAAGAAGGTCTGCCAGGGGGCCTGAAGCCCGCAGGCGGACAGGCCTGTTTTCAGCACGGACATGATAAACACGCCGATGAGGGTGCCCACCATGGTGCCCGAGCCGCCGGACATGGAGGTTCCGCCGATGACCACGCCGGTGATGCCGTTCATCTCCTGGCCGTTACCGGTGCCGGGGGTGATGGTGGTGTAAGCGGCGGCGTACATGATGCCGGACAGGCCCACAAAGATACCGCTGAGGGTGTAGACGGCGATCTTCCAGTTGTCCACGTTGATGCCGCTGAGGCGTGCGGCCTCCTCATTGGAGCCGATGGCAAACACATAGCGGCCAAACCTGGTTTTGTGGAGAATCAGGGCAGCAATAATGAAGAAGCCCACCAGCCAGAACACGCCCACAGGGAAACCTTTGATGCCGAACAGGTCATTGCGGATGAACACTTTCTTGAACCAGCCGCCCACGGGCTCGGTGGCGGTAGGCCAGGTCTGGGACTGCACCTTGGTAATAATGGAACCGAAGCCCTGGCTCATCATCATGGAGCCCAGCGTGGCAATGAAGGGGGGCAACTTCAGCTTGGCAACCATGAAGCCGTTGAGGAACCCAAAGCCCGCGCCCACCAGAATCGCGATAAACAGGGAAACAATCAGCGGGAAGTGGAGCTGTTTGAATGTATAGGCGCCCAACAGGGCCGAGCACATCATTACGGTGCCCAGGGACAGGTCGATGCCGCCGGTGATAATGATAAAGGTGACGCCGAAAGCCATAAACCCGATGTAGTAGCTGGACTCCAGAATGGCTTTAAAGGTGTCCAGGGTAAAGAAGCTCTTGCTGGCAAAGGAGAAAAACACATACAAAATAACCAGGGCCGCAGGCGCCAGTACTTTTTGCATGTCAATCTTATTTTCACTCAATTTCATACCGCTTCCTCCAGTTCACGTTTCGTGGCCAGGGTCATGATTTTCTCCTGGGTGGCCTCGGAGATATCCAGCTCCCCGGTGACCCGCCCCTCGCACATGACCACCACCCGGTCGGACATGCGCAGCAGCTCGGGCAGCTCGGATGAGATCATAATAATGGACTTCCCCTCGCTGGCCAGCTGGTTCATCAGCTTGTAGATCTCGCTCTTGGCGCCCACGTCGATGCCCTTGGTAGGCTCGTCGAAAATAAGCACATCGCAGTCCCGATGGAGCCACTTGGCAATGACCACTTTCTGCTGGTTGCCGCCGGAAAGGCTCCGGATCAAGGTTTTTACCGTGGGGGTTTTGATGCGGATCTTGTCTACGTATTCGGCGGTAACCTTGTTGATCCTGCCGTCATCCACAAATAGGGCTCCGGACAGCTTATCCAGGGAGGGCAGGGCCGTATTGTCAGATACCGCCAGCCCCAGGCACAAGCCGAAAAGCTTCCGGTCCTCGGAGAGATAGCCGATGCCGGCGTTCACCGCGTCCTTGGGGCTGCGGATGTTGACCTCCTTGCCCTGGACCCTGATGACGCCTGCCTCCCGCTTATCCGCGCCGCACAGCAGACGCATCGCCTCGGTCCGGCCCGCGCCCATCAGGCCGGCGAACCCCAGGATTTCTCCCTTGCGCAGCTTAAAGGACACATTCTTCACGTCCAGGGACTTCAGCCCCTCCACCTCCAGCACCACCCCGGCGCCCTCCGGGACATTGGAGTGACTCTTGGGCTCCTCATAGATCACCCGGCCCACCATCATCTGCACTACCTGGTCAATAGTCGTCTCAGCGGTGTCTACCGTATCCACGTACTGGCCGTCCCGCATCACGGTAATCCGGTCGGTGATCTGCTTCAGCTCGTCCATGCGGTGAGATATATAGACGATGCCGACTCCGGTGGCTTTCAGCCGGCGGATAAAGGTAAACAAGTCCTCAATCTCGCTGGTGGTCAGCGCTGTGGAGGGCTCATCCATAATGAGCACCTTCGTGTTCTTGTAGGACAGCGCCTTGGCAATCTCTACCATCTGCTGCTTCGCCACCGTCAGCCGCTTGATCTGGGTTTTGGCGGAGATGTTCAGATGGAGGGAGGACAGCAGTTTATCTGTCATCCGGTTCTGCTCCGCCTGATCCAGAAACAGCCCCCTGCCCGGCTCACGGCCAATGAAGATGTTCTCCGCCACCGTCAGATCCTGCATCAGGTTCAGCTCCTGGTGGACGATGCAGATTCCCTTGCTCTGGGCGTCCCGGGGATCATGGATCTCAATCTCCTCCCCGAAATATTCAATGGTTCCGCCGTCTTTCTTATAGATACCAGTGAGGATCTTCATCAGAGTGGATTTACCCGCGCCATTCTCCCCCACCAAGGCCATCACTTCTCCGGCGCGCACCTCCAGATGCGCGTTGTCCAACGCGTGGACGCCGGGAAAGTATTTCTGGATGCCGTCCATTTTTAGGATCACTTCACCCATTCCCGTTCTTCCCTCCCATTTTTAAAACTCTGTCGCCCCAACGACTCCAGTACGCCGCCAGATTCCGTTGATATGCACTATTTTTATTCTCTAATCTTGTATTTATTGTACAACTTCACGCTCAAAAACTCGAATCGTTTCGTTTTTTAGGGGCAAATTTGCTCTGTTTTCTCTCTTGGTTCCATATTATAATAGACTCTCGCACAAAAATCAAGATGTTTTTTATAAATTTTTGTATTGACAGCACAAAAGTTTTTCTATATCATAGAAGCGGAATCGGTTATGCGCGGCGTCTTGCGCGAAACGTTTCGTTTCTTAGGAGGATACATGGCGACAATTAAAGATGTGGCCCGGCTGGCGGGGGTTTCCCAATCCACCGTCTCAAAATATATCAACGGCGGACAGGTGCGCCCGGCTAACGTGGAGGCCATCCGCAGCGCCATTGCCGCCCTGGAGTACCGGGTCAACCCCTTCGCCCGCAGCCTGAAAACCCAGCGCAGCCACTCCGTAGGCATTCTGCTGCCCACCCTGGCTGTCCCCTTTTACAGCTATATTTTTACCGCGCTGGACAAGGTGCTCCGGGAAAACGGCTACCACACGATTATCTCCTGCTACTCATCCGACCACGGACTGGAACGGGACTATTTGAATTTCCTCATCAGCACCGGGGCAGACGGCCTGATTTACCTGCCGGAAAACCTCACGGCTGATGAGTTCTCCGAAATCACCGCAAACCGCGGGGTTCCGGTCATTCAGGTGGACCGTGTTATTCCCGGCATCACCGCAGACGCGGTACTCACCGACAACACCGAATCCTCCTGCCAGGCTGTCTGCCGGCTGATCCGCGGCGGGCAC
>CANDCW010000014.1 GCA_947383275.1 uncultured Bacillota bacterium
TGCAGGACCTGGCCAAGGGGCTGATCCAGCTCTACGCCCAGCGCCAGCGCCAGCCCGGCTACTCCTTCGCCCCCGACTCCCCCTGGCAGCGGGAGTTTGAGCAGCAGTTTGAGTACACCGAGACGGAGGACCAGCTGCGCTGCGTGGCGGAGATCAAGCGGGACATGGAGCGGCCCACCCCCATGGACCGCCTGCTGTGCGGCGACGTGGGCTACGGAAAAACCGAGGTGGCCTTCCGCGCCATGATGAAGTGCGTGCTGGACGGAAAACAGGCCGCTATCCTGGTTCCCACCACCGTCTTGGCTCGCCAGCACTACCTCACCGCCCTGCGGCGGTTTCAGACGTATCCGGTGAATATCGACGTGGTGTCCCGCTTCCGCACCCCCACCCAGATGAAGGAGACTCTCCGCCGGGTGGCGGCCGGGGAGGTGGACATCCTCATCGGCACCCACCGGCTGTTTAACAAGGACGTCCAGTTTAAGGACCTGGGCCTGCTGGTGGTGGACGAGGAGCAGCGCTTCGGGGTCCAGCACAAGGAAAAGCTGAAAGAGACCTTCAAGCAGGTGGATGTGCTCACCCTGTCCGCCACCCCCATTCCCAGGACCCTGAATATGGCTCTCTCGGGAATTCGGGACATGTCCACCCTAGAGGAGCCCCCCGCCAACCGGCAGCCGGTACAGACCTATGTGCTGGAGCACGATTGGAACCTCTTGGCCGACGCTATGCGCCGGGAGCTGGAGCGGGGCGGGCAGGTGTTCTACCTCCACAACCGGGTGGAGACCATCGACCGCTGCGCGGCCCGGATTCAGGCACTGCTGGGGGAGGACGCCGCCATCGGCGTAGCCCACGGGCGGATGGCCCAGGATGCCATCGACGACGTAATGGCCCGGATGACCGACGGCGAGCTGAACGTACTGGTGTGCACCACCATTATCGAGACAGGCATTGACCTGCCCAACGTGAACACCCTGGTTATGGAGGACGCCGACAGGCTGGGCCTGGCCCAGCTGCACCAGATTCGGGGCCGGGTCGGACGGTCTAACCGCCGGGCCTTTGCCTACCTTACCTACCGGAAGGGCAAGGTGCTTAGCGAGGTAGCCTCCAAGAGGCTGGAGGCCATTCGGGAATTTGCCGAATTCGGCTCCGGGTTTAAAATTGCTATGCGGGACCTGGAAATCCGGGGGGCGGGCAACGTGCTGGGGCCGGAGCAAAGCGGGTTCATGCTGTCCGTGGGGTACGACATGTACTTGAAGCTGTTGGAGGAGGCCGTCCTGCTGGAGCAGGGGCAGCCCCTGCCTACCCGCACTGAGTGCGCCGCCAGCCTGAGCGTGTCCGCCGCCATTCCGGACAAATACGTCCCCGCCCCGGAACAGCGGATGGACCTATACCGCCGCATTGCCGGCCTCCGCTCCGAGGAGGAGGCTGACGAACTGATGGATGAGCTCATCGACCGGTATGGCGAGCCCCCCAGGCCGGTAAACAACCTGATCTCCGTGGCCCTTCTCCGGGCCGATGCCGTCCGATGCCGCGTCAGCGACATTGCCCAAAAGGGCGGCAGCCTGGTCTTTTCCCTGGACGAATTCCAGCTGGCCCCCTTCTCCTCCCTTTGCGCCCGGGAGAAGTACGCCAAGCGCCTGCTTCTCATGCCCGGCGACACCCCCCGCTTCTCCTTCCGCCTGGCGAAAAATGAGGATCCCCTCCGGGCCGCCCGCCAGGTGGTGGAAGATTACGCCCGGGAGCTGGAGGGGTAGCAGCCCCCGCCGGGCGGCGTTCCTTTTGTACTCGCCCTTGTCAACGGTCCATTCCTGTGGTATGATAGGGGCTGTTCCTCATTTTTTAAGCTGGAAAGGAAGCACTCTATGAAATTGACAAAACAACTGGGGGCTCTGGCCCTTGCGATGGCGCTGGCGGCGCTGGGCGGCTGCGGCGGCAAAACCGCGAACGAGCCCGCCGGTGGGTCCGGTTCCCTGCCCAACGGCCCCTCTTCTTCCGCCGGGGATTCGGCCGCTCCCATGGACCTGTCCCAGGTAAGCGACCCCTATCTGGCCGTCTCCGGCCTGGCCGGGGACGAGGTGGTTATGAAAATCGGGGACGGCGAAATTACCGCCTCCGAATACCTCTACTGGCTCTACTACTGCACCAACCGCTATCTGTCCCAGTTTGGCGGGCAGATGACCTCCCTGCCCTGGGATTCTGAAATTACAGAGGGGCTCACCTTCGGCCAGTATATGCAGGATCAGGCCAAAGAGCTGGCCGCCCTCCACTGTATGGTCCGCGGCATGGCCCAGCGCGAGGGGCTCACCCCTGACCCGTCCATTGCCACCGAAATCGACAAGCAGTTTGCCGACATGATCATTCAGGCGGACAGCAACGAGGAGCGGGTCGTCCACACCTACTGGGCCAGCATGCTTACCAAAGACCTGCTCACCCAGCTCAACGAGAACAGCAACCTCTACAGCCAGCTCCGGGATCTATACTATGGCGAGGACAGCGGCCACTTCCCCACCGACGCCGAGGTCCAAGCCTATCTGGACGAGGCCGGTCGGTATCGGGCTAAGCACATCCTGCTGGCCACCATCGACCTGGACACCCGCGAGCCCCTGGACGAGGCCGCGATTGCCCAGAAAAAATCCACCGCCGACGGCCTCCTGGCCCAGCTCCGGGCGGCAGAGGACCCCATTGCCCTGTTCGATGAGCTGATGCACCAGTACAGCGAGGACTCCGGGCTGGCCGCTAACCCCAATGGCTACACCACTTCGAAGGGTAAGATGGTCGCCCCCTTTGAAGAGGCCGCCCTGGCCCTTCAAAACGGTGAGATCAGCGACATTGTGGAAAGCGACCTCGGCTACCACATCATCCTCCGCCTGCCCATGGACCCGGATGACTACCGGGATGAGACCGCCTCCTATTTTCTGGAGAAGCGGTTGGAGGAGGAACAGGACAGCCTTGGCGTGGAGGCCGCTGCCGCCCTCGACAAGCTGGATGTGGGCAGCTTTTGGGACAATGTGTTGTCCCTCCAGGCGGCCGTCTACGCGGAGTCACAGGCATCATAATGGAAGGAGCGCCCCCAGACGGGGCGCTCCTGTTATTTTCAGCTATAAAATTACGTTTTGTTATCGCTCCTCCCGGAAATAGTTCAGCCCCAAAGCGGCGGGCTGGCCGGTGCCCTCCTTTTTGCGGACGGAAGAGGCGATCAAAACAATCGCGGTGATGAGGAAGGGCAGGGCCTTGTACAACTGAGGCGGCACGGCGGACAGCCAGCCCAGGGGGCCGGAGAAGGTATTTGCCAGGGGGCCGGAGTAAATCTGGAGGGTGTTGAAAAAGCCGAACACCAGCGTCCCCAAAATAGCCAGCACCGGGTTCCAGTTGGCAAAAATAACCAGAGCAATGGAGATCCAGCCATAGCCGTTGATCCAGCAGTTAGAGCCCTCGAAAGAGCCGCTCATATACAGCGCCATATAAAATCCGCCCAGCCCCATTATGCCAGATCCCAGAATCAGGTGGGCATATTTATAGAACAGCGTATTTACCCCCACCGAATCGGCTGCGCCGGGGTTCTCGCCCACTGCCCGGAGGCGCAGGCCAATCTTGGTAAAGTTGAAATACCACCACACCAGCACAGAAATCACAATCCCCAGATAGACCAGCGCATTGTGGGAAAACAGAGCTTTTCCGATAACAGGAAGTTTAGAAAGCCCCGGAATTTCCAGTGCGGAAAATCCTTTCACCAGGCTGGCACAGGAGGTCATGGCTGGCCAGCGCTCCCCCAGGCCCTTCCCCACAAAGAAATATAGGCCCAGGCCAAAGGTGGTGATGGTCAGCCCTGTGACATTCTGGTTGGCCTGAAGGGAGACGGTGAGCGCCGCGAAAAGCAGGCCGCACATCCCCGCCGCCCCAAAGGACACCAGCAGCCCCACTGTCATACTGTTGGCCGCACACCCGGCCAGGTAGCCGAACATGGCCCCAACGGCCATGGTACCCTCCACGCCCAGGTCCAGGCTTCCGGATTTTTCCACTACAATCTCCCCTACCGTACCGTAGAGGAGAGGGATATTCACCAGAACAATATTAAAGAGGAAAAGGGTCAGCACATTCATGGGGTCGTTCATTTGACCGTCTCCTTTCTGCTCCTGGGCGCCAGTTTAAAGCGGATGAAGAAGTCTGCCGCCAGCACAATGAAGAGGATCACGCCCTGGAGCAGGTTGGCGAAGTTGGCATCAATGGAGGGATAGGTGGTGCTGGCTGTCTGGCACCCGTACTGCAGGACGGTAATCAGCAGGGAGGCGGCCACAATGCCCGCTGTATTCAGCTTGGCCAGCCAGGCCACTACCACGCCGGTCCATCCCACATCGTTGGTAACAGAGGTGGACAGAATACCGGCGGAGGACACCTGGAACGCCCCCGCCAGGCCAATTAGGGCGGCAGACAGGAAGATGGTGCGGATAACGATCTTCCCCACCCTCATTCCGGCATACCGGGCGGTGTTAGGGCTGTCGCCCACCACGGCGATCTCATAGCCGCGCTTGGTGTAGTTCAGGTAGATGTACAGCAGCACGCATAGGGCCGCAGCAATCACCAGAGACAGATTCAGATTGAAGGGCCCGATCGGAATGGTAATCATCTGGGCGCTGGCAGGAAACTTGGCAAACTTGGGCCGGGCGGAGTCCGGGTCCAGGAAAAAATTCCATTCTGTTTTTGTTTCGGCAAAAAATTGCAGGAAGTATAGGGCTACATAGTTGAGCATTAAGGTGAGCAGCGTCTCGTTGGTCCCCCACTTCACCTTCAGCGCCGCCACGAACACACCGTACAGCCCGCCGCCCAGCGCGCCACACAGGGCCATTGCCACCACCATAAGCGGCTGGGGCAAAACGCCCCCCAGCTTCATGGCGGCAAAGCCCGCCCAAAACGCGCCCATGATAAACTGCCCCTCGCCGCCGATGTTCCAAAAGCGCATTTTAAAGGCCAGGGCCAGGGCCAGGGAGGTGATCAGCAGCGGGACAAACAGCTTGATAAAATTCTCCACCGCTCGCCAGGGATAGCGGCTGCCGGGGATGCCCATGGTAATGAGCTGCCGGTAGAAAGCGGCGGGCTCCACCCCCTGGGCCGCCAGCAGCGCCGCACCTACAGCCAGGGCCACCGCCACCGCCGCCACATAGGCCGCAGCCTGTCGGCCCGGTCCGGCGTGGTCCCGCTTGACCACATGGAAAAGAGGCTGACGGCTTTTCATGGTTTCTCCTCCCCTTCTTCCCCGATACGGCTGTCCTTGGCAATGCCGGCGGGCTTGTCTTCGTATTTGTTGGTCAAGTCCAGGGCGCCGGTCATCATCAGGCCCAGCTCCTCCTTTGAGGTCTTGTGGGCGTGGACCACCCCCATCACCTTGCCGTGGCACAAAACTATGATCTTGTCGCACAGGCCGATCATCACGTCCAGGTCCTCTCCCACAAAGAGGATGCCCACGCCGTCCTTCTTCTGCCGGTTGAGGATATCGTAGATGGCGTAGGAGGAGTTAATGTCCAGACCCCGAACAGGGTAGGCTGTAACAATGACGTTGGGCCCGGCCTTGATCTCCCGGCCCAGCAGAACCTTCTGCACGTTGCCGCCGGACAGACGCCGCACCGGCGTCTCGGTGGAGGGCGTGACAATCTCCAGCTCGTCAATTACCTGCTGGGCCTCCGCCCTGCCGGCCTTCCGGTCCACAAAGGGCCCTTTGGACTGGTCGTACTTTTTTAACAACATGTTGTCCGTTACCGACATAGAGGGGGCCAGGCCCATGCCCAGGCGGTCCTCCGGGATAAAGGACATGGAAATCCCCTTCTCCAGAATGGACTTGGGACTGAGGCCTACAATGTTGTCGCCCTTGTGGATCATCATGCCGCTCTCAATGGGCCGCAGGCCGGCGATGGCCTCACACAGCTCCTTTTGGCCGCAGCCGGCAATGCCAGCCACGCCCAGGATTTCGCCGCCCCGGATGTAGAAGTTCACCTTGTCGATGGCCACCGCGCCCTCGTCATTGCGGATTGTCAGGTCCCGGATCTCCAAAAGGGGGCGGGTTTTGTCCACCACGGGCCGCTGGATGTTCAGCTCCACCTTCCGGCCCACCATAAATTCGGTGAGCTGCTGCTCATTGGTGGCGGCGGTATCCACCGTGCAGATATACTCCCCCTTACGGAGAATGGACACCCGGTCTGAAAGCTCCAGCACCTCGTTGAGCTTGTGGGTAATGATAATGATGGCGTGGCCCTCCGCCTTCATCCTGCGCAGAACGTCAAAGAGCTTGGCGGTCTCCTGCACCGTTAAAACGGCGGTGGGCTCATCCAGGATGATAACCTTGGCCCCGTAGTACAGCACCTTGACAATCTCCAAGGTCTGTTTTTCCGACACCGCCATGTTGTACACTTTCTTCCGGGGGTCAATGTCAAAGCCAAATTTCTTTGCCATATTCCCAATCACATCATAGCGGCCCTTTTTCAGCACCGCTCCCGACGAATCATCCCCCAGCCAGATATTGTCGGCGGCGGAGAACACGTCCACCAGCTTAAAGTGCTGGTGGACCATCCCAATGCCTAACCGCTTAGCGTCCTCCGGGCTGTTGATAATTACCTCCCGGCCGTCCAGCAGGATGCTCCCGCTGTCCGGCTTGTAAATGCCCGACAGCATGTTCATCAGGGTGGTCTTGCCCGAGCCGTTTTCCCCCAGAAGCGCCAGGATCTCTCCCGGCTTCACGTTCAGGCTAACGTTCCTGTTCGCCGCCACGCTGCCAAAGCTCTTGCAGATGTCCCGCATTTCAACGGCGTATTGTTCCCCCATAGTTCTCTCCTCTTATTAAAAAAGCAATCGGGCCGGCCGGGGCATCCGGCCGGCCCGGTTCGGGTCTGCGTTCATGAAGCGGGGAGGCTTAGCCCTCCTCAACGCCCGCTACATTGTAGTTCATAGAGCCCTTGATGATGCCGTCGTCCACAGAGGGGCCTCCGGCTTCAACAATCACATTGAGGTCGGCATCCACCAGGTCGGCATCGGTTCTGATGACCTCCACCTTGCCGTCATCGGAGATGTTATAGCTCAGCTTCACGCCGGAAAACACGTCCCATTCGCCGGACTTAATCAGCGCGCGGACGGCGTCCATCACGGCGGCGGTGTGGGGGGCAGCGACCGCCTCGTTCACGGGGGAGGCGTCTACAAAGCCCTCAGCCAGGCCGGCGTAGTAGGCGTTGCCGCCCATCTTTTCCACAAACTTGGAGCCATCGCCCTCACAAGCCATAGCGGCCTCAATGGCGGCCTGGTAGTAGACGTTCCAGTGCCAAATGGCGGCGGTGATGTGGGCACTGGGGGCCTGCTCGGTCATGTCGGAGTTGTAGCCGCAGCCGAAAGCGTTGTTTTCCTGGGCCACCAGCTGGGGCTGGGCGGAGTCGCAGTGCTGGGAGATGACGCCGCAGTTATAGGTGTCGATAAGGGCCTGGGCCGCCTGGCGCTCCAGGTTCTCGTCCCCCCAGGTGTTGATCTTCTGCACATAGACAATGGCGTCCGGGTTGGCGGACTGGGCGCCCAGGGCAAAGCCGTTGATGCCGGAACAGGTCTCGGCGTACTCGGTGTTGTAGGCGGCCACGTAGCCGATGGCGTTGTTGCCGGTCTCCAGAGACTTCAGCCCGGCGGCGATACCGGCCAGGTAGCGGGCCTGGTAGATGCGGCCGAAGTAGTTGTTAAAGTTGGTGTCGTTGTTCATGTAGCCGGTGCCGTGGGAGAAGCAAATGTCGTGATACTCCCCCGCCTTGTCGTTCATGGCGTCGATGTAGCCGAAGGAGATGCCGAAGATCACGTCGGCTCCCTGGTTGGCCAGGGTGTCGATGGCGCTGCAAACCGCATCATAGTCCTCGGCCACGTTGTCCACGATAAGCAGCTGCTTGGCAGGGTCCATCCCCAGGTCCTTCATGGCGGTGGTGATGCCGTTGTGGTGCTGGAAGGTGTAGCCAGCCACATCGTTCTGGCTGGTGATGTAGATGGCGCCCACCTTAAAGTCCCCGCTGCCAGCTGGGGCAGGCGTGGATGACGCGGCCGGGGGGGTGGACCCGGCGGGCTTGCTGCTGGCTGCGGGGGCATTATTGTTCCCGCCTCCGCAGGCGGCCAGGGACAGGCTCATGGCCGCAGCCAGAGCCAGTGCAAGAAGCTTTTTCATTCTGTTTCCTCCTTAAAATCTGTTTTCCTCTATATTAAAACCGGTTTTGGCCGGTTTTAATCCACAAACTCCACGCCGTTTTCCTCGCTCATGGCCTTGACCCGGGCCAGGGACTCCACCCGGATTCCCCTGGCCCGCAGGCGGTCTCCGCCGGGCTGGAACGCCTTCTCAATAACGACGCCCGCCCCTGCCAGCTCCGCGCCCGACTGGTTCACCAGATCGATGAGCCCCTCCAGGGCGGCGCCGTTGGCCAGGAAGTCGTCGATAATGAGCACCTTGTCCCCCGGCCCCAGGAACTTGGCGGATACGATGACGTCGTACACCCGCCCGTGGGTGAAGGACTCCACCTTGGTGGTATACACCTGCCCGGCAATGTTCTTGGTCTGGGACTTCTTGGCAAAGACGGCCGGGCAATGAAAAAACTGCGCCGTGACACAAGCGATCCCGATGCCGGAGGCCTCGATGGTCAGAATCTTGTTCACGCCGCAGCCGTCAAACCGGCGCAGGAACTCCTTGCCAATCTCTTCAAAAAGGGCAACATCCATCTGGTGGTTCAGAAAACTGTCCACCTTCAGCACATCGCTCCCCTTTACCGTGCCATCCCTTCGGATACGCTCCTTGAGCAGCTCCATGGGCCCTCTCATCCTTTCAAGAAAATGACTGTGGCCCGAATGTCCGGGCCACGTTCTTTTAGGAAAACTTTCACGACTACATTTTACAAGAAACCCCGCCTTTTTGCAATCCCTTTTTTCCGGTTTTTCCTCACACATTGCACAATTTTTTCTTCCATTTCTTGTCTTTCTCGCTAAATATTTTCATGCACGCCTGGCGCTTTGACACTTCAGCCCCTTGCGGGGCCCTGCTTCCCCGGGAAATTTTCAGCCCGCGACAGGCTTCGACGGTCTATTTTCCATTTTATGGTAAACTGTAGGTACTACATATGAAAGGTGGGTCCCTTATGTGGCCGCTGCAAAAGAAGGGAATTTTTGAAACCGGTCGGGTCCTCTTCCTCCCCATAGACGCCATCCACCCCAATCCCTGCCAGCCCCGGAGGACCTTTACCCAGCCGGAGCTGGAGGAACTGGCTGCTTCCATCGGCGAGCTTGGCATCCTCCAGCCGCTGACCGTCCGCCGCCGGGAGGGTCAGTGGGAGCTGGTGGCCGGCGAGCGCCGCCTGCGGGCGGCCAGGCTGGCCGGGCTGGATACCGTCCCCTGCCTGTCGGTTCAGACAGACAGCCAGTCCTCCTCCCTGCTGGCCCTGGTGGAAAACCTCCAGCGCCGGGACCTGGATTTCTGGGAGGAGGCCCTGGCACTTCGCCGTCTTATCGACACCTACCACATCTCCCAGGATGACGCGGCCCGGCGCATCGGAAAAAGCCAGTCCGCCGTGGCCAACAAGCTGCGGCTGCTCAAGCTGCCTGAAGAAGTGCTGGAGCTGCTCCGTGACCACGGCGCTACCGAGCGCCACGCCCGGGCCCTCCTCCGCTTGGAAACAGCGGACCAGCAGCTGGACGCCGCAGCACAGATCGCTGCGGACCATCTGACCGTAGCCCAGGCCGAAGCCCTGGTGGACGGCATCCTGATGACGAAGGCGCCGCCCCGCAGGCGGCCAACTTTTGTAATAAAAGATGTGCGGCTCTTTTTGAATACCATCACCCGCAGCCTGGACATTATGCGCTCCGCCGGAGTGGACGCTCAGTGCAGACGCCAGGACTCCGACGAGGAAATTACCCTGACCATTCATATCCCCCGCCGGGCGGGATAATGTTTCACGTGAAACATCGTCGAAGCGCGCTTCATATCCTTCGCTTCCGTGCAGGCACGGAAGCTCACTTATTTCGCTGCTTCTTCTCTCCAAACCGCAACCGCCGCGCAGCGGTTGCGGTTTGGAGGCCGGCGGCAAACCCGCCCCTTCGCTGTGCCGTCTTCCTCTTTGGAGGGAGGCTTTTTTATTTTTCTCGAAAAACAGTTGAAATCCGCTTCCGCGGTTGTTATAATGAGAAATTGCACAACCTATCATTTCAACAACCCCAAGGAGGCCCTTTGCATGGCTAAGATCATCGCCGTCGTAAACCAAAAGGGCGGCGTGGGCAAGACCACGACCACCGTCAATATTACCGCCGCGCTCCACACCCTGGGCAAGCGGGTGCTGCTGTGCGACTTCGATCCCCAGGCCAACGCCACCTCCGGCATGGGAGTGGACAAAAACACTGCTTCCCCCAACGTCTACGACCTGCTGGTTAACAGCGCGGACCCGGTCAAAGCGATTGTGCACACCAAGTTCGGCGACGTGCTGCCCTCCAATAAGGCGCTGGCCGGGGCCGGCATCGAGATGATTGGCATCGACAGCCGGGAGAAGCTGCTGAAGAATGCCCTGGACGCCCTGGCGGACCAGTACGATTTCATCTTCATCGATTGCCCCCCCTCTCTGGAGCTGCTCACCGTCAACGCCTTGTGCGCCGCCAGCTCTCTTTTGGTCCCGGTCCAGTGCGAGTACTACGCCCTGGAGGGGCTCAGCGACCTGTTGGCAACCGTCCGCCTGGTGAAGCGGAAGCTGAACCCTCCCCTGACCATGGAGGGCGTGCTGCTCACCATGTTCGACAGTCGCACCAACCTGTCCCTCCAGGTGGCGGAGGAAGTGAAACGCCACTTCCCCGGCCAAGTCTATGCAACTGTCATCCCCCGCAATGTCCGCCTCTCCGAGGCGCCCAGCCACGGCAAGCCCATCAACGCCTACGATCCCTATTCCCGGGGAGCGGAAGCCTATAAAATGCTGGCTGAAGAGATGATTGCAATGACAAACCAGCCGTGATTACACAATAAAGAGGTAACGCTATGGCAAAACGAAAAACAGAACTAGGCTTAGGCCGCGGCCTGAACGCGCTGCTGGGCGACCCGGAGCTGCCCGCCCAGGGGGAGGGGTCGGTATCCCTGCCCATCTCCCAGGTGGAGCCGGGGCTGAATCAGCCGCGGAAGCGGTTTGAGCAGGGCGCGCTGGACGATCTCGCGGAATCCATCCGGGTTCACGGCATCATCCAGCCCCTAACGGTCCGGAGGCTGGCCACCGGCTACTACCAGATTATTGCCGGAGAGCGCCGGTGGCGCGCGGCCAAGGCCGCCGGGCTGGAGGAGATACCGGCCGTCATCATTGAAGCGGACGACCGCAAGGTAATGGAGCTGGGGCTGATTGAGAACCTCCAGCGGGAGGATTTAAATCCCGCCGAAGAGGCCCGAGGCTACCGGACGCTGATGGAAGACTACGGCCTCACCCAGGAACAGGTGGCGCAGCAAATGGGCAAGAGCCGCCCGGCCATCACCAATACGCTCCGCCTGCTGGCGCTGCCCGAGGAGGTTATGACGCTGCTGGAGGAGGGCTCCCTCTCCGCCGGCCACGCCAGGGCGATTTTAAGCGCCCCCACCGATACTCTTCAAAAAGAGGCAGCAAAGCGGGTGGTGGAGGGCCAGCTCTCCGTGCGGCAGACGGAGGCATTGATTAAGGCGCTCCAAAAGGAAAAGAAGGAAAGGCCCAGAGAACAGGGTCCCGACTTTTCCCTCTACCTGGGCGAGCTGGAAAAGGACCTGGCCGGACGGCTGGGCCGCAAGGTAAAAATCGCCCACAAAGGGAAAAAAGGCCGTATTGAGCTGGAATACTACAATGAGCAGGACCTGGAAACCCTGCTGGCCCTGCTGCAAGGTTTAAAGTCGCGGGGAGGTGGAGAAGATGGCTGAGAACCGCCGGAGCAGCGAGCCCTTTATCGAAGACGCCCACCGTTTCCCGGAAGAGCCCAGAAAGGACCGCCGCCCCCCCTCCTCCGAACAGGAGGCCAGGCGCAAACGTACCCAGCAGCGCCGGCGCCGCAACTCTGTCTTTCAATATATTGCCGTTCTGTTTATGGCGGCGTTCATTCTGCTGCTGTTCACGTTTATGATGGAGCGGAGGCAGAGCCAGCAGCAGATCGACGATTTGAAGCAATCCAACTCCGCAGCCCAGACCCTCCAGGGCTTAATTGACGAAAACGCCCAGCTAAAAACCCAGACCGACGCGCTGGAGGACCAGATCAAAGAATTGCAAGGCCAACTTGCCGCCGCGGAAGAGGAGTATGGGCTGCTTCGGGGCCAGCTTCACGGGGAGGAAAAATCCACCCTGGCTATGCATTGGTTCTGGCAAATCAACGAGGCCTATGTACGGGGCAAAACCAAGCTGTGCCGAGAGCTTATCACTTCCATGGAGGAGCAGAAGTTCCAAAACGACCTCCCCAAAGAGAATATCACCGGCACCGACCGCTTCTCTCCCTACGACCGGTATATGGAGATCCGAGATAAGGTTATTAAATAATACGTTTCACGTGAAACATTGAGGAAAAGGAGAACTGTACCATGCTTGACATTCGATTTATCCGGGAAAATCCGGAAGCCGTAAAGGAAAACATCAAAAAGAAATTCCAGGAGGAGAAGCTTCCCCTGGTGGACCAGGTCCTGGAGCTGGACGCCGAAAACCGGGCGGCCATGAGCGAGGCCAACGAGCTGCGCGCCGCCCGAAACACCCTGTCCAAGCAGGTTGGAATGCTTATGGGCCAGGCCAAAAAGGACCCCTCCAAGCTGGGAGAAGCCGAGGAGGCCAAAGCCAAAGTAAAGGCCAACGCCGACCGCCTGACCGAGCTGGAGCAGCAGGAAACCCAGCTGGCCGAAAAAATTCGCAAGATTATGCTGGTCATCCCCAACATGATCGACCCCTCCGTCCCCATCGGCCCCGACGACTCCGCCAATGTAGAAGTGGAGCGCTTCGGCGAGCCCCTGGTCCCCAGCTTTGAAATTCCTTACCACACAGAAATTATGGAGTCCTTCCACGGCGTCGATATGGACGCCGCCGGCCGGGTGTCCGGAAACGGCTTTTACTACCTGATGGGCGACGTGGCCCGGCTCCATGAGGCCGTGCTGGCCTACGCCCGGGATTTCATGATCGGCAAGGGCTTCACCTTCTGCATCCCCCCCTTTATGATCCACGGCAATGTGGTAGAGGGCGTTATGAGCCAGACCGACATGGAGGCCATGATGTATAAAATTGAAGGGGAAGACCTCTATCTCATCGGCACCAGCGAGCACTCCATGATCGGCAAATTCATCGATCAGATCATTCCCGAGGACTCCCTGCCCCAGACCCTCACCTCCTACTCCCCCTGCTTCCGCAAGGAGAAGGGCGCCCACGGCATTGAAGAACGGGGGGTCTACCGCATCCACCAGTTTGAAAAGCAGGAGATGATCGTGGTCTGCAAGCCCGAGGACTCCATGGCCTGGTACGAGAAGATGTGGCGCTACTCCGTAGAGCTGTTCCGCTCCTTGGATATCCCCGTCCGCCAACTGGAATGCTGCTCCGGCGACCTGGCCGACTTGAAGGTAAAGTCCTGCGACATTGAAGCCTGGTCCCCCCGACAGCAGAAATACTTTGAGGTCTGCTCCTGCTCCAACCTGGGCGACGCCCAGGCGCGTCGGCTGAAAATGCGGATTAAGGGTGAGAAGGGCACTTACCTGCCCCACACCCTGAACAATACCGTAGTGGCACCCCCCCGCATGCTCATCGCTTTTCTGGAGAACAACCTCCAGTCCGACGGCAGCGTGGTCATCCCCCCTGTGCTCCGGCCCTACATGGGCGGCCTGGAGGTCATGGTCCCCAAGAAATAAAAAAGGAAGTGACCACAAATGGCCCGCGAGCGCCGGTTGGATGAATTGTCCATTCTTAACGTGCTGTTCTGTCTGCTGGTGGTGCTGATTCACTGCCTGTCCCACGCGGTCTCAGTTCTGGACAAATTGAGCTGGCAGTACGGACTGGTACAGGTCGTGCAGCGGCTGTCCTTTCTGGCAGTACCCGGTTTTTTCTACCTCAGCGGGGTAAAACTTACCCTCCCCCGAGAACGGAAACAGGACCTACGGACATATTATGTGAATCGGGTCAAACATCTGTTGGCGCCCTACCTGTTGGCTGCGGCCATTTCCTATCTGGTTTTCACCCTCCTGGGCTACTGTACCTTCTCCCCCGCCGAATTCTTAAAGGAGACCGCCCTGGGTTCCCTGTCCGCTCAATTCTACTTTCTCATCGCACTAATCCAATTTATCCTGCTGGCCCCCATGTTTCAATGGCTGGTGAAGCGGTACGACCCGGTGGTCCTCCTCCCCCTGGCGCTGGGAATCACCTGGCTCAGCTCCATGTATCTCCCCTCCATCCTGCTGCTGTTTAACCCGGACGACTGGTTTCCCTACGGCGACCGGATTTTTACCAGTTATTTGATCTATTTTCTAGCCGGCTGCTGCGCGGGAAACGCCTATCCCACCTTTCTGGCCCTTTTAAAAAAGCACCGCGCCCTCCTTCTTGCCAGCACGGCCATCTTCGCCGCCGCGGACGGAATAGTCAGCGTTATGGCCTTTTCGGGACGGCGGGAGGCGCCCTACCTGGAGCTAATCCATACGCTATACGCCCTCAGCACTATTTTCCTGCTTCACCACTGGGCCGTGCTGTACGGAAAAGAACTGGCCCGGCGCCCCCTCCTCAGAGCAATCGATCGGGCCAGCTACCTAATTTATCTCTATCACTGCATTGTTATCACCCTCTTTAACGAGTATGCCCCCCACCTAGTAGGCAGCCGCGTCATCGTCCTGCTCCCTCTGCGCATCCTCGTGGTTTATCCGGCAACCATAGCCGGGTGCATCCTTTGGCAGCGGCTGTGGACAGCCATCAAACAAAAGTCTAACTAAAAAGGAGACTCCATTATGGGTATTTTTTCATTTTTCAGCCGAGACACGGAGGAGGAAGAGGAGTCCGAGGAGCTGCTCAGGAAAGAAGTGGAAACGCCTTCCACCTCCAACAAAAGCGCCGTAAGCGGACAGCTCTTTGACGGAATGCGCCTTAACGTAGCTACCAAAGACGGCGGAATTCTGTTTTCCGGGCAGGTCGTCAAACACACTCCCTCCTCCCTTACCCTAAGCCGCCAGCCCGGCCAGCTTTCCTTCAAAATCATCCCCCTGGGGGCCTCGGTCAGCCTCAGCGGCTACGATAAAAAACTGATCCCCCTCAACCTCATTGCTTCGGTGGAGGAATCCAGCCGGACAAGTTTTAAAGCCAAGGACCTGAAAATTGAGAACCACGCCGAAAACCGGGACAACTTCCGCCTGCCCATCAACGCCCCCGTGTCACTCTACCGCAAGGACGATGACCACTTCCGCAACCCGGAGGAGTGCGAGCTGATAGATATCAGCACCGGCGGCTGCTGCATCCAAACGGAGTATGTCCACGTGGAGGACGAAGTCGTCCGCATCCGCATCAAATTGGAGGACTATGCCCCGCTGAATTTTCTTGGGCGGGTGGTCCGCTGCTCAGAACGGGACCGGGGCCTTTTCCGGTATGGCGTTCTTTTCGCTCAACTCACCGAACAGGAGATCACTACCTTGAGCAAAACCCTCTATAACCTTCAAATGGGCGTCCGTGACACCCATATGCGTGAAAATCCCAGCCAGCCTGGCCACTGGTAAGCCCTGCCGTTAGTTCCTTCCATTCACAATTTACACCATAGAGCGGAAATGCAACTCAAATCACGGAGGTTGAGGCATGAAGAAATTTATGGAAGAATTTAAGCAGTTTATTGCCCGGGGAAACGTGATGGACATGGCCGTTGGCGTAATTATCGGCGGGGCGTTCAGCGCCATCACCACCTCCCTCATTAACGACATGATTATGCCCCTGCTGGGCATCTTCACCGGCAGCATCTCCTTTGCGGACCTTTCCTTTACCGTCAACGGGGCAGTTATTGCCTATGGCAACTTCATTCAGGCCATCCTCAATTTCCTTGTCATGGCTTTTGTAGTGTTCTGTCTGATCAAGGCCCTCAATAAGCTCCACCATAAAAAGGAGGCGCCGCCCGCTCCCCCGGAACTCTCTCCCGAGGAAAAGCTGCTCATGGAGATCCGCGACCTTTTGAAGGAGAAAGCATAAATGCCTGAAAACAAACACCCCTTGGAGGAGCGCAAGGACAGCGGCTTTACCCCCTCCTCCCCTGTGAAGCGGACTCTGGCCTGGATCGGCATCGCTTACATGCTCATCCTCCTGGCCCTGACCACCTACTTCTACTTCACTGGCACCGGCCTGGGCAATTTGGGCCCGCTGCTCGCGGTTCCCGGCCTCATTGGATTGGGGATCCTGGCGCTGGTGTCCTGGAAAAGCACAGGACGCCCAGGCAGGGGGCCGGCCATCGCCCTGGCTGTCCTGTGCTGGCTGCTGGCTCTGGCCACCCTGCCCATTGGGATCATCGGACTGCTGTCTAACTTCTCCGGCACCGTCACTGTCTTTGGTATTTCGGTTCTGGGAGGGTAGGCCATGGAACAGATTATCTCCGCCGGACTGGAGGAGCTGGGCCTATCCGGACATGTCCCCCAAGACGCACCCTCCAAACTAGCCCAGTATGGACGGCTTCTCCTGGAAAAGAACCAGGACATGAACCTTACCGCCATCCGGGAGCCGGCCGCTGTGGCTCAGCTTCACATGCTGGACTGCGCTGCACTGCTGAAGTACTGCGATTTTCAAAATAAAACCCTAATTGATGTCGGTACCGGAGCGGGCTTTCCAGGAATGGTGCTGAAAATCCTCGTCCCCTCCCTGGAGGTCACCCTGCTGGACTCCCTGAACAAGCGGCTGGACTGGCTGGGGAAACTATCCGAAACGCTGGGGCTGGAAGGAATTTGCACCGTCCATGCCCGTGCGGAGGAGCAGGCTTTTGTCAAAGGCTTTCGGGACAGCTTTGACTTTGCGGCAGCCAGGGCCGTCGCCGACCTGCGGATCTTGTGTGAGCTGTGCCTTCCCTATGTGAAAGCGGGAGGACAGTTCCTGGCCATGAAGTCCACCGGCAGCGGCCAGGAGGCAATAGCCGCCGCTCATGCCATACGGCTCCTGGGCGGCCGTGTGACCGCCTCGGAGGACTATGTCATCCCCGGCGCAGGCGTAACCCACCGGCTGCTCATCGTCAAAAAAGCGGCCCCCACTTTGAAAGGCTATCCCAGACGGTGGGCAAAAATTCAAAAAGAGCCCCTTTGACCGGGCGATATACTACAAACTAGTATAAATTGTAAATTTTTCCTAAAAGTTTTGCGAAAAACTGTTGACGGGCGGCAGATTTGTGGTACACTACAACTATGAGGTTAGGAGGTTTCTTCCAAATGGGCACTGTGATCACGATCACATCCGGAAAAGGCGGCACTGGAAAAACCTCCATTACCAGCGGCGTGGCTTCCTCCCTGGCCCTTATGGGCCGCAGGGTACTGTGCATCGACATGGACATCGGCCTGCGAAACCTGGATATCTCCCTGGGGCTGAACGACCGGGCGCTGATGGATTTCGCAGACGTGGCCCTGGGGCGCTGCCCCCTCAACCGGGCTGCAGTCGGGCACCCCGACCTGACGGGGCTCTCTCTGCTCACTTCCCCCATGTCCCTGCCCGCCAGCCTCACCGCCGACAAGGTACGCGCTTTGTTGAAGGAGGCCCGCACCATCTACGATTACATCCTCATCGACTCACCCGCCGGCCTGGGGACCGGATTCCGGCTGGCCACCTGCGCGGCGGACCGCGCCATTGTCATCGCCACCAACGACACATCCTCCCTGCGGGACGCCCAAAGAACCGTGGCAGAGCTGGACCACCTCAGAACCGTCCATCTGGTTATGAACCGCATTCAAACCAGGCTGTTGCGTAAGCTGCGCACCACCATCGATGACGCAATGAACGCCGCCGGTCTGCCTCTGATCGGGGTGGTACCGGAGGACCCCCAGGTCATTTTATGCGCCAACCTGGGACAGCCACTCACCACCCGGGGCAAACGGGGCGCCGCCCTTGCCTGCTGGAACATCGCTCAGCGGCTGGAGGGCGGCCGGGTGCCCATTATGCGCATCCGATAACTCAAACGCCTCATGTTAACGATAAAAGGAGGTATTGCTGCCATGAACATCGCTATTATGAGCCACACAAAAAAGCAGGAACTGATGGTACAATTTTGTACTGCTTATTGCGGGATCCTATCCAAACATTCTGTCTGCGGCACCAACGCCACGGGTCGTATGGTAGCCGATGCCACCGGACTGCCCGTCCAGCTCTTCTTATCCCATGAGCACGGGGGCATTGAGCAGATCGGCCAACGCATTATTTACAACGAAATTGATATGGTGCTGTTCTTTAACTCTCCTCAGGACAACGAGATGGACAAGGATGTGCTGTATATTACCCGTCTGTGCGACCAGCACTCCGTCCCTATAGCCACCAACGTGGCTACCGCCGAGCTGCTCATCCACGGCTTGGCCCGGGGCGACCTGGGCTGGCGCGAAGGCATGAATCCCAACCGGGTCCCCTTCGCCCTATAAGCGGCGGTCTGTCTGTACGTGCGCGCTCCTGTCCGCTTTTGAGGATGGGAGCGTTACGCTTTTTCTTTTTTAAAAAAAGAATACAAAAAATAATCTTGTGTGTAATTGAAAAAGAAAGGATTTTGACTTATGGCTAAGGTACAACCCCGCACCCTCTCCGGTTTTATGGAGCTGCTTCCCGCCCGGCAGATTCAATTCGACCGCATGGCGGCCATCATCCGGGAGTCCTTCTCCCTCTACGCCTACACACCACTGGACACCCCCCTCATTGAGGCCAGCGAAATTTTGCTGGCCAAGGGCGGCGGCGAGACAGAAAAGCAAATTTACCGCTTCACAAAGGGCGACAGCGACCTGTCTCTGCGCTTCGACCTGACCGTGCCCCTGGCAAAGTATGTCGCGTTAAACTACGCAAAGCTGGCATTTCCCTTCCGCCGCTTCCAGATCGGCAAGGTCTACCGGGGCGAGCGGGCTCAGCGGGGCCGGTTCCGGGAGTTCTATCAGGCGGACATTGACGTCATCGGCGATGGGCAGCTGGATATCTCCAACGACGCTGAAATCCCGGCCATCATCTACCGGACCTTTACCTCCCTGGGCCTGAAACGGTTCCAAATTCGGGTAAACAACCGGAAAATTTTAAATGGCTTTTACGCAATGCTGGGACTGACCGCCCAGTCCGGGGCCATCATGCGGACGGTGGACAAGCTGGAGAAGATCGGCGAGAAGAGCGTGCGTGAGCTGCTCACCTCCCCCGACATCGGGTTGAACGAGGAACAGGCCGCAGAAATTATCCGGTTCATTGACATTAAGGGGAGCAACGCTCAAGTGCTCTCCGCCCTGGAGAACTACCGGGGGCGGGAACCCAAATTTGATGAAGGGCTGGATGAGTTGTCAGCCGTGGCCAAAAACCTGGCCGCGTTTGGCGTGCCTGAAACCAACTTCGTCCTGGACTTGACCATTGCCCGGGGCTTGGACTACTACACCGGCACCGTCTACGAGACCACCATGCTGGACCACCCGGAGATCGGCTCCATCTGTTCCGGGGGCCGCTATGATAACTTAGCGGAGTATTACACCGATAAACAACTCCCCGGCGTTGGAATTTCCATCGGCCTGACCCGCCTGTTCTTCGTTCTGGAGGACCAGGGCTACCTGAACGACAAACTGAACACCGCCCCCGCCGATGTCCTCATCCTCCCCATGACCGGCGATATGGGCCCCGCCATCACCCTCTCCACGCAGCTGCGGAGCGCCGGAGCACGGACCCAGATTTACGGCGAGCAAAAAAAGTTCAAGCAAAAGATGAACTACGCCGATAAGCTGGGGGTACCCTATGTCGTCTTTCTGGGAGATGACGAGATCAATCAGGATAAAGTGTCCTTGAAAAACATGCGCTCCGGGGAGCAGGAGCTGATTCCCACCGGCCAGGCCGTGGACAAAATCGTCGCCGCCATTGGCGCAAACGGCGGCGAAACGCCCATTCTGGACAAGGGAGAGTAACTTCGGCGCTATGAAAAAGCTGCTGTGGCCCCTCTGCGTGATAGCGATTCTCCTGTCCGCCGCCAGGGGGGGATTCGCCCTGGCCTATCTGACGGAGGAAGTGACCTTCGACCAGATCAAAAGCTCCGGCTGCGGGTTTCCGAACAGCCCGGCCCACACCATCACCATTCTTCACGAGGGCGACTACCCCGGCCTGAGCGACTTCCCTGTCACGGCGGAGCAGGCTGCGCCGGGGCGGGCCGCATTAAACGCCCTGCGCGGGCAGAGATACACCCGGGCTCTCCCCCTCCTAAAACCCGGTAAGGGCGGAATCGCGGTCCGTGAGATCAGCGGCTGTTCCGCCTCTTATCTCGCCTATTGGGACGGCAAGCATCTGTGGACCTCCGGAGAGGGGGAAAACCCGTGGCGGGGCTACGCCCCCTCCAACCTAGAGAAGCTTCATGAAACGCTGAAATCCCTATGCGGCAAGTAATATATAGAATTAATAATACAAATAGGAGTGATAAATATGGGTGACATGAGCACCTTTTACCGCACCCACACCTGCGGAGAGCTCCGGATCGGGCAGGCCGGGCAGACCGTGACCCTGGCCGGCTGGATGGAGAACCTGCGGGAGGTGGGGCAGAATCTGGCTTTCCTGGTGCTGCGGGATTTTTACGGCACCACCCAAATCGTCCTGGAGACAGAGGAAACCGTCCAAACCGCCAAGGAGCTGAACAAGGAGACGGTGATTGCCGTCACCGGCACAGTCCGGGAACGGGACAGCAAAAACCCCAAGCTCCTGACGGGTGACATTGAGGTAGTCCCCTCCAAAATCGAGGTGCTGGGCCGCTGCCGCTACAACGAGCTGCCCTTCCCCATCAACCGCAGCCGGGAGGCAGACGAATCCGCCCGGCTGAAGTACCGCTATCTGGATCTGCGCAACCCCGAGGTCAAAGAAAATATTGTCCTGCGGTGCCAGGTGGTGTCCGCCCTGCGGAACGCCATGACCGGCCATGGATTTTTGGAGATCACCACCCCGATTTTAACCGCCTCCTCCCCCGAGGGAGCCCGGGACTACCTGGTTCCCTCCCGCAAGCACCCGGGCAAATTTTACGCTCTGCCTCAGGCGCCCCAGCAGTTTAAGCAGCTGCTGATGGCCTCCGGCTTTGACAAGTACTTCCAGATTGCCCCCTGCTTCCGGGACGAGGACGCCCGGGGCGACCGCTCCCCCGGCGAATTTTACCAGCTGGACATGGAGATGGCCTTCGCCAATCAGGAGGACGTGTTCGCTGTGCTGGAGGACGTGCTGCCCCCCATCTTTGCCAAATACGGCAAGTACAGCGCCGCCTCCGCCGCGCCTTTTAGGCGCATTCCCTATCTGGAGGCCATGGAGGTCTACGGCTCGGACAAGCCCGACCTGCGCATCGACCTCACCGTTCAGGACGCCACTCAACTGCTGTCCGGCTGCGGCTTCGGCCCCTTTGAGGGGAACACCGTCAAGGCCATTGTGGTCACCGGCTTCCAGGGCACCCGCAAACAGATTGACGGACTGTGCAATGAAGTAGAGGTCCAATCGGGCAATAAGGCATATTGGTTCCGATACGATGAAAGCGGAGAGATCGTGGGCGGCATTGCTAAATTTGTCCAACCTATCAAGGACCAGGTGGTAGAAACCCTGAAGCTGGAAAAGGGCAGCTTCGTGGGCCTCACCACCGGTACCCTCCTCTCCGCCCAAAAAACCGCGGGCGTGCTGCGCAGCAAGCTGGGTGCTTTCTGCCCCGGCCATATGAACAAAGAGACGTATGAATTCTGCTGGATCGTAGACTTCCCCATGTATGAAATTGGGGAGGAGAGCGGGGAGCTGGAATTTTGCCACAACCCCTTCTCTATGCCCAACGGCGGGCTGGAGGTTCTGAAGCAGGCCGCGGCCGGCCAAGTGGATCCCCTGACCATTACCGCCTTCCAGTATGACCTGGTTTGCAACGGCGTAGAGCTGTCCTCCGGCGCGGTGCGCAACCACGACCCGGAAATCATGATTGAAGCCTTTAAACTGGTTCGCCTGGAGGAGGAAGACGTCAGGAAAAAATTCCCCGCCATGTACAACGCCTTCTGCTACGGCGCTCCTCCCCACGCCGGCATCGCCCCCGGCGTAGACCGCATGGTCATGCTGCTGTCCGGAGAGGAATCCATCCGGGAGGTCATCCCCTTCCCCATGAACAAAAACGCCCAGGACCTGATGATGGGCGCCCCTGGCACGGTGGAGCAAAAGCAGCTGGACGAGCTGTCCATTGCTGTCACCCACACAGAAGAGTAAGTCATCAAAACAGAGAACGCCCGTCCGGCCGCAGCCGGACGGGCGTTCCCCTAGCATAGACATAAAATTAGATTGAAAATTTGCGGAAACAGGAGGGTAACGCCCACCAGACGGCAAATTTGAAGCACCACCAGATTGGTACTCTCCACACCCAGGTCCGCCGCAATCAGGGCCATTTCCGTCGCCCCCGCCGGGGAGAGGGTCAACATAGCTTCCCGCAGCTGAATCCGGCAGACCTTTGACAATACCAAACCCATCCCCACACAACAGACAATATAACCCAAACATAACAAAACCGCCGGCAGCGCCAGCTGCCCCATTGCCGCCAGCTGAGCCCGGGTAATGCCCGAACCGATGCAGCACCCGGAGACCACCTGAGCAGCCCGGCGCAGCCACATCGGCATCCCGGAGCAGCGGCCCGTCAGCTTCATCACGGCGGAGGCAATCAGCGCGGCAGACAGCGCTCCCGCAGGAATGCCGGACAGCCGGCCCAGCACGGCAGCAAACACGGCCAAACACATGGCCGGCAGAAAGGAGCGCAGGGTTGTCCCTGCTCCCGGCACCGCTTTTCCATGGACGCCTCCAGCCTGCTCCTCCATCGCCCTGGCCTCTTTCGGCTCCAGAAAACGGTCAGACAGCAAAATTACCGAGGGCAGGCAGCCCATTCCGAACAACATCCGCACAAACTGCATCACAGCCACAATCGAGCCGTCCGCCCCCATATCCATAGCGATAAGGGGCGTATCTGACATACCGCCGGGAGCGGCGCAGAACAGGCACGTCAACAGATCCAAATTGGTCGTGCGGTAAAAGGCAGCTGCCATCAGCAGATTCAAAGCCAAAAGGCTGGCAAGTACAAGCAAATAGGGGCGAATCAGGCGGGGCAGCCGCCGAACATCCTCCCGCGTCATCATGCAGCCTATGTAAGCTCCGGTAAGAGCTTGGGCAAGCACGCGGGTCTGGGGGTAGATGAATGCCTGTCCGGTGGCGATGTTCAGAGCCGCAGCACCTAAAATAGCTCCCACAAGCATCCCGCCGGGGACCTTCAAATGAAAGACCAGCAGCCCGGCCCCTAACGCCACCAGCAGGGTCAACAGCATCCACACAACCGAACCGCCTCCTTAGGAAGATAGAATCAGCATCAAAATTGGGATGGTAATTAAACTGCCCAGAATTGACAGGCAAGAGCCCGTAGCGGCATATTCCTCATCGGCTCCATAAGCCCCCGCCATTACTGTTATCTGGCTGACCACAGGCAGTGCGCTCTCCACTACAAAGACCTGGAGGGCCAGACCCTCCATCCCCATCAGGGAACAGCAGGTCAGGCACACCACCGGCGCCACCACCAATCGCATCACCAGCATGGCGGGCAGGCCGGGCATCGGCTTTAAGTTCTTCAACCCCACCTCATAGACAATAAACCCACAGTAAATCAAAGCCAGAGGGGACACAGAGCCGCTGATGTAGCTGGCAAACCGCATCAACGTCTCGGGCGGCCGCAGCTTCAGCAGCAGAAGCAGGATAGAGAAAAGTACCGAGAGGATGGGCGGTTTGGAAAATATGTCTTTCAAAAAGCCCCGGAGGCCGGACTTCTCCCCCACCCTGGTTCCCGCCCGCTCCACCAAAATCACGCCGACCGACTGCATAAAGGTGGTGTGGCTAATGTAATAGAGCATAATGTAGGGCATACTGGCCTCGCCAAAGAGCTGGGTGCAGACAGGGATCCCAATAAACAGGGTATTGGAAAAGCCCGCCATCGCCACAAAGACGCCCCAGCGCGCCTGGGGCAAGCGGAGCAGCAGGGCCAGTCCCGCCGACAGCAGCATGCACGCCAGAACGGATACTACCCCCGCCAGCACCATCGCTCCGGCCTGGAACAGGCTGTCCCGGTCCAGGTTGTTCAGCAGACCCACGATGCAGTTGCAGGGCACCGCGATGTTTACAATATACTTGCTGACAAACTTCTTCTCTTTGGCCGTCATCCAGCCCGCAGCGCCCATAAAGTATCCCACCGACATAATCATCAACAGGACCAGGCAGGCTGAAAGCGCGTTAAAAAATCCAACCATGTGCTCACTTCCCTCTTTTACCGTGCATCCGTGCCGCACCCCTCGGCGGCAGGAAAGGGCCGGCCCTCTGGCCGGCCCCTATCCTATTTACTGGGGCGCAGAGGGCTTCCCTCCCCCATTTCCTTTGGGCCGACGGCGCCGGCGGCGGCGGTAATCGCCGCCCTCTTCCCGGGCAGGGCGCTCCTTCTGCTGAGGCCGCTCCTCCCTCGGAGGATGATTCTCTCCTTCCTCCCTGGAACGGCGACGGCGGTTATGCCGCCCAGGCTGAGGCTGCTCCTCCCGCTCTTCTCCCGGCTGCCGCCGGTCCCGGCTGGGGAATGCCGCCTCAATGGCCGCAGCCAGGGACGCCTCTTCCGTCACCGGGGCTGGGACGTCCTCCTCCTTGCGGCGCAGCTTGGCCAGCTCCTCCAGGGGAGGCTCCACGTACCCCTCTGGCCGCTTCCCCTTTCCGCTGCGGATCACGCACAGCTCACTGTTGTGATAGGTCTTAGGGGTTTCAGGGTCGGACTCCAGCCGCACCTGGGCAGTCTGCCGCAGCAGGTTGACGCCGGATACCGTGCCCGCCCCATCAGGCGTCTCCACAAAGGACTCCTGCTTGGGGGCCTTTTTCACCAGGTCCTCATAGGCCTCCTGCTCATACTTTAAACAGCACATCAGCCGCCCGCAGGTGCCGGAGATCTTGGTGGGATTCAGGGACAAATTCTGCGTCTTGGCCATCTTGATGGATACCGGCTGAAATTCCTCCAAAAACTGCGCGCAGCAAAAGGGCTTTCCGCAGATGCCCAGGCCGCCCAACAGCTTGGCTTCGTCCCGTACGCCGATCTGGCGCAGCTCAATACGGGTTCGAAGGGTCCCAGCCAAATCCTTTACCAGAGCCCGGAAATCCACCCGGCCCTCAGAGGTAAAGAAAAATATAATTTTACTGCCGTCAAAGTTGTACTCCGCGCTGACCAGCTTCATGTCCAGCCCATGTTCCCCAATCTTCTGCTGGCAGATACCAAACGCCTGCTTCTCCCGCTCTTTATTTTTCTCCAGCAGCCTGACGTCCTCATCGGTGGCCTTCCGCACCACAGGGCGCAGGGGGGCGGTAAGCTCAATTTCGTCAATCAAGTTATTCCCGCGGACACACTGGGCAAACTCCGTCCCCCGGGTTGTCTCCACAATCACGCCGTCCCCCACCTGAAACTGGGCGCCATTAGGATTAAAATAGTATTCCTTTCCGCCATTTTTAAAGCGGATGCTAATAATTTCAACCATTAACACATTCTCCTATTTTATTCTAGTCATGTATCTCCTGCCCTCTGTCAGTAGGGTACGTCTCTCTCAACCTCTGCAAGTCTGCGGAACACCTCATTCACATAGGGATAGAATTTTCTCATGGAATGAGACCCTGGAGATTTGTTTTCCTGAACAACTAACATTTGTTCCCCTTGTACCTTAACATAACCATAACAGCTATCATAAGAATTTAACGGGAATTGACCAATCGAAAGAATACATCCCATACAAAAACAGCTAATCAACGCCACCGCTGTAACAGGAGCTTGCCATTTTTCTAACTGTTTCCACGCGCTGCACAAACGCGCTCCTATGAGGATGCTCACAAAAGGAAGAAAAGCACACGCGTAATCCAACGGCCGCCGTATAGCAAGCCTCCACTCCAGCGCTCCAAGATAGGGTCCAAAACGGACAAGCAGCACAAGCATTGGAAAAAGGTAAATATAGAAAAGTTTCCTTCGGTGCTTCTCCTCCGCCACAGCCAAAGCCGCACACATTGAGAAGAACGCACATGCACCTAAAATACCTGGAACGTAACCCATCACATTCACTGTTCTCCCCTCTATACAACTGTCTACCGCTGCTATAAAATGATCCTACTCCCTACGGCGGTAAACCATCGATTCAATCACGTTCAGGAAAAGGAGTGAATATTCCAGCGCAAAGCCAGCCGGACAGCTGTCCGGCGTTTACATTGAGCCGTGCCGCGCTTCTCAGCTCCCGAACCAAATCGACCGCGCGGATCAGGCGGCGGCGATCGCCGCCCTGGGCGGCACAGGCAGTAAGTTCAACTTCCAGCGCGTCAAGCAGGGCGGACAGCTCCTCCCGGTTCCGTTTCCCCGCCAGCTCCATGGACGCTTCAAACAGCTCCAGTTCCTCGGCCCGGCTCAGCGCACCCGCCAGCTTTTTTGCCAGCTCACTCTGATCTCCGGAGTCCTCCCCCCGCCCCGCCGGGGTCAGCGCCAGTTCTTCACACCTTGACCGCACCGTCTGAAGCAGGGCCCCATTGTTCCCGGCAATCAGGAGAAACACAGCGTAGCGGGGGCCCTCCTCCAACAGCTTGAGCATGGCGTTCTGAGCAGGGGCATTCATCTTGTCAGCCCCCTCCAGCAAATAGACCTTCCGCTCCCCCTCGTTAGGACGGATATACGAATCCGCCCGCAGGGTCCGCACCTGATCTACCGTAATCGGTTTACCCTCCGCCGGCCCGGTGATGATGGACACATCCGGATGCATCCCCTTTTCCACCTTCCGGCAGGGTCCGCACCGCCCGCAGGGTCTCCCGGATTTGGACGTGCAAAGCATAGCTTTTGCCAGCAAATTCGCCAATATGTGCTTTCCCGAACCTGCCGGCCCGGAAATAATATAGGCATGGGACAGCCCCCGCCCCCGCTCCTGCTGGGACAGCTGCTCTTTCACTCTTTCGTTGCCCACCAACAGGGAAAGGTTCACGGCCATACCTCCCGCTTACCTGATAAAACCAGTTAAAATAGAACGGAAAAGCAAAACGGAGTTTTGTTCTTTTGGCTGCTTTTCCCCTCAAGAAAAAGCAACACGAACCTCCGACAGCATATTATACCCTATTTCCTGCAAATAGGCCAGTTCTTTTTTTGTAATTTGCTCCCCGGGGGCGATAACGGGCACACCCGGCGGGTAAGGGGCGACCTGCGAGGCGGCAATCTGACCCTCACAATCTTTCAAAGGGCACAGCCGCCCAGGCTCAAAGAGGGCCTGGCGGGGGGACAACACCCGCTTTGGAATGGGCGGCGCGGGAATGGGCGGACAGTCTCCCATTTGGCTCCGAAGCTCCTCCAAAAACTGTTCCAGGGCGTCGAACTCCCTATCGCCGTCCTGCGCAGTGCAAATAAAAACCACATGCCCGCCGTCCTCCATCTCAGGGTATACGCCCTGTTTTTCCAGCGCCTCTGTAAAGGCAGGCCCATCTTTTACCTCGAGGGTAAACCGGCAGGGGTCCAAGGCCAGCACACTGCCGCCGCGCAGAGATGGAAACCGCTCCCGAAGCCGGGCCACCCGGCGGGCCGTGTGAAGGTAGCGCTCCGCTCCGCCGTCCAGCAGCCACTGTCGGGCCGCGTCCAGACTTGCCATCATAGGGTAAGACGGGCTGGAACTGCCATAAACCGAAGACATCTGCCGCACCCGGTCCGGTTCCAACCCGTTGGTAAACAGCAAGGCCGCCTGTCCCATGGCAGGGAGGGTCTTATGGGCGCTGACCACAACCGCGTCTGCCCCGACATAGGGACGCCCCCCCAGGAAAGGCAAGTGCGCCCCGTGGGCGCCATCCACGAAAAGCTTCCCGCCATGGTTGTGGACAATCCGGCCAATCTCCCCAATATCTGACAACACACCGGCATAAGTAGGAGAAGTAATACAAACCGTTTTGATATTTGGGTTTTGATCCAGCAGATCCTCCACACGCCTTGGCGAAATAGGGCCGAACAAATTTTCTTCGCTCAGCCAGGGGCGCTCCAGCCAGACGGCTTCCAGATCCAGCAGGGCCAGGGCATTAAAGGCCGACCGGTGGCAGCTGCGGTCAAGCAAAACCATGTCCCCCGGCCGGGCGCACAAAGCCAGCCCGGTATGGATGCCCATGGTGGAACCGCCAGTCAGAAACTGACAGTCATCAAAGCGGAAGGCATTCGCCCACAGCCGCTGTGCTTCGTCAAACGGGGCCCCGGCAGTGTACAAATTGCCGGTAGCGGGCAGCTCGGTCACATCCAGCGGGGCCAGGCTCAATAACTCTGGAATAGGAAAAAATTTTCCCTTATGCCCAGGCATATGGTACCGGGCCGGACAGCTTGCGGCGTAGTTTTTCAGCGCGTCATAGAGAGGGGTTGGCACGCACAGGACTCCTTTCTGTAAAGAATGAAAAGGCGGAAGGGGATCCCTTCCGCCTTTCAGCTTATCTCTGATGATGGGGAGCGTATGCCACCACGGTGCGGCGGTTGGGCTCTACGCCGGTGGAATAAGTGGTCACGCCCTTATAGTCCTGAAGCGCAGTATGAATGACATGGCGCTCATAGGCGTTCATAGGCTCCAAGGTCATGTTCTTCCGGTATTTCACTACCTTACCCGCCACCTTGACAGCCAGCCGCCGGAGGGACTCCTCTCGCTTGGCCCTATAGCCCTCGGCGTCCACATGGATGCGCACCCGCTTGGACTGGCCCCGGTTGACCGTATAGCTGGTCAACTGCTGGATGGCGTCCAGGGTTTCACCCCGGCGGCCAATGATAGCCCCTAAATCCTTACCCTGAAGGACTACCTTATAGTTGCCCTCGCTGGTAACAAAAATCTCCGGGGCGGCTTCTACTTGAAGGTGCGACATTAAGCCAGTCAGGAAAGCCTTAATCTGGCCGGCTTTTTCATCGTCAGAACCGGCGGGTTCCAGCACAACGGGATCACGGGGCGCGGGCGTGCTGCCGATAAGCACCTCGTCTCCCTCTTGAAGCCGCTCCGGCCGGCGGGGGCGGCGCTCGGGCCGGGGCTGACGGCTCCTGGCCATACCCGGCTTGGCGGAGAGAATGGTCTCCTCCGCCGGGACGACGGACTCCGCCACAGGCTTGGGAGCGTCCTTTCCCACCGCCGGTTTGATCACCGCCTCCTCCTTCACGGGAGCGGGCCTGACCGCCTTGGGCGCGGGTTTTGGCTCCCCTTTGGGCAAAAGGGGTTCGTCAATTATGGGACGGGCCACGCCGTCTACCTCGTTATAGCTCACCCGGACCTTGGCCGGGTTGCTGCCAAAGCCCAGAAACCCGGATTTAGCCCGCTCGATTACTTCTACGGATACATCGTCACGCTCAAGCTCCAGCTGAAACAGAGCAGCGGCAATGGCGTCCTCCTCGGAGCGCCCGGTGGTCTCAATCCATTTAATCATCACTCAGCCCTCCTTATCCTCGTTGTTTTCGTCCACTTCTACTTCAATCTCCTCGACCTCTACTTCAACCTCTTCGGTCTCTGCCGGCGCCTCGACAGGGGCGGGGGCAGCTTCCACATGTTCAGGCTGCACAGAAATCTCCGGAGCCTGGGCTGCCTCGGGCTCCTCCGATTTTTCCTTCTCGGTCTTTGCTTTTTTCTTTCCCTTCCTGCCGGCTTCCGCGGCCTCCAGGGCCCGGAAAAGCTGGTTGGGATCGGTATAGGGGGTTACGCCGCCATAGCGGTTGGGGATATAGGCACGGCCCCGGGCGTAGGCCCGAATACCCTCCCGGCTGTCCTCCCGGTTAACGCCCGCCTGATCGGACTCGGCATCCTTCTTCTGGGGCTTTTTCTTACCCCTGTTTTTCTTCTCTTCCTCAAGGCGGCGCTGGCGCTCCAGGCGGGCCTCCTCCTTGCGGCGCTTCTCTTCCTCTTTCTCCTCGGCCTCCCGCTTGGCGGCGGCTTCCCGGGCGGCTTCGTAGTCCTTCTTCAACATCCTGCCGCAGATAATTTCCTGAACCATCATGACAAAATACTGGGCAATCCAGTATACAGACAAGCCGGCCGGAACAGTAAAACCGATCCACAAAGACATGAGGGGCATCATCCACATCATCATCTTATTGGTCTGGTCCATCTGCTTGTTTTCCGTCTGGTTATTCATTTGATTGGTGGCCATGTTCACCTTCATAGACAGGAAGGACACAGCGGTGGAGACTAAAGGCAGGATGAATAGGGCAATAGAACTCGGGGTGATTCCACCCGCCCAGAACCGCCAAGTAGGAATCTTGGACAGATCGATGCCCAAAAACTGGAAGTTCAGCACAAACAGGTTTTCCGCTCCGGTGGCGGACTGAAGGGAAGCCAGATTTTCCGGATTGACCAGGGAGAGCAGGTACAACTGGTTATAGGCCCCGTTCTGGAACAGGCCGGCAATTTTCCCGTCCGCCAGCTGCTGCCGCAGCTTATCCATGGCGGCCTGAGTAACCCATCCGCTAGAAACCGCTACCTCGGGCCAGCCCAACTGGGTGGCCAGGGTCTGGATCTGCTCAGCGGACATGCTCATAAAGTAGGTCAAGGGTTCGCGGATAATGCCGTACAGAGCGATCAGGATAATCATGGGGATGAGGGACCAAACGCAGCCCCCCATAGGGTTGACCTTCTCCTTCTCATACAGCTTTTGGATTTCAAGGTTATAGCGCTCCCTGTCCTTGCCATACTGCTTTTGAAGCTGCTGCATCTTGCCGGAGAGCATAGTAGTTTGGATCATGCTCTTTTTCTGCTTCAACGTAACTGGAAACAGGATCAGCTTGATGACGACGGCAAAGAGGATCAGCGCAATGCCATAGCTGTTGAACAGGTTATAGAAAAACAGCAGCAGCCAGGCAAAGGGTTGTAAAATGATACCCACTAAAGTTACCTCCGCATATTTTAAGTTGCGGCAGGGCCATTAAGGCACCGGGTCATACTCAATGGACTTCTGCCTGTGGAAAGGCTGGCACCGCGACAGCCTGCGCAGGGCCAGCCACCCCCCCTTTATCGCGCCGTATTTCTCTACCGCCTCCAAGGCATACTCCGAGCAGGTGGGAATAAAGCGGCAGCAGGGGGGGCGCAGGGGTGAGACAGCGCGCCGGTAGAACCGGATCAAAGACAACAGGATGTGCTTCACTGGGGTCTGTCCCCTTTCGGCGGGACCAGGCCCAATTTTTTCATCAGCTGTTTGAAGCTGCGCTCCAATTCCGAGTACCGCCCGTAGATCACGCGGGCGCGGGCTACAATGACAATATCGTAGCCGACGGGCAGCCCGGGCTCGTTGGTGCGGTACAGCTCCCGGATACGGCGGCGGGCCCGATTGCGCTTAACGGCATTGCCCAGCTTCACACCGGTGGTAATGCCCAGCCGGCTGACAGGCCGGCCAGTCCTCCGGCAGTAGATGACAAAATAGGGGGAGACAACGCTTTTTCCCTTGTTGTACAGCCGGCGAAATTCATGATTTTGCTTCAAAGAAACGGTGTGCTCCATGTTTTCCTCCGTATGCACAGCGAGGGCGGAGGAATTGCTCCCACGCCCCTGATTTGTGCGCTATCTAAACTGTTGGTCCGGTCCACGTTCACTGCCGGGAAACAGGCGGGCAAACCGCCTCACTCCCCTCAGTGAGTCAGGCGGGCGCGGCCCTTGGCGCGGCGGCGGGCCAAGACCTTGCGGCCATTGCGGGTGGCCATACGCTTGCGGAAGCCGTGCTCCTTGGAGCGCTGACGCTTTTTGGGCTGATAGGTACGAAGCATGGGGGACACCTCCTCAGTTTAGATTTCAAGCCGGCTCTCCCGGCCCAACAACAGCCCGTGCGGGCTGCGGTCTGCGGTTCTCAGCCGCCCTGACCGGACGGCCCGGATAAGGGCGGACAGCCCCTCTCCAAAAGATACGCCCATTATTATAGCGGATAAAGGCCGACCCTGTCAACCATCTTTTTTCCTTTCACGGCCGTTTTTTCTCACTTTTTTCCCATTGACCCATATCTTGTACCGTCCTTTCTCTTACATACAAGCCCTGTGAGGTATCAAATATACATTATAAATAAAAAATGTGGAAAAACCTTGCTGGACGGCCTATTTTTTGGTATAATGTAAAGAGTGGAAAATCACGTAATTTCGTGCCTTCTCCGCCCGAAAGCGGAGAGGGCGCTTTGAATGAATCAAAAGGAGGAGCGCCATGAACCCTGCCGCAGAAATTTGGGAGAAGGTGAAATCCCTCATGTCGGCAGAAATGACCGCCACCACTTTGAACACCTGGTTCGACGATACGGAGGCCCTCGCCTTGGAGGAAAACCGATTTATCCTATACAGCCCCACCAGGTTCAAACAGGAGATCATCACCGCCCGCTATATTACCCCCATCCAAAATGCCCTCCATGAGCTGTTCTCCGCCGACTTTCAGGTGACCGTCCTCACCGAAGGGCAGCGGAACATTTTGGAAAAGCCAAAAACCGGCGCATTCCTCCCCGGCACGGATGAGTACACCTTTGAGCGCTTTGTGGTAGGCTCTTCAAACAAGTTTGCCCACGCTGCCGCCCAAAAAGTCGCAGACAATCCGGGCCAAAGCTATAACCCTCTGTTCATCTACGGCGAATCCGGCCTGGGAAAAACCCACCTGCTCTACGCCATCGCCCACGCCATTCACGCCAGCCACCCGGACTACAAGGTCATTTACATCAAGGGGGACGCCTTTACCAACGAGCTTATCTCCGCCATCCGGGAGGGAAGAAACCAGGAATTCCGGGAGAAGTACCGGGGGGCGGACGTCTTTCTCATGGATGACGTGCAGTTTATCGCCGGTCGAGATTCCACCCAGGAAGAGATGTTCCACACCTTTAACACCTTATATGAGCTGAAAAAGCAGATTGTCTTTACCTCCGACCGGCCTCCGAAGGAAATGCTGCGCTTGGAGGACCGGCTGAAAACCCGCTTTGAGTGGGGACTGCTGGCCGATATTATCCCCCCGGACTACGAAACCCGTACCGCCATCATCAAAAACAAGGCCATCCGCATGGGAATGGAGCTGCCCGACTATATTATTCAGCTTATTGCCGAGACCATCACCGCCAACGTGCGGCAGATTGAGGGTACTGTCAACAAGATTATGGCCTTTCAGGACCTGAACGGCGATACGGTGGATAAAAACACCGTCATACGGGCAGTAAAAGACATTTTTAAGGAGAAGTCCGATATCCTCCCCACCGCCGACGTTATTATCGAGGAGGTCTGTAAATTCTACAGCCTGGATCCCCCCCTCCTGCGGGGCCAAGGCCGTTCCAAAGACATCTCCCTAGCCCGCCAGATCGCCATGTACCAGATCCGCCGTATGACCAACCTCTCCCTAAAGGAAATCGGCGCGGAGTTTGGCGGCAGGGACCACAGCACCGTCCTTAACGCCCTCAACCGCATTGAGGACCTGGTGAAAAACGACCCGGAGAAAGCGGAAATCATCAAGGACATTACCACCAATATCAACTCCAGGTATGAATAACCCCGACCCGGTTTTCCACACCTCACTGTGGAATGTGGAGTCATCAATGGGGATAAAAGACGGCGTGTGGAAAACCCTTACTTTTCCCCCACACCCCCTGTGGAAGGGGAAAGCTTAGAGCCCCATGGCATCCAGCTCTCTTTCCACATTTTTTCCGCCTACTGGCTACTGTTACTAAAATAATTCATCTCCTCCTATTCCGGAGAGAGAGATTGGAGGAAGCATCTATGAAATTCTCCTGCGAAAAGGCTTTGCTGTCCGGCGCGGTATCCGTCACATCCAGAGCCGTAGCCGCCAAAAGCTCTATCCCCGCCATGGAGGGCATTCTCATCGAGGCGGGAGAGGTCCTGCGACTAACCGGCTACAACCTGGAGACAGGTATTCAGGCCACCGTACCCGCCGAAATCGCAGAGGGGGGATCCCTGGTTCTCTCCGCCCGGCTCTTTGGTGAAATCGTGCGCAAGATGCCCGATGATGTGGTGGTCTTTACCTCTCAGGGGTATACGGTTAACATCAGGTGCGGCCTGTCCGAGTTCAACATTTTGGGCACCGACCCGGAGGAGTTTCCTGAACTGCCCTCTGTGGACCAGCAGAACGCCCTGTCCATCGGCCAGCCTGTCCTGCGATCCATGATCGGCCAGACGCTATTTGCCGTCAGCGACAATGAGAGCCGGCCCATCCACACCGGTTCCCTCTTCGAGGTGGACGCCACCGGTCTCACCATCGTCTCGGTGGACGGTTACCGCCTGGCCCTGCGCCACGAGGCGGTGAATGAGAAAAAAGGTGCTGATTCCTTTTCCTTTGTGGTCCCCGGCGCCGCGCTGGGGGAGGTGGAAAAGATCTGCTCCGGCGAGGAGAGCGTCACCATCACCCAGGGCGCCCGCCATGTCATGTTTCAGACCGGCGATACGGTTCTGGTCTGCCGCCGCCTGGAAGGGGACTTCCTGGCCTACCGCAACGCCATCCCAAGAAATAATACCATAAAGGTGGAGGTGGACGCCCGCGCCCTGCTGTCCTCAATTGACCGGGTGTCCCTCATCATCAGTGAGAAGCTGAAATCCCCCCTGCGCTGCGTCTTTGGGGACGGCATGATCTCCATTACCACAAAAACCGCCATCGGCGACGCCGCCGACCAGTGCCCTGTCAATGGCGACGGAGGCGGGCTGGAAATCGGATTTAATAATAAGTATCTGATGGACGCCCTCAAGGCCGCCCCCGCCGCCAAACTGCGGATGGAGTTCACCTCCGGGGTCGCCCCCTGCGTCATCCTCCCGGCTGAGGGGGAGGAGAATTTCGTCTATATGGTTTTACCTGTGCGGCTGAAGGCCAATTGACAAGGGCGCGCCTAGGGAAAACGCGGCTATTCTTTTTTAATCAGAGAGAATGGGGGCTGTTTAGGGTGGAATCCCATGAAATAAAAATACGCACCGAATTCATAAAGCTTCAGGACCTTCTGAAGTTCGCCGGAGCGGTGGAGACGGGCGGAGACGCCAAGCTGATTATTCAGGAGGGCCGGGTGGCCGTCAACGGGGAGGGCTGCGCCATGCGGGGAAAGAAGCTGCGGCCCGGCGACCGGGCGGTCATCGACGGTGAGACGGAGCTAGTGGTGACGTGATTGTCAAACATCTGGAGCTGGACTTTTTCCGCAATTACGCCCACCTGGAGGCCGGCTTTGACGACCGGGTCAACCTGATCTACGGGGACAACGCCCAGGGAAAGACCAACCTGCTGGAGGCTGTGGCCTATCTGTCTGCGGCCCGGTCCCACCGGGCCAGGTACGACAAAGAGATGATTATGCTGGGCGTGGACTCCGCTTTTATAAAGGGCCTGGTGTTTAGCCGGAACCGGGACTTTTCCCTGGAAGCCAGGCTTTTCCGGGGCCGGGGGAGGCAGCTGTACTCCAACGGCGTGCGGCTGAAAACTGCCGGGGAGCTGGCCGGGGTTGTACACACGGTGCTGTTCTGTCCCGAGGATTTATCCCTGATCAGGGCGGGGGCGGCGGAGCGGAGGCGGTTTTTGGATGGGGCCATCTGCCAGCTGCGGCCCCGGTACGCCCAGGCGCTGGCGGAGTATGGCCGCCTCTATGAGCACAAAACGAGAATTTTGCGGGATTGGACGGAAAACCCCTCCCTCCTCCAGACCTTGGATGATTTCAGCCTGCGTATGGCCCAGACCGGAGCCGTTATCATCCACTACCGGGCCCACTTCGTGAAGCGCCTGCAAGAGCACGCCCCCACCATCCACAGCGATTTCTCCGGGGGCCGGGAGAGGCTGGAGCTGAGTTATGAGACAGTATCTACAATTAGCGATCCCAAACAGCCGCCCCAGGAGCTGCTCCCCCTCCTGCTGGAGCATCAGGAGCGCCACCGCAAGGCGGAGATCGACAGCCGGCAGTGCCTGTCCGGGCCCCACAAGGACGATTTGTCTGTAACCATCGGAGGACAGCCGGCCAAAACCTATGCCTCCCAGGGTCAGACCCGGACGGCGGCCCTCTCCCTCAAGCTGGCCCAGCGGGAAATCTTCCAGGAGGAGACCGGAGAGTGGCCCGTCCTGCTGCTGGACGACGTCCTCTCGGAGCTGGATTCCCGGCGGCAGGCCTTCGTCCTCAACCGCATCCGGGGCGGCCAGGTGTTCATCACCTGCTGCGAGGAGGAGAAGCTGGAGGGACTGGAAGGTGGAAAAGCGTTCCACATCCAGAATGGGAGGTTAATGTAAAATGGATTTACTGAAAGAAGATATGATGAACTATTGGTATCTCTGGATTTTAGCCGCCCTCTTTTTTAGCTCTGCTTCGTTTTGCTTTGGATTTTGTGCTGTTAAAGATAAAAAAAGTACAGTGAAGCGCCTCCTGCCAATGATTTGTGTCGAGCTGCTTATAGCGGCAGTTTCCATGCTGACCGTGAACCGATGGATCAAAAGGGGAGTGTCATTATGGTGGGTTATCTTTGAGCATGGACCTGAAGTATATATTACTGTAATCGCCTTTGTTTCTATTCTATTGGGATATTTGACCGGAATGGCTTTCGCCCGCAGGAAAGTGTGAGAAATAGTATGTATCTTCATTTAGGTCAATCCTTTATGATCCCGGACCGGGAAATTTTGGGCATCTTCGACCTGGACAACGCCAGCTGGGCTTATAAAACCCGGGAGTACCTGGAGCGGGCGGAGGCGGAGGGCCGGGCCATCTGGCTCACCGAGGACCTGCCCCGGTCCTTTGTTTTGGCGGACAGCCGGTGGGGGGAGCCGGTGGTGTACATCTCCCCTCTCTCCTCCGCCACCCTGGCCGGACGTGCGGGGCGGAACGGGTTGGAGTAGAGCTTCCCTTGGAAAAGGAGCCTTTAAAAACAAGGAGGATCACATATGGAATCCATCGAATATCTGTGGAAGGACCGCAAGCGCCATCTGGGCCTGCCCCTGTCCTTTACCAAATACAGCCTCAGCGAGGACCGGTTGTTCTGTGAGACGGGCTTTCTCAATTTAAAATCCGACGAGGTGCTGCTGTATCGGGTGCGGGACCTTCAGCTGACTATGACGCTGGGCCAGCGTGTCTTTGGCGTGGGGACAGTGTGCGTGGTGTCCTCTGATAAGAGCATTCCCCACCTGAATTTAAAGAACGTAAAAAACCCCCGGCAGGTCAAGGAGCTGATCCACCAAAACGTGGAAGCGGCCAAGGACAGGCGCCGCATGCGGGCCACCGAGCTGGTAGGCGGCGAGGCCGGCGGAGAGGATCTCCATGAGTCCGAGGACCTGGACGATGACAATTTGACTTGACCGGGCGGAATGAAATCAGGAGAACACATCGCGGAGGTAAGCTATGTCTGAAGAATTGAACCAGCAGAATGAATTGAATACCACCCAGACCGACCACGAGTATGGCGGGTCGGAGATCCAGGTCCTGGAGGGCCTGGAAGCGGTGCGCAAGCGTCCGGGCATGTATATCGGCTCCACGTCGGAGTCCGGCCTGCACCACCTGGTATATGAGATTGTGGACAACTCCATCGACGAGGCCCTGGCCGGCCACTGTACAGACATTACGGTGACCATCAACCCGGGCAACACCATTACGGTCACCGACAACGGCCGTGGCATTCCGGTGGACATCCAGCCCCAGACGGGCAAGCCCGCCCTGGAGGTGGTATTTACCATCCTCCACGCCGGCGGTAAGTTCGGCGGAGGCGGGTATAAGGTGTCCGGGGGCCTTCACGGCGTGGGCGCCTCTGTGGTGAACGCCCTGTCTGAGTGGCTGGAGGTACAAGTCCATAAGAACGGGGAAATTTACGAGATGAAGTTCTCCCGGGGCAAGATCACCCAGGAGATGAAGGTGGTGGGCAAGACCGACCACACCGGCACCACCGTAACCTTTAAGCCCGACCCGGAGATGTTCGACACCCTGGAGTACAGCTACGACACCCTGCACACCCGCATGCGGGAGGAGGCGTTCTTAAACGCCGGCCTGCGCATCCAGACGGTGGACCTCCGCCCCGGGCGGGAGCAGGAAGACGACATGTGCTACGAGGGGGGCATCCGGGAGTTTGTCACCTTCATCAATAAAAATAAAGACCCCCTTCACAATGAGGTCATCTACATGTCCGGAGCCCGGGAGGACTCCATGGCCGAGGTGGCCATGCAGTACAACGACGGCTACCAGGAGGTGATGGTCTCCTTCGCTAATAACGTCCACACCCCTGAGGGCGGCATGCACGAGGAGGGGTTCCGCCGGGCGCTGACCAATGTGCTTAACGCCTACGGCCGGAAGGTTAAAATGCTCAAGGACGATGAGAAAGTGTCCGGCGACGACTGCCGGGAGGGCCTCACCGTGGTTATTTCCGTCAAACTCACCGAGGCCCAGTTCGAGGGCCAGACCAAGGCCAAGCTGGGCAATAGCGAAATGCGCACCCTGGTTAACGCCATCGTCTCAGAAAAGCTGGAGATCTTCCTAGAGGAGAATCCCGCCGTCGGCCGGGCCATCTTGGACAAGGCCCTTATGGCCAACCGGGCCCGGGAGGCCGCCCGGAAGGCCCGGGAGTCGGTGCGCCGCAAGACCGCCCTGGGGGGCGCGGCCATGCCGGACAAGCTGCGGGACTGCAACGAGGCCAATCCCGAGCTGACCGAGATCTATATCGTCGAGGGCGATTCCGCCGGAGGCTCTGCCACCAAGGGGCGGGACAGCCGCTTCCAGGCCATCCTGCCCCTGTGGGGAAAAATGCTCAACGTGGAGAAAGCCCGGGCGGACAAGGTCTATGGAAACGACAAGCTCACCCCTGTCATTACAGCCCTGGGGGCGGGGATCGGCGACGACTTCGACCTGAATAAGCTGCGCTATCACAAGGTCATTATTATGGCCGATGCCGATGTGGACGGCGCCCACATCCGTACCCTGCTGCTTACCTTCTTCTTCCGCTTTATGCGGCCCCTGATTGAAAACGGCTACGTCTACTCCGCCGTCCCCCCCCTATTCAAGCTGACCAGAGGAAAAATTACCCGGTTGGCTTTCTCCGAGGAAGAGCGGGACCGGGTTTCTGCCGAGCTGCGGGGGGACAATCCCAACGCCAAGGTGGAAATCAACCGCTTCAAGGGCTTGGGCGAGATGGACGCCCATGAGCTGTGGGAGACCACTATGGACCCGGAACGCCGCACCCTGCGCCGCATTGAGCTGGACGATGCCGTCCGGGCCGATGAGACCTTCACGATTTTGATGGGTGAGAAGGTGGAGCCCCGGAAGGAGTTTATCGAGCGCAACGCGAAGTATGCGGTGAACCTGGACTACTGAGAAAGATCGTTGTATGGAAGAAATCATTGCCAAAGGAGATATCCCGCCGATGCCGGATGGTGTGAAAATCCGGTATGTCAGACAGGGAGATTTGAAGCGGCGAGAATGCGGTGGCATTTCGGAGAAATGGGTTCGGAATGTTGTTGAAAAGGTCCGTACCGGAGAATGTCTTAGCCTGGAGCCCTATCCTGGCATGGACTGGCTGAAAATGACCTGGTGAATGAAATAAACCCACCTCTAACAAGGAGGAACACGATAAATGAGCAAAAAACCTCAATACGACCCGGAGGAGATCCGCTATCCGGACCAAAAGATCGTCACCACTTCCCTGGTGCCGGAGATGGAGAACTCCTACATTGAATACGCCATGTCGGTTATCGTGGGCCGGGCTCTGCCCGACGTGCGGGACGGCCTGAAACCCGTCCACCGGCGCATCCTCTACGCCATGTATGAGGACAACCTGACCCATGACCACGCCTTCCGCAAGTGCGCCACCGCCGTGGGCGACGTGCTGGGCCGCTACCACCCCCACGGGGACCAAAGTGTATACGACGCGCTGGTCCGCCTGGCCCAGGACTTCTCTATGCGCTACATGCTCATCGACGGCCACGGCAATTTCGGCTCCGTGGACGGCGACCCCCCGGCGGCCTACCGTTACACCGAGGCCCGTATGTCCAAGCTCTCCGACGAGATGCTTCGGGACATCGACAAGGATACCGTAGATTGGGATCCCAACTTTGACGAGACCCGGAAGGAGCCCAGAACCCTGCCCTCCCGGTTTCCCAATCTGCTGGTAAACGGCTCCTCCGGCATCGCCGTTGGCATGGCCACCAACATCCCGCCCCACAACATGCGGGAGGTGATTAACGCCGCCATTTGTGTGCTGGACGACCCGGAGGCCACCCTCTCCGACCTGATGGAGCACATCCACGGCCCCGACTTCCCCACCCGGGCCATCATTATGGGCCGGGCGGGCATCCGCGCCGCCTACGCCACCGGCCGGGGCCGGGTGACCATCCGGGCCCGCCACGAGTTTGAGGAGTTCGGCAAGGACCGCACCCGGATTGTCATCAACGAGATTCCCTATCAGGTGAACAAACGCCAGCTGATTAAGAATATGGCGGATCAGGTTGAGGACAAGCGCCTGGAGGGCATCTCCGACATCCGGGATGAGACCGACCGCAACGGCATGCGCATTGTCATTGAGCTCAAGCGGGATGCAAACCCCCAGGTGGTGCTCAACCGCCTGTTTGCCCAGACCCAGCTTCAAACCACCTTTGCCATCAATATGCTGGCCCTGGTAGAGGTCAACGGCAAGCTTCAGCCCCGGATTTTGTCTCTGCGGCATATTCTGGACGAGTATATCGCTTATCAGGAGCAGATTATTATCCGCCGGACAAAATACGACCTGCGCAAGGCCCAGGAGCGGGCCCACCTGCTGAAGGGCCTGCTTATCGCCCAGGACAACATTGACGAGGTCATCCATATCCTCCGCAACAGCTATGACAATGGCAAGCAGCGGCTGATGGAACGCTTTGAGCTGGACGACGTGCAAGCCCAGGCTATCTGCGACATGCGGCTGATCTCCCTTCAGGGACTGAACCGGGAAAAGCTGGAGGCGGAGTATCAGGAGCTGGAGGAGCGCATTGCCTACTTTAACCAGCTGCTGGCCTCGGAGGAGATGCTCCGGGGGGTGCTCAAGGAGGAATTAACCGCCATCCGGGACAAGTACGGCGACGACCGGGTCACCGAGATTCAGGACGTGGAGGATGAGATTGACATTGAGGACCTGATCGAGGAGGAGCAGTGCGTGTTCACCCTTACCCAAGCGGGATACATCAAGCGCACCCCGGTAAGCGAGTATGCAGTCCAGAGTAAAGGGGGCATGGGCAAAAAGGGCATTACCACCCGGGAGGAGGACTACGTGGTGGATGTGTTCACCGCCTCCACCCACGACCATATCCTGTTTTTTACCGACACCGGCAAGGTTTACCGGAAGAAGGGCTATCAGATCCCCGAAAGCGGCAAGACCGCCAAGGGCACCAATATGGTCAACATCCTCCAGGTGGAGCAGGGGGAGCGGGTTCAGGCGATGCTCCACTACCGGGAACGGGAGGAGGAGGAGCTGTACCTCTTCATGGCCACCCGCCAGGGGACGGTGAAACGCCTGCCGGTGCAGGCCCTGAAAAATCTGCGCAACAACGGCATTCGGGCCCTGCGCCTGGACGAGGGGGATGAGCTGGTATCTGTCCGGGAAACCGACGGGAACAAGAAAATCCTCATCGCAACCCACGACGGTATGGCGGTCTGCTTTGACGAAAACGATGTGCGGCCCATGGGCCGGGATGCGGTTGGTGTCCGGGGCATCCGCCTGCGGGAGGGCGACTATGTGGTGGGCGCCGCCCGGGTTACTGAGGGCCGGACGGTACTGTCCATTACCGAAAAGGGATATGGCAAGCGCACCCCCGTGGAGGAGTACCGAATTACCAATCGAGGTGGCCTGGGCATCAAAAACTATATGGTAACGGAAAAGACCGGGCCCATTGTGGGCGTCAAGGTTGTGGATGGCTCCGAGGACCTGCTGTTGGTCACCCAGGCTGGCATCCTGATCCGTACCCATGTGGACGCCATCAAGCAGTGTGGCCGCTCTACCCAGGGCGTGATTGTCATGCGGTTCAAGGAGGAGGGGGACAAGGTTATCTCCCTGGCCCTGGCCGGTCGGGAAGAGGTCGGAGAAGGGGCCGGCGATGAGGCCTCCTCCTCTGAGGAGGGCCCTGTTCAAGAACTCCAGGAGTAACAGGTACTCCTAATTAAAATGCGAAAAGAAAGGATCGAGTGTCATGAATCAGAAAAAATATTGGGCAAAGGCTGTTGCTTTGGCTTTATGCGGCGCGCTGCTGCTGTCAGGGTGTTCTGGCGGCGGGGGCAGCGAGAGCGATAAAAGTACAAAAAAGACGGACGCCAGCAGTTCTTCGTCCAGTGATGGATCCGGCGAGGCCACCAAGGACTACAGCAAGTATAACGCTTATTTAAGAGTTATCGATATCATTAACGATGATATTGAGCCCGCTCTTTCCGCCTACTTTGATAACGTGGACTACGGGGAGGAATTTGCCGTAACCGGCGACTACGGCGCCATTAAGGAGGGCGTCCGCTTCTTTACCGCCAATACCTATACCGTAGAGGAGGCCATGGAATACGCCAAGGAGGACCCGGCCTACCCCAAGGCCGACGCCGCCATAACCGCTATGGGCGGCAGCATGATCCAGGTGATGGAGGCGCTGGAGGATCTGGCCTCGTATATGAGCTTCGATGACTATGAGGAAGACAACCTGGCCAAAGCCCCGGAAATTCATGCCCAGCTCTGGCAGGCGCTCCAGGTTTACGATACCTATTACATGAACTTCCTGAATGCCATTGATGAAATGGCCAATGCCACCCGGGACGACGACCGGGCCGAGCTGCTGGAGGATGGGGAGATGGTCCTCTACCACTCCCTGACCATGATCCACGCCAGTGAGGATATTTTAGACGTGATCTGGACCCAGATTGAAGCTGCCAACGCAGAGGCCGGCCCGGAAGATGAGATGGTCCTGCCTGAAATTGACATGACGGAGCTTACCCCCCTCTTCGACCAGGTCCAGTCCGCCTATGAGGAGCTGAACGGGGACCTGGCAAATGAGGAGGAGCGCTCCAAGATCAGCAGCTTTACCGGCGTTATTGGAGACAGTGCCCTGAAGCTGTACAACAACAAGGTGGAATCCCTGCTCAGCTGGGTGAACAAGCTGAAGACAGACCTGACCGAAGGTGGAGATTACGCCGAGGACTTCAATAAGGTCAACGAGGCCATCAGCAGCATGATCGATGGCTATAACAGCATCATCTAAGGGCGGAAAGGAGCTGCGAAGGAATGAAACTGGCCAACGCCCTGTCCCAGCGTTCAGAGCTGCAAACCCGCATCCGCCAGCTGGAATCCCGGCTGAACAACAACGCGCTGGTTCAGGAGGGAGAACAGCCCGCCGAGGATCCCATGGAGCTGCTTCAGGAGCTGGAAGCGGACTACACCCGCCTGGAGGAGCTGATCTCCGCCATCAACCGTACCAACAACTCCACGCGGGCGGAGGGAGGGCCCACCCTCTCCGACCTGTTGGCCCGCAGGGACTGCCTGAAGGGCAGGCTCAGCGTCCTGCGGGGCTTTCTGGATAACGCCAGCGCCCTGGTCCGCCGCCACAGTGTCAGCGAGATCAAGGTAAAGAGCACCGTCAATGTCCGGCAACTGCAAAAGCAGGTGGACGGACTGTCCAAGGACCTGCGGAAGCTGGAGGAGGCCATTCAGGAGAAAAACTGGACCACCGAGCTGATTTAACATTTTGGTTGCGCGAAAGGCGGACGTCAAGCCCTATGTGCCGGGGCCAAATGGCACTCATGTGGAGACGAACGGAGCCTTTGTCAGGGTTCGAATCCCTACTTTTTATCAGGCTCAGTACAGTTACACCGGTATGCTTACGCTCTTCGGAGCACTTTTTATCACCACCGGACGTCGATTTCGCGCGGGCGGGTAAGGGGAATTTATGAAAACAGTAACCATTTACACAGACGGAGCCTGCTCCGGAAACCCCGGCCCCGGGGGCTGGGGAGCGATCCTGATGTATGGGGAACACAAAAAGGAGCTGTCCGGAGGCGAGGCCCGGACCACCAACAACCGCATGGAGCTCACCGGGGTCATCACCGCCCTGGAGGCCCTGAAGGAGCCCTGCGTGGTGGAGTTGTACTCCGACAGCAAATATGTCATCGACGGCCTGGGCAAGGGCTGGGCCAAGGGCTGGCGGGCCCGGGGCTGGATCAAGTCCGACAAAAAGCCCGCCCTGAACCCGGACCTGTGGGGCCGGCTGCTGGATTTGTGTGAGGTGCACACGGTCAACCTCCACTGGATAAAGGGCCACGCCGAAAACGAGTTTAACAACCGCTGTGACCAGCTGGCGGTAGCGGAGAGCCAAAAATATAAATAAGTCATGCCGGGGGCAGCCTTAAAATAGAGAGAAATAAAAAAAGCGCCCGTCAGGGCGCTTTTTTATCGGGTTTTTTCCGGTTTCGATAGCAAATATCCCGGTTGCCGCAGGTGGCGCAGCCCCGGCCGCAGCCCCGCTTTTTGCCGTAGTCGTTGTACAGCAGGATAGCGATGGGAATGCCGATGACCGCCACGGCGAACAGTCCGATGGCGAAATATTCCATAGGCGGGCCCTCCTTCAGTCGAAGTAAAACAGCTCCTCAAACTTCTTGTCCAGGGCGATGCACAGCACCAGGGCCAGCTTGGCGGTGGGATTGAACTGCCCCGTTTCAATGGAACTGATGGTCTGCCGGGACACGCCCACCAGCTTGGCCAGGTCCCCCTGGGAAAGAGACCGCTCCGCACGGGCCACTTTTAAGCGATTTTTAAGGACCAACTGGCCATCCATGCCCTCACCATCCCTGCGAGAAATATTTTACCACATAGAACACCAGAATGACAAGAGATATTATCATGGTAATCAGGTCGGAAGTGTCTCTCCGTTTGGTGAGCCGGTCCCGGTCCGGCCGTGACCGCTTCCGGTGAGGGTATCATAGCACTGTATGCTCAAGCTGTCAAGTATACTTGTCACAAAAATAACAATACTTGGCAAAATAGAATGGGCTTGCCTTTTCATAAAAAAGACGGTACAATGGAAAAATGAGAGAAGGTGAAGCCATGTTTGAGGAGCTGTTATATCTGCTGCGGCGCAACGGCCTAAGGGTGTCCCTCACAGAATGGATGGCCCTGATGGAGGGGCTGCACAAAAACCTCCACAACGCCAGCTTCACCGGCTTTTACCATCTGGCCCGGTGTTTGCTGGTGAAGAGCGAAGCCGATTTCGACGTCTTCGACCGCACCTTCCTGGAGTACTTCAAGGACGTCCCCTTCCAGCAGGAAGTATCCAAAGAGTTATTAGACTGGCTGAATAAACCAGAAGTATTGTCTGACTACGCCAATTGGGATGAAATCCAGGCTCTGAAAAACATGGGCTTCTCCGAGGAGGAGATTGAACGGATGCTCCAGGAGCGGATGCAGGAACAGACTGAGGAGCACAACGGCGGCAGCTACTGGGTGGGCACCCATGGCATGTCCATGTTCGGCAACGCGGGCCTGTCGCCCAAGGGCATCCGGGTGGGAGGACAGTCAATGTACCACCGGGCGTTCCGGGTGGCCGGGGAACGGAAGTTCCGGGACTTCCGCCGGGACAATACTTTGGATACCCGCCAATTCCAGGTGGCGCTGCGCCATCTGCGGCAGTACTCCGGGCTGGTGGACCTCCCCCCCACCGAGTTCGATGTGGACAACACCATTCAGGACACGGCAAACAACGGCGGCATTCTGAAGGTGCGCTACAAGCGGCCCCGGGAGAACACGGTGAAGGTGCTCCTTCTGATGGACTCGGGAGGCTCCATGGACTACTACGCCCAGCTTTGCTCCGCCCTGTTTCAGGCAGTGTCCAAGTCGGGGCACTTCAAGGACCTGAAGGTCTACTATTTTCACAACTGCCCCTATGGCAGGCTGTACCACGACCCAACCCTGATGTCCCGGAACAGCATCCCCACCGACTGGGTTTTGTCCAACATTCCTGGGGACTACAAGCTGATTTTGGTGGGAGATGCCCAAATGGCCCCCTACGAGCTGCTGGGCGGCTACTATAGCCGGGGGGAATCCAGCCCGCAGTGCGGCATGGACTGGCTGCGGGTATTAAAGAACCGCTTCCGGCACACGGTGTGGCTCAACCCCAGCCGCCGCCCCGACTGGGGCGAGTATTGGTCCCAGACCTATGACGTCATCGCCCGGGAATTTTCCATGTTTCCCCTCACCGTGGATGGGCTGGAGGAGGGCATGAAAAAG
>CANDCW010000015.1 GCA_947383275.1 uncultured Bacillota bacterium
TCGGGTTTCACTACGGAAACAGAAATGATGTCCAACAGAAACGGGTTTTCTCCATTAGTATGCGGTTTATCGGGGTTGCATCGGTGCTGATATTTGCGGTTTCCATGTTTGGCGGCTCCCATATTGCGCGGCTGTTTGCGGATGACACATCGGAAGTTTACCAAATTGCGGCGAATGGCTTTACGATTTTTTCATACAGCTTTCTATTCTACGGCTTGAACAATTTTACTTCCGCGATGTTCACGGCATTGTCAAACGGAAAAGTATCGGCGGTTCTTTCCTTTTTGCGGACGTTCGGCCTGCTGGCCGGTGGCATCCTGTTACTGCCCCATATTTGGGGAATAGCGGGAGTATGGCTGGCTGTTCCAGTCGCAGAGGGAATTATGTTCGTTGTATCTGCGGTCTGTCTTCTCCACTATCGGAAACGGTATTCCTACTAACTAAAAAATCCATCTGCCCCAGCGGCACCGGTAGGACACAGGCCACGCCCCACTTAGCCGCGGTGTTGACCAGATAATTTTTGTGGGCCATCAGGTAGCGGAAGAGGTAGCGCCACACGGAGTAGCGGCGGTGGACCTTGACCGTCCGCCCACGGCTGGCCGGCCGGACATAAAAGGCATAGGCGTCTGTACGACCCAGGCGCAGGGGATAGAGACAGGACACAATCACAATGGCGGCCAGGGCGCAGAGGATACTGCCCAAAATCTCCGCCCAGCTCCATTGGTTGACCGCCCAGACCACCGCCAGCAGTCCGGCGGTTTTGGTGAGCAGCGTATAGGCCCCCAGGGCGGCTGCATAGGAGACAATTAGGCCCCAGCCCTCAAAGGGGAGCATGAACATATTTTCCAGGTTGGCCCGGTTGCCGTCAGAGGTAAGGGCCTGCCGCATGACTCCGGCGGAGAAAGCGCCCGTCCACCCTCCGCTCCAGATCCTCCAGCTTGTCGTAGTAGTCGCTCACTGTCCCGTCACTTTTGTGGAGGTAGATTTTCCGGCCCAATACCTCGCAGTACACAATATCTGATAGGAGAACCACCTCGCAGCCGGTTCCCCGCTGGCCCGGAGGGGAGATGGAACTACAATCAGGTAATATCCCGTTTCTGATACACTTTTACCGCGACCCGGTAGGAGATAAAAAACCAGAGGTTGGAAATCGCAAGTACAATGTTAAACGCTAACAGGATATTCTCTTTCACGGGGATAAACAGATTGGTGAGCAGCACGATCCCCACAATGATCCCCGTGGACGCCATGAAGGACATCATAAACACGATCTGGGATTTTTCCGGGTCAAACAGATAAGCGCAAGGCAGGCTGATTCCGCCGGCCAGCAGTGTGGCGCTGATGCCGATAGACCCATACAGGCACAGGGAATGGAGGGTCATGCCAACACCGAAGGCCCAAAGGATCAGGCAGGGAATCAGCGCGGTAAGCAGCCCCAGGACGGCAAGCAGGATGTAAAACACGAATTTCTCTCCGATGATCTGGCTCCTGGACACCGGCATGGTAATCACATTTTTGTTCCACTTGGAGGCGGCGTCGCTGGTGATACTGATAAAAACCGCGGTAGTGGAGGCCACCGGAGCCAGAACCAGCAGCGCACTTGTCTCCAGAAGGAACGACAGCCCGAACCCCAGAACAACCAAACTGACTACGGTGACCAGGATATTGCTCTTGGCGATATAGAGGTCCTTCAGCAGAACGCCTTTCATCACTTCTCCCCCTTTACATAGAGCAGCATGATCTCGTCAATGGTGGCCGGAACCACCATGGCCTTCGGATACTTCTTCTGCATCTTCTCCCGGTCGGCCACCAGCACCTGCCATTCATAGTCCATTTTGCGGTACACGATGATGTCGGCCTTGTCCAGCGCGTCAAACTGCGCCGCTCCGCACTTGATGATGCCGTACTGCTCCACCAGCTCGTCCTTGGGCTTGGAAAAGACCACTTTCCCCTCATGGATGAACACGATATAGTCCGCAATCTTCTCCAGGTCGCTGGTGATGTGGGAGGACACCAGAATGGAGTGGTCCTCCTCCTGAACAAAGTCCAGCAGCATATCCAGAATGTCATCCCGGATCACCGGGTCCAAACCGCTGGTGGCTTCGTCCAAGATCAGTAACTTGGAGTGGTGGGAGAGGGCAACGGAGATTGCCAGCTTCATCTTCATCCCCTTGGAGAACTGCTTGAGGGGCTTGTCAGGGGGCAGGGAAAACTGCTTCAAAAGGCGGAAGTAGGCCGTTTCGTCCCAGGAGCGGTAGATGCGTTTCATAACCCCGTTGAGCTTCCTGGGGGAGAGGATTTCGGGGTAGTTGCTGCCGTCAAAGACCACGCCGATCTCTTCCTTGGTATCGCCGTCCAGTCCTTCTTTCCCGAAAATGGAGACCTGGCCCGCCTCCTTCTGGATCAGGCCCAGGGCCGCGTTGATGGTCGTACTTTTCCCGGCGCCGTTTTCCCCAATCAGCCCCACAATGGAGCCGCTGGGGACGGAAAACGAGACCTGATCCAAAACAAAATCCGGATAGGTCTTGGTCAGTCCTGAAACAGTGAGCGCATTTGTCATGGTCAATCCTCCTCGTACAGAAGCGTCAACAGGTTCAGCATTTTATCAAGAGGGATTCCGCTTGTGCGGGCAATCTCAATGGCCTCGTTAAAATGCTCCTCGATTTTCTTTTGCTGCTCCTCCAGATAAAAGTCCTGATTCTGCGCGGAAACAAAGCAGCCCTTTCCCGCCGTCGTCTCGATAAACCCGTCCGCTTGCAGAAGGTCGTATGCCTTCTGCACTGTCAAAACGCTGATCTGCAAGGATTTCGCTAAGGAGCGGATGGAGGGAAGGGGGTCTCCCGCCTTCAGCTCCCCGCTCATGATCTGCGCTTTTACCTGGGTCGAGATCTGTTCATATAGGGGACGGCTCGTTTTGTTGCTGACTACAATCTCCAAATTCCCACCGCCTATCCGTTATTTACTGTATTGTATTAACAAGTACAGTATAGGGCGGATTGCTACAGTTGTCAAGGGGGATTTTCAAAAACAGAGGGACATGGGGCGAACTTACCTCATGTCCCTCTTGGTATATGAACCGAACATTTTTAATACCCATACCGCTTCCGGTATTTCAGCAGCAGCGCCGCCGCCATGACTGTCCCCAGCAGCCCGGCCACCGGCGTTGCCAGATGCCCACCGCCACCCACTGATTTCATGGCCTCAATTTACTCTGACTTAGTTGATAAACTGTTTATTATACATCAAATGTTTGGAGCCAGAGAGCTTTTTCTGATTGCAATCAGGATTTGTTTTTGGTCATAAAGAAAGAAGACCACTCCATAATTCCAGAATTGATCCAGAGTGAAATAAAACGCAGGGTCAGTTTTTTGTGTGACGAGCCATTATTTGCTTCGATAATCAATTCCCAGCATTGCGAAAAGGATCATTTTTGTGTATAATGAGGCTATCTCAGAGAAAGGAGGCTGGGCCAATGGCTGCTCATAACAGCGGGACGGGTTATATTCTGCTCAACAAGGATATTCCCACGCTGGCGTTCCACTGCCGGCGCAACGAGTTTGACGAGCCGGAGTTTTTTGAAGACCAGTGGTTTACCCCGCTCCGGCCGATTGGCTACCGTGAGCTGACCTCTTTCCTGGACCATCGAAAGGCGCCTAAGCACCGCAAGCATATCCAGCAGCTGCTGGAGCAGTATGGCTGCGATGATCCGGAGGGATTTCTCCGCGTCACCCATGCTCTTTCTCTGAATGACACGTTCTGGGTACGGGAATCGGACTCACCGCTGACCTGGCGTGAGGTCTCCCTCTATACCAATCCGTTCAGCGAAATCATCAGCGAGGCCGCCTTTGACGGGATCATCAGTGAGACAGACCTGTCCTCCACCTCCCCGGAGTTCGGGACGGACGGATATTACGCCAAGTGCTGGAAACGGGAGGCCAGCGGTATTTTCCTCTATAAGAGCGGCAGCGCACATTATGAAATCGAACCGCTTTCCGAGTATCTGGCTGCCCAGTTGTCCGGCCAGCTGTGCCCCGGGGCAGTCCCTTACGACATGGATTACTACCGGGAGAAGCTGGTCAGCAAATGCCCGCTCTTTACCAACGAGACTGTGGGTCTGGCCAAAGCCAGCGCAGTATTCCGTGGAGAAGAGCGTACCATACCGGAACTACTGGCCTATTTCGAGAGTATCGGCAGCGGAAACGCTTTCCGGAGAATGTGCGTCCTAGACGCCATTATCCTGAATACCGACCGCCACTATGGAAACTTCGGCGTGCTGTTTGATACAGACACACTGGAGATCCGGGGGATGGCGCCGGTGTTCGACCACAATCGGAGCCTGCTGCCTGAACTGGACAACGATCAGTTGGCAGACCCGGCCTGGTATCCGCGGCGCTGTAAGCCCAGACTGGGCCAGGACTTCATCCGAAACGCCAGAGGCCTGCTGACGGACGATATCCGCTGGGATCTGATGGAGCTGAAGGACTTCACGTTCCAGCAGCACCCCTGCATCCATGCGGAGCAGGAAAGATTGGATGCCTTGAGCAAAATTGTTCAAAGGCAGATACACTTGATTCTATCAGAGTAATATCATAAAATACCCGCAAGGGGACTATGGGCATTGCCTGTGGTTCCCTTGCCTTTTCTTACGAAGGCAGGCTGTCATCTGTTATGATGACGATTCCCGACTCCCTTTCTTGATACAAGAAGCAGGGACGGCGTGTGCCGTCCCTGCTTCTGCTCAGCTCTCCATGTGCCGTCCCAAGAAGCCAGCAATAGACTGGACCAATTTGTACTCTACCTCGCCGCCAACGAGACGGTCCGCCCCATCCCCGGCAAAAAGGACGCAGCCCAGTACATCGCCCTCGGACAGGATAGGCGCTGCCGTGGACAAAGAATACTTCTCGCTGTCGGCGCATAAGGGAATAGTCTCCTCCCCAGGCTTATACTGGTAAACCTGCCGCCCCTCCATCAGCCGTTCTACCTGAGGAGAAATGGCTTTCTCCGTCAGCTCCCGGCGGGGTGCCCCAGCCACTGCGATGCAGCTGTCCCGGTCGGTAATGACGGTCACCTGTCCGGTAGTGCGGTTCAAGGTTTCACACAGCTGGCCGGCAAAATCCACAAGTCCGCCCATCAGGGAATACTTCTTAAAAATCACGCCGCCGTCCTTATCGGTGTATATCTCCAGGGGGTCGCCCTCACGGATACGCATAGTACGGCGTATCTCCTTGGGTATGACCACCCGCCCCAGGTCGTCAATGCGGCGCACGATACCAGTTGCTTTCATTTCTCTCATGCCTCCTGCGGTTTTATTGCTTTGACAGCGTTAGTATCCGCAGACTCTGGCAAGATATACAGAAATTTGCTTGTCTATGTTTTCCAGCCAAAAGCGTCGATATACAGCTGATGCTATAGGGCGGCTGTTTGGCAACAGCCGCCCTCGCGTCATCATTTTCCAGGAAAACTTATTTTTTGATTCCCTTTTTCTTCATCCAGTCAGGAAGCTCATCCGGTTTCAGTCCGTGGTAGCGGCAGCCGGGATACCGGCAGTTAGCGCAGTTGCCCTTATTGCCCTTGACGGGAGGCTCACCTTTGATGTTCTTCTCCAGGAAGTCAACCAGGGCCTTGATATCGTCCTCCCCGCCGTCTACCGCCCAGTAGTGGGCGCCCTCGTTGCCACCGATGCCGCCGGCGCACACCACTTTGGCCTCACAGTGGAACATCATCTGAATGGCCTCGACCTCGGTCACAATGTCGGCGCTGGACAAGCAGTACATACCAGGATCAGCACCCATAGAAATATCGATGTGGTTGGCGCCGCCCAGGGCCCGGCTGGCGGCGGGGACGCTGGGCACCATCTTCTCATAGCCCACAGGGCAGATATACTTCAAGCCCTTGCTGGTCATGTATCCAATGAAGTTGGGGACGGTTCCGCCGTTGAACCCGGACGTGATGACGCCCACATGGCCGTCCTGGTCAAAGGCGTTGGCGCCTTTAATGATAACGGTATCAGCGTGATAATCCTGAAGAGCCTCGTCGATCTTCTTGTCCACAGGCTGGCCCTTGTAGAAAACATTGGGGAAGCTCTTGCGGCTGGAGGGTTCGGTTACGCACAGCAGAGCGTCGGTGCTGTTGCCCACGGTGCACAGGCCGGGCTCCACCTCATAGCCCAGTTCCTGAGCGATAAATGCGTTGGTTGTGCCGCCGGCCAGCAGAACATAGGCGTCCTTCCAAGCCTTCTGAAACTCGGGCATCTGGACCACGGCCTTGGCAATCAGGCGGCGGGCCTCAGCAGGGGTTAACACAAAAGTGGCTTTCATCATGATCGCTCCAATCTTTTATTATTCCTTCTCAGGGTGCTTTTTCAGGTCCACCACAGGGTTGAGCAGGGGACGCATTTCAAAGCCATCGGGGCCGTAAATACGGCACTCGGCCACGTCGCCGTCCTGGATGTGGAACGCCCGGGGAGTACCAGTGGACAAAATGTCACCGGCGTACCAGCCCTGGATGCTGCTGTGAAGGGAAACCAGCCGGGCAGGCCGGTGGGTCATGTTGCTGACGGTGTTCTTGGCATAAACCTCGCCGTTATGAACGGACTGAACCTCCAGCTCCAGCACATCTGGCACCTCATCAGGGGTGACCAGCTCCGGGCCAAAGGAGAAAAATGTGGGGAAATTCTTCACAATGCACAGATACCGGGGATTGCCGCTGACATAGTCGTTGCCCTTGAGGATAGACTCCTCGGTCATGTCCAGAATAGTGGTGTAGCCTACAACGGCGTCCTGCCAGTTCTCTTCAGACACATCCCGGCAGTCCTTGCCCATAATGACGCCCAGCTCCGCCTCGGCGGTGGTCTTCTGGGCCTCCTTCAGGGTGGGCAGTTTAATCTCGTCATCAGGCCCGATGAGGGTATCCGCCATCTTGAAAAAGCTGCCGGGAAAACCAGTGGGGGCGGCGGATCCGATGTCGCCGGCGTGGTCCACATAATTCAGGCCGATCCCAAAGATACGCTTGGGGTTGCGGTATAGGGGCGCGTAAACCACATCCTCCTGGGGAACCAAACCGGGCAGCGCCTCCAGCTCAGCTTTTCCGCCGGCGTTGTACCAGCTGGTCATAGCGGGGATCTCCCCGGCCCGAATCAGGGACATCATATCGGTCTTCCAGCTTGTGCCCTTGGCCTCATTCAGCGCGGCGACAGGCAGGACTCCCCGGCTGGTGACAATACCGGCAATTTCAGCGCCGTCTTTCTTGATGGTTGCCAGACGCATTTTTCAAACCTCCCAATTACTTTTTCAGTTCTTCTACGGCCTTACGGAGGTGTTCACACCCCTCCACCACATTTTCGTAGCTGTTGGCAAAGGACATCCGCAGGTAGCCCTCGCCGCCGGGGCCGAACACGTCGCCGGGCACCAGGGCAATCTTGGCGTTCTCCAGCAGATAGGCGGCCAGGCCGGCGGATTTCATGCCCAGGGATTTACAGTTGATGAAGATATAGAAAGCGCCCTTGGGGCACTCACAGTGCAGGCCGGGAATCTCATTGATCGCCTTGACCGCGGCGTCCCGGCGGTGCTGGTACTCCTTCACCATGTCGTTGACCTCATCCCCCTCTTCCGTCAAAGCGGCGATGGCGGCCGCCTGGACAAACGCGGGGGCGCAGGTGGTATTGTGCTGGTGGAACTTGTTCATGGCCAGAATGTACTCCTCAGGCGCGGCCACATAGCCTAGCCGCCAGCCGTCCATGGCGTAGGCTTTGGACATGCCGTTCATGGTGAAGGTACGCTCTTTCATGCCGGGCAGGGAGGCAATGCTGACGTGCTTGGCCCCGTCATAAACCAGCCGCTCATATACCTCGTCGGAGATGACCATCAGGTCGTTGGCGGCGGCAACCTCAGCCAGCTCCTTCAGCACATCCTCAGACAGCACGCCGCCGGTTGGATTATTGGGGGTGATAATAACAATGGCCCGGGTTTTGGGGGTAATCTTGGCCTTGATCTCATTCAGGTCCATCTGAAAGCCGGTCTCCTCCGCCAGGCCGTAGGTAACCGCCTTTGCCCCCAGCAGGTTGGGCACGTTGATGTAATTGAGCCACACCGGATCAGGGACCAGAATCTCGTCCCCCTCCTCCAAGATAGTGGCCAGCACGGCAAACACCGCCTCGGACAGGCCCACGGTGACCAGCACCTCGGACGGCTTGTAATCAATGTTGTTTTCCCGTTTCAGCTTGTCCGCAATGGCCTGCCGCAGCTCCATCATGCCAAAGTTGGAGGTGTAGTGGACTTTTCCCTCAGCCAGGGCCTGGTTGGCCGCCCTCTTGATGTACTCCGGGGTATCGAAGTCGGGCCGTCCGATCTCAAAGTGGAGGACCTTTTCCCCCGCCCGCTCCATCGCCAACGCCTTTTCGTTGACCTTTCGGATGCCGGATGGCGCCATCCGGTTCATCCGCGCCGCAATTCTTGCCGCCATAATTCTGCCTCCTTCAATTTGTATCCGTGGGTCAGACGACTCACGTTTGACCTTATAATTCTATTAAGCCACAAAACCGTCAAAAAGTAAAATACGAAAAACTTGAAGACGTTATATCTATTTTCGTATAAGACTTATGTAGTTCCCTCCTCCGGCGCTTCAGTTTCTCCCTATTGTACCAGAATGCCCCCGGTTTGTCCAACCTATCCTGAAAAAATCAGTATGCCCGGGTCAATCCGCCCTCTGCCAGGGCAGCCTGCCCCTGTTTGACAGGAGCGCCAGCCCTATCTCGCTGACTGATGCGGGGCGGTACTATATCAAGAAAATTGAGCAGATTACAGCCATCGAGGAGGAGATGGCCGGGCATTTCCGGCAGCTGAGCAATCTGGGCCGGACAGAACTGCGCATCGGCAGCTCTATGTTCTTCTGCACCTACGTACTCCCAGATCTGATGAAGGAGTTCCAGCTTCTCTACCCCCAGGTCACGCTGACCCTGACAGAGGGCGGCATATTATCTGGTTCTGGAGGGGCAGGGGATCACCTTCCTGCGCTCCGCAATTCCGTCACATGTGACCGCGACCGACAGAGTGGTCTTTTACCAGCTGGACGATCCCCTGGCATCGCGCAGCGTTTACCTCTCCTATGCCCAGCAAAATACAAACCCGGTGCAGCAGAATCTGATTGACTTATTAAAAGCAACATCCTCTGACCGGGCGGCGGAGCAGGCGGGCACTTGCTTATCTAGAGATTCCGAAGAAAAAGTTGTTGAAAGGGCTTGCGTCCATTGGAAAAGGGTGGTACATTTATGACAAGACCGCAAGACAGGAGGATTTACCGGCCATGAAAGACCTGAGCGGGCCTACCGCCCCCAACGGATGCCGCGTCAACCGCGAGCTGTCCTGGCTTCAATTCAACAAGCGCGTTTTGGAGGAGGCCGAGGACCCGGCCAACCCCCTATGCGAACGGCTCAATTTTGCCTCCATCTTTCAGAGCAATCTGGACGAGTTTTATATGGTGCGCGTGGGTATGCTGATGGACACCCTCCACCTCACCGCCGTGGATGATAAAACCGGCATGACCAGCGCGGAACAGACCGCCGCCGTGCTGGACAAAACCCGGGGCCTGCTGGCTGAGCGGGACCGCGTCTGCAAGGGCCTCATAGAGGAGCTGGCCGGCCAGGGCGTGGAAATCTGCCGTTTTGCCGGCCTGTCCGACAAACAGCAGTCCTTTTTGGAAAAGCACTTTGCCTCCAACGTACTGCCCCTACTGTCCCCCCAGATCATCGGGCGCAAACAGCCCTTCCCCTTCCTGCGCAACAAGGCGATTTATGCCGTGGCCATTCTGAAAACCAAAAGCGGCGGCGAGCGCATGGGCATCGTCCCCTGTGGAGAGGGCGTCCTGCGCCGCCTGGTCCCCCTGCCTGGCGAGGGGCAGCGGTTTATGCTGGTGGAGGACCTGATCGCCAGCTTCCTGCCCAAGATATTTGCCCACTACAAGGTGGACGGCGCCGTTCTCATCCGCCTGGTGCGCAGCGCCGACATCCACATGGACGACTCCTCCTCGGAGATGAGCGAGATGCTGGCCGAGGAGTACCGCAAGAGCATGGAAAAAATGATCCGCCGCCGCAAGCGCCTTCAGCCGGTCAAGCTGGAGTACCGGGGCAAGCTGTCCGACACCATCCGGGACAGCCTGTGCGCCTGCCTGGGCTTGTCCAAAAGGCACCTGTTCGCCAGCGGCGCGCCTTTGGACCTGTCCTTTATGGGCGCGCTGCGGGACATGCTCCGGGATAAAACCGAGCTGTTCTATCCCCGCCGTGTGCCGCAGAACTCCCCCAACGTGGATGCGCTGGCTCCCATAACGGAACAGATCAGAAAGCGGGACCTGATGCTCACCTACCCCTATGAGAGCATCCGCCCCCTGCTCCGGCTGCTTCAGGAGGCCGGCCAGGACCCGGAGGTCGTCTCCATCAAAATGACCCTCTACCGGGTGGCCCACAACAGCAAAATTGTGGAGGCCCTGGTGGACGCCGCCGAGAACGGCAAGGAGATTGTGGTCCTGGTAGAACTGAGGGCCCGGTTCGACGAAGAGAACAACATTGGCTGGTCTCGGGTGCTGGAGCAGGCCGGGTGCCGGGTCATCTACGGCCTGGACGGCCTGAAGGTCCACTCTAAGCTGCTGCTCATCACCCGGATGCACCACGACCAGGTGGAGTATATCACCCAGGTGGGCACCGGGAACTACAACGAGGACACGGTCCGCTTGTACACCGACTACGCCCTGATGACCGCCTCCCCCGAGATCGGCGCCGAGGCCGCCCAGGTGTTCAACTGCCTGTCCATGGGCGAGGTCGTTGAGGACAGCCGCCACCTGATGGTGGCTCCCGCCTGCCTGCGCTCCAAGGTTTTGGCCTTTATCGACCGGGAGATTGAGCAGGCCCGGCAGGGCAGGCCCGCCTACCTGGGCTTCAAGCTCAACGGCCTGACCGACAAACTGATTCTTGACAAGCTGATTGAGGCATCCCAGGCCGGGGTGAACATCGATCTGGTGATCCGGGGCATCTGCTGCCTTGTGGGAGGGGTGCCCGGCCTGACGGACAACATCACCGTCCACAGCATCGTGGGCCGCTACCTGGAACACGCCCGAATTTATATATTCGGCGAGGGCCAACGCCGGCAGGTGTATATTTCTTCCGCCGACTTCATGACCCGCAATACCACCCGCCGGGTGGAGGTGGCCATCCCTGTCCACGATCCCGAACTGCGCGCCCACCTGGAGGAGATGTTCCGGGATCAGCTTCGCGACACCGCCAAGGGCCGCGTTCAGCAGCCGGACGGCACGTATGCCCGCCCCCAAACGGACGTCCCCTTCAACTCCCAGGAGCACTTCTGCGGCCAGGCATACGGCGGCGCGTGGGCGCTGTCCAAGCCGCAGCCCCAAGCGTCCCAGCCGGCCCCCAAGCCGGCGGTCAAAAAAATACCGGTTAAAAAGCAGCCTGCCACAGTCCGGAAAACCCGGCGCGGTCTGCTGGGCCGCATTGCCGGGCGGGATTAGTTTGCCAAGCCGGAACGGCTTTCATATATTGTTCTGAAAGGAAGTAATGTTATGAAACGGATCGGACTTCTCACCAGTGGTGGAGACTGCCAGGCTCTTAACGCAACCATGCGCGGTGTTGCCAAGGGCTTGTACAACATCTACGGCAACGAGGTGGAAATCATCGGCTTTATCGACGGCTACAAGGGCCTTATCTACGAGGACTATAAAAAGCTGTCCCCCATCGACTTCACCGGCCTGCTTACCCGGGGCGGTACCATCCTGGGTTCCAGCCGCCAGCCCTTCAAGCTGATGCGCGTCCCCGATGAAAACGGCCTGGACAAGGTGGAGGCCATGAAATACACCTACCGCCGCCTGCGGCTGGACTGTCTGGTGGTTCTGGGCGGCAACGGCAGCCAGAAAACCGCCAACCTTCTTAGCGAGGAGGGCTTGAATGTCATCGGCCTGCCCAAGACCATCGACAACGACCTCTGGGGCACCGACACCACCTTCGGCTTCCAGTCCGCCATCAGCCTGGCCACCGAGGTCATCGACTGCATCCACACCACCGCCGCCTCCCACAACCGGGTGTTCATGGTGGAGATCATGGGCCACAAGGCAGGCTGGCTCACCCTCAACGCAGGGATTGCCGGCGGCGCGGACATTATCCTGATCCCTGAAATTCCTTACGACATCGACTCGGTCATTGCCAAGATCAAGCAACGCGCCGCCTCGGGCAACGGCTTCACCATTCTGGCCGTGGCGGAGGGCGCCATCTCCAAAAAAGAGGCTGAAATGTCCAAAAAGGAGTACAAAAAGCACATGGAGGAGGTTTTGGAAAAGTACCCCTCCGTCTCCTACGCCATCGCTGACAAGATCCTCAAAAAAACCGGCAAGGAAGTCCGGGTAACCGTCCCCGGCCATATGCAGCGCGGCGGCACTCCCTGCGCCTACGACCGCGTGCTCTCCTCCCGCCTGGGCACCACCGCCGCCTTGATGATCTCCAAAGAGGAGTACGGCAACATGGTAGCCATCCAGAACCATATCATCACCTCCATTCCCCTGAAAGAGGTTGCTGGCAAGCTGAAAACCATTGACCCCAAGTCCGACATTATCACCGAGGCCCGCCTGCTGGGCATCAGCTTCGGCGACGACTGAGCAAAAACAGGCTCATAATCTGAGCGCCTGAAAAGAATCTATGGCCCTTTTCAAATGATTCGATTCCAAAAAAGTAAAGGCAAGGCAGACCGCACCGGTTTGCCTTGCCTTTACTTTTTTGTCGCCCTCACGCAATCCACCATTTCCTGCACACGCTCCGCGGCCTTTTCAGCCTCAGCCGGGAGACGGTCCCAGCTTCTCCGGGGGCACCCCCAGCAGAAGCAGCGCCCCGGCTGCGGCCAGAGCGGTCAGCTCTCCCTCTCCTTGCCCCAGGGCGAGGGGGAACTCCTGACGCTCCACCACCCGCCCGTCCACCGTTACCAGCTCCCGCTGGAGGGCGGCCCACAGGGTGTCCCCCTCCCGGCTTGAAATTGTCAGGCTGTCCCGGGGGGACACCCCATAGCTGACCGCGCTGGCCGCCTGAGGCGGCACACCCCCCATTCCGCCGGGCAGCAGCGCCGTGCGGCACTGCCGGGGCAGCGGAAACCCTCTGGTCGCCGCCCGGGGCGACACCACCAGCAGGGCCGGATGGCGCTCGCTCACCCGCTTCTCCCGCCTCCACCCGGAGGGCAGGGCCCGCAGGATGGCCTCCTCAATCCCTTCTTTATCCTCGATCACCTGAAAAAACTCCATATTCCTCTCCCCTTGACTGACAGTTTTCACTTTTTCTCGGATTTTATGCGCCCTTTCATCCCTTGACTTCCACCCCCGGTTTTTGGTAATATATAAAATGATAAATTGGGTTTGTATACCCAGTAGAAAATGAGAGGTACTGTCATGGCACAGAAGAAGAACTACGGCAATGAGTCTATCTCCGCCTTGAAAGGGGCCGACCGGGTACGCAAGCGCCCGGGCGTCATCTTCGGCTCCGACGGGCTGGAGGGCTGTGAGCACGCCGTTTTTGAAATTATGTCCAACGCCATAGACGAGGCCCGGGAGGGCCACGGAGCGCTGATTACCGTCACCCGCTTTGAGGACGGCTCCATCCAGGTGGAGGATCAGGGCCGGGGTTGCCCGGTGGACTGGAATGAGAAGGAGCAGAAATTCAATTGGGAGCTGGTCTTCTGCGAGCTGTACGCCGGCGGCAAGTACAACGACGCTGACGGGGACAACTACGAGTACTCCCTGGGTCTAAACGGTTTGGGCTCCTGCGCCACCCAGTACGCCAGCGAATACATGGATGTCACCGTGTGGCGGGAGGGGAAGAAGTACTCCCTCCACTTTGAGAAGGGGGAGAACATCGGCGGGCTGAACAGTGAGCCCACCGATCGCGGGAAAAAAACCGGCACTACCATCCGCTGGAAGCCCGACCTGGAGGTCTTTACCGACATCAACATCCCGGCGGAGTACTATCTGGACGTGATGAAGCGCCAGGCAGTGGTCAACGCCGGGGTGACCTTCCGGTTCAGGAATCAGACGGGGGGCAAATTTGAGGCCACCGATTTTCAGTATGAAAACGGCATTTCGGACTACGTCACCGAGCTGGCCGGAGAGGACGCCCTCACCGCCCCCGTTTTCTGGCAGACGGAGCGCCGGGGCCGGGACCGGGCTGACAAGCCGGAATACAAGATGAAGCTGTCGGTCTCCTTCTGCTTTTCCAACAAGGTGCAGCTCATCGAGCATTACCACAACTCCTCCTGGCTGGAGCACGGCGGCTCCCCGGAGAAGGCGGTGCGCTCCGCCTTTGTCTCCGCCATTGACGCCTGCCTGAAGCAGCAGAACAAGTACACCAAAAATGAGAGCAAGGTAACCTTTCCCGACATTCAGGACGCTCTGGTACTGGTGAGCAACAACTTCTCCACCCAGACCTCCTATGAGAACCAGACCAAAAAGGCCATCAACAACAAGAGCATCCAGGAAAACATGGCCGACTTCCTCCGGTCGCAGATGGAGGTCTACTTCATCGAAAACCCCGCCGACGCCCAAAAAATTGCCGAACAGGTGCTCATCAACAAGCGGGCCCGGGAAAACGCGGAGAAAACCCGGCTGAACATCAAAAAGAAGCTCACCGGCGCTATGGACATCTCCAATCGGGTGCAGAAATTCGTCCCCTGCCGCACAAGGGATGTAAACCGCAGCGAGCTGTATATCGTGGAGGGCGACTCGGCGCTGGGCAGCGTCAAACAGGCCCGGGACAGCGAATTCCAGGCCATCATGCCCATCCGGGGCAAGATTCTCAACTGCCTCAAGGCCGACTACGGCAAAATCTTCAAGAGCGAGATCATCACCGATCTGCTGAAGGTGCTGGGCTGCGGAGTGGAGGTCCACGATAAGCGGGCCAAGGATATGGCCGCCTTTGACTTAAACGCCCTGCGGTGGAATAAAATTGTTATCTGCACCGACGCCGACGTGGACGGCTTCCAGATCCGCACCCTGGTGCTCACCATGCTCTACCGCCTCACCCCCACCCTGATCCAGGAGGGCTATGTCTACATCGCCGAGTCCCCCCTGTTTGAGATCACCTGCAAGGAGAAGACCTGGTTCGCCTACTCCAACAAGGAGAAGGACGACATTGTGGCCAAGCTCCAGGGGAAGAAGTACGACGTCCAGCGCTCCAAGGGCCTGGGCGAGAACGAGCCCGAGATGATGTGGCTGACCACCATGTCCCCCGACACCCGGCGGCTGATTAAGATTGTGCCTGAGGACATTGCGCGCACCGCCCAGATGTTTGACCTCCTTCTGGGGGACGACCTCTCCGGCCGGAAAACCCACATCGCCGACCATGGGCATGAGTTTTTGGAGCTGGCGGATATTAGTTAACCATGCAAAAGAACGAAAGATAGGAGATATCCCAATGAAAAAACACCTGACCGCTTTGCCCCTGGCAGCCATGATTCTGTCTCTGGCCGCCTGCGCCACCCCGGAACTACCTGCCGCCCCCCTCGCTCACCGCCAACCAACGCTATGCACTTGAGAAGCTGAACCAGGTCAACGATATGGTCCTGGCCAGGGAGACCGTCCCCGCCGACTATCTGCGCTATCTCCCCGATGATCTGGCGGAGCTGGTGGAGGAGTACAATGGCCGGACAGGGGAGCTGTGTGAGAACGACCCCAGTCTGTCCTATCCGCTGTATGTCGAGGGCGGCGGTTCCTACGGGATGTGGGCTTTGCCCAGCCACTTCTATCAAGACAGGGATGTTCAAGAGATCCAGGATTATCTCCGCCTGGTGGAACAACTGCTGGACGCCTTCGACGCCGCCCGAGAGACCAAAGTATAATTTATAACAAGGACTGAACTAAATGGCCAAGAAGAAAGCGATAAATGAAACGAAAAACCGCACTGCCGATCCCAACGTGATAGGCCTGCGGGCGGAGGTGCTGGAGCAGCCCATCACCCAGACCCTGGAGATCAACTACATGCCCTACGCCATGTCGGTCATTGTCTCCCGGGCCATCCCGGAGATCGACGGCTTTAAGCCCTCCCACCGGAAGCTGTTGTACACCATGTACACCATGAAGCTGCTGGGGGGCGGGCGGACCAAGTCGGCCAACATTGTGGGCCAGACCATGAAGCTCAATCCCCACGGCGACTCCGCCATCTACGACACCATGGTACGCCTCTCCCGGGGCTACGGCGCCCTGCTCCACCCCCTGGTGGACTCCAAGGGCAACTTCGGCAAGGTCTACTCCCGGGACATGGCCTGGGCGGCCAGCCGGTACACCGAGGCCAGGCTGGACCCCATCTGCGCCGAGCTGTTCCGGGACATCGACCAGGACACGGTAGACTTTGTGGACAACTACGACGGCAAACTGAAGGAGCCCACGCTCCTGCCCACTACCTTCCCCAACGTGCTGGTGGCGGCCAATAAGGGCATCGCCGTAGGCATGGCCAGCGACCTGTGCGGCTTTAACCTGGGGGAGGTGTGCGACACCACCATCGCGTTCCTGAAGGATTCCAACCACGATATTATGACAACCTTAAAAGCCCCCGACCTGCCCACCGGCGGCGAGCTGCTCTACGATGCCGCCGCCCTGGCGGATATCTACCGCACCGGGCGGGGCTCCTTCAAAGTAAGGGCCCGGTGGCGGTATGTCAAGGAGGAAAACCTCATTGAGGTCTATGAGATCCCCTACTCCACCACCTCCGAGGCCATTCTGGACAAGGTATCCGAGCTGCTGAAGGCGGGCAAGCTGAAGGAGATCGCCGACATGCGGGACGAAACCGACCTGTCCGGCTTAAAGCTCACCATCGACCTGAAGCGTGGCACTGACCCGGAGAAGCTGATGGCCAAGCTCTTCAAGCTTACCCCCCTGCTGGACAGCCAGTCCTGCAACTTCAACATCCTTATCGCCGGACAGCCCAAGGTGCTGGGCGTCCGGGAAATCCTGGAGGAGTGGACCGCCTGGCGGATGGACTCCGTCCGGCGGCGGGTGTACTTCTCCATGAACAAAAAAAAGGAGAAGCTGCACCTGCTTAAGGGCCTGCGGCGGATTCTCCTGGACATTGATCGGGCCATCAAAATCATCCGGGATACCGAGGAGGACGCCGAGGTCATCCCCAACCTAATGATCGGCTTCGGCATCGACCAGCTCCAGGCGGAGTATGTGGCGGACATCCGCCTGCGCAACATCAACAAGGAGTACATCCTCAAGCGCACCCAGGAGGTGGACGCCCTCCAGGATGAGATTGCAGACCTGGAGGACACCGTCAACTCCCCCAGGCGCATCCGGAAGATCATCACCGACGAGCTGACAGAGGTCAAGAAAAAATACGCCGTCCCCCGGCGGACCCAGGTCGTATACGACCACATGGACGAACCGTTGATGACCGTGGAGGACGAGACTCCTGACTACCCCGTCCACCTGTTCTTCTCCCGGGAGGGGTATCTGAAAAAGATTACGCCCCAATCCCTGCGGATGGCCAGTGGACAGAAATACAAGGAGGGGGACGGCCCCTTCCTCCAGTGGGAGGCCGCAAATCGGGACGAGCTGCTGGTGTTTACAGACCGGCAGCAGTGCTACAAAACCCGCCTCAGCGACTTCGATGACACCAAAGCCAGCGCCCTGGGGGACTATCTGCCCTCCAAGCTGGCCATGGATCCGGAGGAGAGAGCCCTCTGGGCCTGCATCGCCGGGGATTACTCGGGGCAGGTCGTGTTCTTCTTTGAAAACGGCAAAGCCGCCCGGGTAGAGCTGTCCGCCTATCAGACCCAAACCCGGCGGAAAAAGTTGACCGGGGCGTACTCTGACAAATCTCCGCTGGTGTCCGCTTTCCTGCTGAAGGAGGACTTTGAGGCTGCGGTCATCTCCACCGAGGGGCGCTGCGTGGTATTCCATACCGCCAGCCTCACCCCCAAAACCACCCGGAATACCCAGGGTGTCAATGTTATGACCCTGAAGCCCAAATATAAGGTGGAGAAGGTCCTGCCCCTGGACCGCTCCCACATTCAGAACGCCGCCCGCTACCGGGCCCGATCCCTGCCCATTGCCGGGGCGCTCCTCAAGGAGGAAGACCGGGGCGAGGAACAAATGACAATACTTTAATCAGGAGGACTTATGAAACAAACCGGCCTCTCCCGCTATGTGCAGGATTACCTCTGGATCGCCCTGGGGTCGGTGCTCTACTCCCTCAGCTTCGACTGGTTCTATGTACCCAACCAGATCGGCTTCGGAGGTCTCACCGCTCTGGGCATGATCCTCAATCACCTCTCCCCCGCCATCCCCATTGGCGCGGTGGTACTGGTGCTCAACATCCCCCTCTTTCTTTTGGGATGGAAATTTTTAGGCGGACACACCCTGGTGTCCTCTCTCTTCGCCATGACCGCCACCTCTGTGCTGGTGGATCTAATCGCCGTCGTATACACCTTCCCGCCTATGGACCCCATGCTGGCCGCCATCTTCGGCGGGGTGACCCTGGGGGCGTCCCTGGGGATGATCTTCTCCAAAGGGGCCACCACCGGCGGCACCGACCTGACCGCCCGGCTGCTCAAGCTGCCCTTTGCGTGGCTGCCCATTGGCAAACTGCTGATGGTAGTAGATTTGTCCATGCTGTTGGCCGTGTCCATCGCGTTTCGCAGCATGAACAGCGCCATGTACGGCATCATTGCCCTATATATCTCCACCATGGTCATGGACGGCATGCTCTACGGCCTGGACCGGTCCAAAGTTGCCTACATTGTCACCAACAATCCCCGCCCCATGGCCACGGAAATTGACCGGCAGCTGGACCGGGGCGCCACCTTCCTCCACGGGGAGGGCAGCTTTACCGGGCAGGACAAGCTGGTGCTGATGTGCGCCTTCAAGCAGCGGCAGATTGTGCCCTTGAAAGCGCTGGTCCATGAGCTGGACCCGGAGGCGTTTTTTATCGTCTTTGACGCCCACGAGGTTCTGGGACAGGGCTTCCGGCGCTACCAAAAAAATGACATTTAAACGGGAGATGGCTCCGATGAAAAAGCATCTGTTGGCAGGGATTCTTTCTCTGTCCGTCCTGCTGTCGGGCTGCTCCGCCCTGCTGGAGCGGGACTACTCTACTGTCACCGCCCACAATGCCGTCCCCGCTACTGAGGGGGATCCCTCCATCCTCCGGGCGGACAGCTATCAGGAGTTGGTCAACGCCCTGATCTACTTTGTCACCAGCGGTATGGAGGAGGGCACCGTCCGCCTATACACCAATACGGAAGACGTGGAGTCCTTTTTGGCCGACGCCTGCCTGGAGGTGGTACAAGAGGACCCCCTAGGTGCCTACTGCGTGGAGTTCATCAAGTACACCGTAGACCCGGTGGTCACCTACTCTGAGGCAAAAGTGAACATCACCTACCGCCGTACCCGGGAACAGGTATCCTCCATTGTCCAAGCCACCGGCGTCACCGCCATCCGTAGCGAGCTGGAGTCCGCCCTGGCCTCCTTTGCGCCCGAGCGGGTGCTGCGCATCAGCTACTTCGAAGAAAATGAGGACTTTATCCGAAACCTGGCCTGTCAGGCTTACTACGATGTCCCCGCCTGCGCCCTGGGGATGCCCGAAGTAGCCGTATCCATCTATCCCAACAGCGGGCGGCAGCGGATTGTGGAAATCCTGTTGCACTACCCCCTTGAACACACGGAGTTGGAACGGCAGCGGGAAGAACTGGCCCGTACTCTGGAGGATCTGGCATGGGAGCTGACAGGCCGGTCCGGCCTGCCTGTTGCCGCCGCCCATGCCCTGTTGGAGTTGGGGGAATACGACCCCCAGGGCGGGAACACGGTCTCCAGCCTTTTTGACAGCAAAGCCGCCAGCAGCGAGGGCCTCGCCTTGTCCTATGCCGCCCTCTGCCAGCAGCTGGAGCTGCCATGCCACGTAGCTCAGGGCACATTGGACGGGGAGCCTCACTTCTGGGACGTGGTTCAGACGGAGGACGGCTGGCGTCACATTGACCTGTCCACCCTGGGCGGGGAGGTCAATGGCGAAACGCAGGAGAACAGTCCTCTGTATACCGGCCGCGCCCTTCAGGAGCTGGGCTATCTGTGGGAGGAGGGCTCTATTCCCGCCTGCAGCGAGGGGTAACCCAATATCTGGTGACCTGGAGAATGCCAAATTCTTACTGTTGTGTTACAGCCCTTGTCAACGGAGGAAAAATAAAGTATAATACCCTCATCGTTGTAAGCACACGCGCCCCAGAAAGGAGCCCTCCATGAAACGAATGAAACAATGGACGTCCGCCGCGCTGGCCTGCGCGCTGGCACTGTCCCTCTCAATAGCCTCCGCCCTGGCCGTCCCGGCCCCGGAGCCCTTTGCCGACTTCCGCATCGACGCCGCCCAGATGGAAGCCCCCGACCGGACCATCTCCATTGACTGGTACCAGCGTGACGCAAGCGGCACGTTCCTGCCTGCAGACGTGGCTGCGGATTATGACCACACGCTTAACTGTAAGGTAAACCGGGTCACCGGAGACGCTAATTTTTATATCCAGCCCAAGGCGGATGGCGTATGGGTGTCGATCGACTATCTCACCGATGTGGATGGAAACGGATTCTACGAATTGATGGACGGCGGCTGGGATTCCCTGAATGCCCAAGGCAGCCTGATTCAGGGCGGAAACGAAATCCTTACCGTGGGGCAGACCTATATTCTGTCCGCCGAGGCTTTGGCAGACCGCTTTGATGAGGTGGAAAAATCCCGTGCCCAGCTGCTGGAGGCAGAGGAGCTTGTGACCAGCTGGCCACTTTGCCGGGTCACACTGAGCCGCGCTGATCCCGTTGACGGACAGACTTATGAGCAGCTGTACTATCTGGAGATTTTTGGAAACAAACTGCTCCCCTGGGACATCCCTCGGAGCGCACCTTACTGCGACGCCGTGGAGCATGGCCTGGCCATGGGCTGGTTTACCGGCCTGGAGGACGGCAGCTTCGGCCCCGACCAGCCCCTGAACCGAGCTCAGCTGGCCCAAGTACTGTGGTGTGTGGGAGGAAGCCAGCAGGCGGATCAGGTTAGCTTTACCGATGCCCAGCCAGACGACTGGTACTATCCGGCTGTGTGCTGGTGCCAGCAGGAAGGGATTATCGCCGGTTACAGCGATGGCTCTTTCCTCCCGGAGGCCTCCCTGACCAGGGAACAGCTGGCCGCTTTCCTCCACCGCTATGCCCAGTCCTCCGGTTCCGATTATTCCAACCCCTTCTTCCTTACCGGCCTGTCCCAGTACAGCGACCAGGAAGAAGTCTCCTCCTGGGCCTATGACAGTATGCGCTGGGCGGTATCCAAACGGCTGTTCCGTCTTTCGGATAACGCCTTGTGCCCAGGCCAGACCGTTACCCGGGCGGAGCTAGCCGAAGCGCTGTACGCCTATCGGAACATCCAGACCCTCAGTAGCATGTGGTAAACCTTTTAACGTCCGGCAGAAAGCTGCCGGGCGTATTTTTTTGATTAACGGCTGGAATATTTGTCCAAACTATCCATAGAATGTATCAGCCGTGTATCTGAGAAAGGAGACCGCATTATGCCGCAATCCGTTAGAAAAGCCGCCCCCCGCAAGTATGACCCCGCCCGGGAGGAAGAACGCCGTGACCTGCTGCAATCCCTGTCCCACACCCGCACCCTTATCAATCAGGCTTACGGCGGCTTCAACAACGCCAATGACAGCGATCTGATTGAATCTTACGTCTTCGAAATCAACGCCCTCCAGGCCCGGTATAACTATCTGCTGCGCCGCGTCAAGGAGATGGAGGGTACCACATGACGCAGCCCCTTTCCGGATACATGGCCTGGTGTCTGGCAGGACTGCTTCTGTGTGCCGTCCTGCTCCTTCTGCGCCGGCCCGTTGCCCGGTTGCTGCGATTGGCGCTGCGCTCGTCCGTTGGCCTCGCCGCCCTTGCTCTGTTCTCTCAGGTGGGCGGACTGGTTGGCATTAACCTGGGTGTCAATTTGGTCAACGCCTTGGTGTTAGGCGTGCTTGGGCTCCCCGGTTTCGGCCTTCTGCTCATGCTTCAGTGGGCTTTACGATAATTCCGGGCCCATCCGGCATTCTATGCGTACAACTACAAGCCAAAGGTATAAAGCCGCCCCCGGCCCTGCCGAAACTGTTCGGCAGGCCGGGGGCGGCCTTTTACATAAACTCGCTCTATACAAGCGGAGTACTTTGCTTAAGCATGGGCCCCTCTCTTGGTTTGCATCACCTGGAACGCGCCAATGGCCACAACAATCACAATACCAATGATATCGGTGGCAGCGCCTGGATAGAGCATCATCAGTCCGCCGATTGCAATCAGCACCCGCTCAACTATGTTCATCCTCCGCAGGAAATAGCCCTCAATGCCGGAGGCTACGCCCGCCATGCCGATAAAGCTGGTCACAATGACCAGGATGACGTCAAATGCCGTCGTATCAATAAAGAGCATCGCAGGGTTTAGCGCAAAGATATACGGAATCAGGAATGCGGCAATCGCCAGACGAGTGGCCTGGAACGCCGTCTTCATGGGGTTGGCCTTGGCAATCGCAGAGCCAGCATAGGCGGCCAGCGCCACGGGGGGCGTAATATCAGCCACGATTCCAAAGTAGAACACAAACATATTGGCTGCAATGGCGTTCATGTTCATGCCGGTAATCAGAATGGGAGCACAGGTGGTGGCCATGATAATATAGTTGGCAGTGGTGGGAACGCCCATGCCCAGAATGATACAAGTAATCATGGTAAAGAACAAGGCAATCATCAACTGACCGTTGGCAATACTGACAATAGCAGTGATGAAGACCTGTCCCAGGCCGGTAAGCGTAACCACGCCGGCGATGATGCCGGCCACGCCGCAGGCGATGCCAATAGACAGGCAGTTGCGGGCGCCAGCCTCCAGGGCGTTGATAAAGCCGCCCAAGGTCATCCGGTTGTCCTTGTTAAACAGGCTGACCACTACGCACAGGCCGGTAGCAATGATAGCGGAACGGGCCATGGTGCGGCCGTTCATAATCATAGCAACCAGAACCACCAGGGGAATCAGCAGGTAAATCTTGGGAAGCAGCTCCTTGGGCTTGGGCAGCTCCTCCCGGGGTATCCCCTTCAGGCCCAGGCGCTTGGCGCGCAGGTGCACTTGCAGGAAGATGCCGGTAAAATATAGAATGGCCGGCAGAATGGCCCGGATGATGATCTCGCCATAGGGCCTGTCAACCATCTCCGCCATCAGGAAGGCGGCCGCGCCCATGATGGGCGGCATAATCTGTCCTCCTGTTGAGGACGCCGCCTCCACCGCCCCGGCAAACTCCGGCGGATATCCTGTCCGTTTCATCATAGGGATGGTCACAGAGCCGGTAGTTACGGTGTTGCCCACAGAGGAGCCAGATACCATGCCGCACAGCGCGGACGAGATAACCGCCACCTTGGCGGGGCCTCCGGTTGCCCAACCGGCCAGGGCGTTAGCGCAGGAGATAAAGAAGTTGCTGATACCCGTGGCCTCCAGGAAAGCTCCAAAGATAATAAACAGGGCAATATAGGTAGAGCACACACCAATAGGCGTGCCGATAATGCCGTTTGTCGTATAAAACAGGTCATAGACAATACGCTTTAAGGTTTTGCCCGTGTAGAACGCGTACAGAATAAAGCAGGAGGCAACCACAAGGATTGGCAGGCCTACCACCCGCCGGCAGCACTCAAAGAGGACCAACGCGCCAATAATGCCCAGAATAATCTCCAGCTGGGTAATCCGGGTGGCACGCATCATCAGATCCTTCTCATTAAAGACAAAATAGAAGTAGGAGCCGGACCCAATAACAGCTAAAATAATATCGTACCAGGGAATTCGGTTAGGCTTCTGGATCCCGCCCTTTTTCGCGGGGAATATAATGAACACCAGCAGGATGACAATGCCCAGGAAGAGGGGGCGGCGCACTGTCTCGCTCCAGTTGGCGCGCAGGTTCATCCACATCAGGAACAGGCTGAAGCCAGCCAGCATGAAGCGGACCACCTGCTTGGGGATGCCCTCCCAAATGCGGACATTGGATTCCCGATCATACTTTTTCATGATCGCATCCACATCGGCCTGAATGTTGCCGGCTTCCTCATTTGGCGCGGTAGTTATGGGCTTCTTCTCCTTTTCTTCCACTTGAGATGCCTCCTTTTACTCTGTTTATCTGCCTACCGGACGGCCCTCACATCAGGCCGGGCCGGTAAACGACGCGAATCTTGGTATTTCGTCCGCACAAATCGCGCAGACTGACTGTCTCCCCGCTTATCCGAAGGGTGTGGTCTGAGACAGTACCTACGAAAAGCAGAAAGTCAGGGATTCTTCGGTTGATTCCGGAAATAATCATGGCGCCGTCCTGGTCGTAGGACAGGACCTCCCCCTCATTCAGGTCAAAGGGCACGCCGGCGCCAAAGTCGTAATAGATGGTCTTTCTCAGCCAGATATTTCCCTCGCCGTCCGCATCGTAGCAGTCGGTAACGGGGGTTTGATTCACTGAGTGAATAAAGGTAATGGAAAATTCCTCTCCCCTTCCCAGCCGGTACCGGGCGTACTCATACCCAGTGCCGCCATCGCACAGCACCAAATATCCCCCGGCCCGCCAGAAGAAAAGTACGGCTGCAATAGCCAGACAGGCTATTGCAGCCGCAGCTACTGTTACTTTTTTTCTATTCACTGATTCCCGCTTAACCCGGGACGCGCCTATTAGTCAACGGTAATACCGTTGTCCGCGTAGAACTTCTTAGCGCCGGCGTGGTAGGCGATGCTGACGCCGTCGGTGGCAGTTTCCAGGGTCAGGTTGGCGAACTTGCCGTGGCCGGCCTGCAGGTCGGACAGCTTGTCGAACATGGCGGTCATCAGCTCATTCACCACGTCCTCAGACACGTCGTTGCGGGCAACCAGCATGGCGCGGATGCTGACGGTAGTCACGTCGCGATCCAGGCCGTCATAGGTGCCGCTGGGGATCACGGTCTTGGCATAGAAGGGGTAGTTGCTCATCAGCCCGTCAATGTGGGAGTCCTCCAGGGTGATGATGTTCAGGGGCTTGTTGGCGGTAGCGGCCAGGTCCACCAGAGCGGTGGTGGGAGCGCCGGACACGCAGAACGCGGCGTCGATCTTGCCGTCCTTCATACCCTCGGCGGAGTCGCTGTAGGACTGGTACACGGCGTTCACATCGTCAAAGGTCATGCCGAACTCGGCAAAGATCTGGCCGGCGGCGAAGTTGTCGCCGGAACCGGCGGCGCCCACGGAGACGGTCTTGCCCTTCAGGTCGGTAAAGGACTTGATGTCGGGGTTCAGGGTGAACACCTGGACGACCTCGTCATAAATGGTGCACAAGGCGCCCCAGTCCTCATAGGGGCTCTCGCCGTCAAACAGGTCGGTGCCGGTGCTGGCGTAGTAGGCCACGTCGTTCTGCAGGATGGCAAAGTTGGCCTCGTTGTCCTGAAGCAGCTGGACGTTCGCCTTGGAGGCGCCAGTGGAGGTCACGTTAATGTTGGACTGGGTCAGCACGGGGTTGAGCACGGTGGCCATTACGCCGCCAATGGCGTAGTAGTTGGCGCTGGTGGAGCCGGTGGCCATAGTGATGTCCAGCTTATTGCCGGAAGGAGTGGGGGTAGAGGCGGCAGGTGTGGACCCGGCAGGGGTAGAGCCAGCAGGCGTGGACCCGGCAGGCTTATTATCATTTCCGCCGCCGCAGCTGGCCAGCGCCATGCTCATGACCATCACTGCGGCCAGAGCGAGTGCAAGTTTCTTTCTCATGGTTTCATTCCTCCAATTTGTATTTTGATTTGTCCGGTTATGGATAAATCATCACAGGGACCGAGATTATTATACCGTATATTATGCAGAAAAGCAATGTTTTTTTTTCGTTAAAGAAATACCTGCTTTACCCTTTGAAATGCTCTCCCGCAACCAGGTTTTTATCCAATACGCCGTCTACGTAATCCTTCTGTTCCTGGGTTAGGGGCATAAAGGGCCTTCTGGCCCGGCCAACGGGATACCCCTGCCTGGCCAGCTCATACTTGATGGCCGGAATCAGCCCCACGGCGCACATGGCCTCCATGCAGTTGTTGGCCCTATGCTGAAGCTCCAAAGCCTGAACACGTTCTCCCTTGTTAAAGAGGTCGAATATTCTTTTGTAGTGGGGCAGCATCATGTTGAAGGTGCTGCCGATGGAGCCGACGCACCCCAGCGCCTGTCCCGCCACCATGGTTTCATCGTAGCCGTTGAACGCAATCAGGTCCGGGTTCAGATTCAAAATGCGCTCCATTTGGTATAGGTTATAATTGGTCTGCTTCACTCCCAGAATGGCCCCGCTGCGGAACAGCTCTACATATGCCAGATCAGAGGTGCCAAACTCCTTGTGGGTGTTTCCGGGGAAATTATAAATCAGCACCGGCGCCCCGGACGCCTCGGCAATGTCATAGTAGTAACGGCAGATCTCCTTGGAAGAGAATCCGTAGTAGAAGGGCGCGGTGGCCGCGGTAAAGTCGAACCCCAGCTTCATGGCCGCTTTGGCATAGCGCACCGCCTCCTCCGTGGAGATAGCCCCCACATGGGCGATCAAATTGGTTTTCCCCGAAAAAGAGGAGGCCGCCTCAAAGACCTCAATCCGCTCCGCTTCCGTCAGCAGGAAGCACTCCCCGCTGCTGCCGCCCACAAAAAACCCGGCGGCGCCCTCCGTCAAATTGCGCTCCATCACACGCTGGAGGGCTGCGGCGCTGATCCGGCCCGCTTCGTCATAGGCCGTTATGCTGGCGGAATAGATCCCGCCCAGTTGTTCTCTGGTTTTCATAAAATTCTCCTTTCCCCGCATTTTGAACTTCATATACCATGTATCATGCGCCATCTTTTGCGGCTCCGCCCGAAGGGCGGGAGCAAAAGGGCCAAAGTATAATAGCTACTTTGCGGCTATTATACCACAGCTCCGGCCGCTGTGCAAATTTTCTTCTTGACAAACCGGTCGTTATCCGGTAGAATACCCCACAAGCAAATGCAGTGAAGGGGAAAAAGACAGGTCCTTCCCACCCAGAGAGCCGGCGGCTGGTGTGAGCCGGTGTGAGGGGGCCTGTGGATAACTGGCCCCCGAGCAGCCCGCCTGAACCTATTGGCAGTAGGGCGGGACGTCCGGCCCCGTTACCGGCCGAAGCCTTGTTGGAGGCTGTGAGGGTGGACAGGTAACTGTCCGCTGAACCAGGGTGGTACCGCGTGTGAACGACACGCCCCTGACTTGAGAAAGTCAGGGGCGTTTTTGTCCCCTGACGCAATCCAACGCAAATTTTGTTAAGGAGGACATCGCTATGAAACCCGGATTTGAAAAGTACATTCCCTTCCAGCCCCAGCCCATTCAGGGCCGTACCTGGCCCAACAAACTGATCACCAAGGCCCCTGTCTGGTGCTCTGTAGACCTGCGGGACGGCAACCAGGCGCTGGTGGACCCCATGAACCTGGCCGAAAAACTGGAGTATTTCCACACCCTGGTGGACATTGGCGTAAAAGAAATCGAGATCGGCTTCCCCTCCGCCAGCGAGACGGAGTATGAGATTTGCCGGGAACTCATCGAAGGCGGCCACATCCCTGATGACGTGACCATTCAGGTACTGGTCCAGGCCCGGGAACACCTGATTAAAAAGACCTTTGAGGCCATCCAGGGAGCCAAAAACGTCATTTTGCATTTCTACAACTCCACTTCCACCCTCCAGCGTAAGGTGGTCTTCCACATGGACACCGACGGCATCACTAAAATTGCCACCGACGCCGCCGATCTTATTTACGAGATGTCCCAGCCCATGATTGAATCCGGTATGAATCTGCGGTTTGAATACTCTCCGGAATCATTTATGGGCACCGAGATGGATTACGCCGTGGAGATCTGTCAGGCGGTGCTGGATCACCTCCACGCCACACCGGACAATAAGGTAATCCTGAACCTGCCTACCACCGTGGAAAACTGCATGCCCAACCAGTTTGCCGACATGCTGGAGTACTTCATCCGCAAGCTCCCCGGCCGGGACAGCGCTATCATCTCCCTCCACCCCCACAATGACCGGGGCTGCGGGGTCGCCACCACCGAGATGGGCCTGCTGGCCGGGGCCGACCGGGTAGAGGCCACCCTTTTTGGCAACGGCGAGCGCACCGGCAATGTGGATATGGTTACCCTGGCCATGAACATGTACACCCAGGGGGTAGACCCGGAGCTGGATTTCTCCCAGATCAACAAAATCAAAGAGATGTTTGAGCGCTGCACCAAAATGCCCGTGGGCGACCGCCAGCCCTACGCCGGCAAGCTTGTGTTCACCGCTTTCTCCGGCAGCCATCAGGACGCCATTAATAAGGGCGTACAGTATATGAAGTCCTCGGGCACCGAATATTGGGAGATCCCCTATCTGCCCATCGACCCCGCCGATGTGGGCCGGGAGTACGAGCCTATTATCCGCATCAATTCCCAGTCGGGCAAGGGCGGCGCGGCCTACATCATGGAACACGACTTCGGCTTCGACCTGCCCAAGTCCATGCACCCCGAATTTGGCCATATCATCCAGGTGGAGACTGACAAGGTGGGCAAGGAGGTCGCCCCAGAGCGGATCAATCAGCTGTTCCACCAGGAATATGTGGACGTAAAAGAACCCTATCAGCTGCTCAAACATTCCTTCCAGGAGACCATCGATGCGGAAGGCCACTCCCATGTAGCGTTCCAAGGCACTCTGCGGCACACCGATACCGTTTTTGAAGTGTCTGGCGAGGGCAACGGCCCCATTGATGCTTTCTTCAACGCCATCAGGGGGGAGAAAATCGACCGTTTCTCCTTCCTGGACTACACCTCTCACGCCATCACCGACGGCTCCGACTCCCAGGGCGTGGCCTACATCCTGCTCCAGGACAAGCGCACCGGCAAGCAGTACTGGGGCGTGGGCCTCAGCCATAACATCAACCTGGCCCCCCTCCGGGCTATCTTGGCCGCCATCAACCGGGCCAAGAGAGCATAACGTCAACAGCCCCCTGACATAAATACGTCAGGGGGCTGTATCGTCCTCCTCGGAAAGAACCACAATATTGGGTTCCTCGCTGGCAATATACAGTTCCTCGCACTCCCGCTGGGCGGCAATCAGCAGATTGGCCGCCTCCTCGCTGGCCTTGAATAGGGTAAAATACATCTTTTTATAGTCTGGCATTAAAGTCACCTCTCACCTATTTTAGAACAATTTATTCAAAACGTCAATAGAACAAATCATTCTATCATATGCTGTAACCGGGTGATTACAGTGACACGATACCGTAGGATACGGGATTTACGGGAGGACCACGATCTGACGCAAACCGAGGTTGGCGCCGCAATCAACGTTCCGCAACGGACCTATGCCTACTACGAAACCGGACAGCGGATGGTGCCGCCTTGGGTCCTGTGCGCACTGGCTGACTTCTACCAAGTCAGCGTGGACTATATCCTGGAACGCACCGATCAAAAATAAGCGCATCCCCGCCTAACCGGACAGGGATGCGTGTATTTATTTCGCTTTCAGCATCCGGCTGGCGTTTAAAATTGCCAACACAGACACGCCCACATCGGCAAAGACGGCGGCCCACATGTTGGCCCGTCCCACGGCGGAGAGCACCAGCACCAGCAGCTTTACCCCCAGGGCGAACACCACATTCTGCCGTACAATGGACAGGGTCCGGCTGGCGATGCGCACCGCAACAGGCAGCTTTAACAGGTCGTCATCCATCAGCACAATGTCCGCCGCCTCAATAGCGGCGTCGGAGCCCAGGGCTCCCATGGCCACCCCAATGTCCGCCCGGGACAGCACGGGGGCGTCGTTGATTCCGTCCCCTACGAAGACCAGCTTCTCCTTGGGATTCTTGTCCCGGAGCAGCTCCTCCACCCGCTCCACCTTGTCCGCCGGGAGGAGCTGGGCGTAGAATTGATCCAACCCCAACTCCCGGGCCACCGCCTGGGCCGCGCCCTGGGCGTCGCCGGTGAGCATAACCGTCTGCCGCACTCCCGCTGCCTTCAGCTCCTTCAGCGCCTGGGCGGAGGTGGGCTTGGGCTGATCGGCGATAACCAGATGGCCGGCGTACTTGCCGTCCACTGCCACATGGATGATGGTGCCCGGGTGATCATGGTCTGAAGTTATGACGATTTGCTCCCGCTCCATCAGCTTCCGGTTGCCCGCCAGTACTTGACAGCCGTCTACTTCAGCCCGGACGCCGTGGCCCGCCACCTCCTCCACCTGGGACACCCGTTCCTGACTGGGAGCGCCGCCCCAGGCCGCCACGATGGACCGGGAAATGGGGTGGGTCGAGGATTGTTCCGCCAATGCGGCCAGTTCCAGCAGTTTTTCTTCCGCCAGGCCGTCCGGGTGAACGGCTGTGACGGAAAATTTGCCCTGAGTCAAGGTACCGGTTTTGTCAAAGACTACGATTTTAGCTTGAGCCAGGGCCTCCAGATAGTTGCTGCCCTTCACCAGAATGCCCTGCTTGGAAGCTCCCCCCAGCCCGCCGAAAAAGGACAGGGGAATGGAGATCACCAGGGCGCAGGGACAGGATACTACCAGGAAATTCAGCGCCCGGGGGACCCAGGTCCCCCATTGGCCGTCCAGCAGGGAGGGAATGACCGCCAGGGCCAGGGCGGCGAAAACGACAACAGGGGTGTAATATCGAGCAAATTTGGTGATAAAGTGTTCCGCTTTCGCCTTTTTCTCGCTGGAGTTTTCTACCAGATCCAGAATTCTGGTGACGGTGGACTCCCCAAAGGGTTTCCGGACTTCTACATGGAGTAATCCGGTTAAATTGACGCAGCCGGAAATCACCTCGTCCCCGGCGGAGACGTCCCGGGGGAGGGATTCGCCGGTGAGGGCCGCAGTGTCCAGAGCGGAAGCCCCCTCTAAAATCACACCGTCCAAGGGCACCCGCTCCCCGGCCTTGATGACGATCACATCCCCCACCGCTACCTCTTCCGGGTCCACCTGGACCAGCTGGCCGTCCCGCTCAATATTGGCGTAGTCGGGGCGGATATCCATCAATTCCGAGATGGACTGCCGGGATCGGGAAACAGCCACATTTTGAAATAGCTCGCCCACCTGGTAGAAGAGCATCACCGCCACTGCCTCGGGGTACTCGCCGATGATCAGCGCCCCAATGGTGGCCGCACACATGAGGAAATTCTCGTCAAAGACCTGACCGTGGGCAATGTTGCGGACGGCTTTCCACAGGATATCCCAACTAATGACCAGATAAGGGATCAGAAACGCCGTCAGCCGTGCCAGTCCATCAACGGGCAGAACCAGGCATGCCGCAAACAGAACAAACGCAAAAAGAATACGGTACAAGGTTTTTTTCTGCTTTTTGGTCATAGGAACCGCCCCCTACTTCAGCACAATCTCACAGTCGGGCTCCACCTTCTTGCAGGTCTTCACCACCTGCTTCATGATGTCGTCAAACCGGGCGTCGTCCCCCTCTACGGTCATCTTCTGGGTCATGAAAGACACCGTGGCCGCAGTCACTCCGTCGATCTTCTTAATCGCGTTCTCCATTTTGGCGGCACAGTTGGCACAATCCAGGTCAATCAGCTTGAAGGTCTTCTTCATAAAAATACATCCTTTCATTACTCCAAAATATGCTCCATACCCTGAGCCAGGATATGAATGACGTGGCTATCGGCCAGGGAGTAGTACACGGTTTTGCCCTCCCGGCGGAATTTTACCAGCTTGCTGTTTTTCAGCACCCGAAGCTGGTGGGATACGGCGGACTGAGTGACTTCCATCAGCTTGGCGATGTCGCATACGCACAGCTCCGACTCCAGCAAAGCGTATAGGATTTTCACCCGGGTGCTGTCCCCGAAGATTTTGAACAGCTCCGCCAGGTCGTAGAGCTGCTCGTCGGGGGGCAGGCTTTTTCGCACCTGCTCCACCGCGCCGGTGTGGATCAGAGACTCCTCACAGCAGGGAATGTTTTTTTCTTCCATTTCAGCCTCCTAATTAACGTATGAGCATCTGTTCATATGTTAGCTTTATTGTACTCCACTTCCGCCTCTTTGTCAAGGGGGCGTTAAAAATTTTTCTTCCTCTTGCCACGGTGGCGGAAAGACAGTATAATATTTCCGCCCAAAAATATTTTTATGGGCCGGGAACCTTTTTCTTTTTCCTGCGTCAAACCCCACAGAACCCCAAAATGGGTCTGATTATTACCCCAAACAGAAAAGGAGTTACTTAACGATGAAAAGACGTATCTTTGCGGCGGTGCTGGCCACCGCTATGGTCCTGTCCCTGGCCTCCTGCGGCGGCGGAAACAAGGGCGGAGCCGCCTCCTCCAACCCCGGCAGCTCCAGCCAGCCCGGCTCCTCCGCAGGCAGTTCCGCTCCAGACGCTTCCAGCCCCGACGCCTCCCAGCCCGACGCCTCCCAGCCCGATGCTTCCCAGCCCGACGCCTCCCAGCCCGATGCTTCCCAACCTGGCAGCAGCGGCTCCGCAGGCGGCAGCGCTTCCTCCGCAACCCAGCCCGGCGGCTCCAGCTCCGCCGTCACCCTCACCTTGAACAAAACTGATGTTACCCTGAAAAAGGCCGGTTCCACCTTCCGGCTGCGCTACACCGCCCAGCCGGACACCGATGGTATCCCTACATTTACCTCCAGCAAGCCCGAGGTCGCCACAGTGGCCGAGGACGGCACTGTTACCGCCGCGGCTCCCGGCCAGACCACCATCACGGTGGAATACGATGGCGCTAAGGCCACCTGCATCATCCGGTGCAAGTGGGAGGATGCCTCCTCCGGCTCTTCCAGTTCCTCCGGCTCTTCCAGTTCCTCCAGTTCCTCCAGCAGCTCCGCTCAGGTGGATCTTCAGAAGTTCTACAACGACACCACAGGCAAGTATCAATTCTCCTTCATGATGGAGGCGGACGAGACCATGCTGGCCACCTTCTTCGCCGGTCTGGACGAACAGCCCCTGTCCCAGCAGGCCCTTTACCTGTGCGGCATGAGCCCCTCTCCCCACGGTGACTTCGCCCTGGTCCAGGTGTCCGACCCCAAGAATGTGGAGACGGTGAAGGCCATCTTCCAGGCCCGCATCGACTACATGGTGGGCGACGGCAACGGCCCCGGCGGCGCTTTATACCCCATGGAGCAGACCATGTGGGAGGAGAACGCCCGCATCGCTGTCAACGGCGACTGCGTGATGCTGATTGTCCACCCAGACTGCGACAGCATTGTCAGCGACTTTAACGCCCTGTTCTAAACATTACGCCAAACGGCGGACGAAGAATCGTCCGCCGTTTGTATGAGGAGGTCCCCCATGGTCTTTTCCACCCCCATTTTTATGTTCTACTTTCTGGTCCTCACTCTGGCGGTATATTATCTCGTCCCCCGGTGGGGGCGCAATGTGGTGCTGCTGACCTCCTCCCTATTTTTCTACTGGTGGGGGGAGCAGGCCTATGTGGCCATCATGTTCTTGTCCACAGCCATCGACTACACCCACGGCCTGCTGGTGGAACGGTGCAAGGCGAAGGGAAACGACCGTGGGGCAAGGGCGGCGGTGGCCTCTTCAGTGGTGTTCAACCTGGCTCTGCTGGGCTTTTTTAAGTATTGGGACTTCATCGCCGGCTCCCTTCAGTCTCTGGGGCTGACCTTTATGCCCGTGCTGGGCATCCACCTGCCTATCGGCATCTCGTTCTACACCTTCCAGACCATGAGCTACACCATCGACGTCTACCGGGGCGACGCCCGGGCTCAGCGTAGCATCCTCAATTTCGGCACCTTCGTCACCCTCTTCCCCCAGCTTATTGCCGGACCCATCATCAAGTACAAGGACCTGGGGGACCAAATCAACCGGAGGACCTGCTCCACGGAGAAATTTGCCTCCGGGGTACAGATCCTCATGGTGGGCCTGGCCAAAAAGCTGCTCATCGCCAACAACGTGGGGATGCTGTGGGACTGCTATAAGGCCATGTCCCCCACAAGCCTGACCGTGGCCGGGGCTTGGCTGGGCGTGCTGGCGTTCACCTTCCAGATTTACTTCGACTTCTCCGGCTACTCCGACATGGCCATTGGCCTGGGGCGGATGCTGGGCTTTGAGTTCCTGCCCAACTTCAACTACCCCTATGTCTCCAAAAGCATTACCGAGTTCTGGCGGCGGTGGCACATCTCCCTATCCACCTGGTTCCGGGAATATCTCTACATTCCCTTGGGCGGCAACCGGTGCGCCAAACCCAGGTGGATGTTCAACCTCTTTGTGGTCTGGGCCGCTACCGGCATCTGGCACGGGGCCAGCTGGAACTTCCTGCTGTGGGGGCTATACTTCTTCGTCCTGCTGATGTTGGAGAAGTTTTTCCTGCTGGACAAGCTGAACAAAGCCCCTGCCATTGTAGGACACATTTACACCATGTTCCTCGTCATGGTCAGCTGGGCCATCTTCGCCCTGGAGGACTTCTCCCATCTGGGCGGCTATCTGAAGGTGATGTTCGGCCTGGGGGGTGTTCCCCTGGCAGACAGCGCTTTCGGCTACTACCTCACCAGTTATCTGCCCATTCTGTGCGCAGCCGCCCTGGCTTCCCTTCCTCTGGGCCGGACGCTCTACCGCAGCCTGAAGCCCCAGGCGCAGCAGATCCTCTGCACCGTCCTGATTGCTGCAGGGCTGCTGGCCTGCACAGCCTATCTGGTAGACGGTACCTACAATCCCTTCCTATATTCCAACTTTTAAGGAGGTACGGACGTGTCAAAAAAATTCAGCGTTTTTCTCACTGTTTTGTTCTGCGCTTTCATCGGGTGCATGTCCGTGGCCAGCCTGCTGCTGCCGGACAAGGACTTCTCCCCTTTGGAGAACCGCTATCTTCAAAAGCCCCCTAAGTTGTCGGCAGAGACGCTCAGCAGCGGTAAATTTATGGAAGAAGCGGAGGATTACGTCTCCGACCACATTCTGGGCCGGGACTTCTGGGTGGCCGCCAAGGCGTGGAGCGAGCGGCTTAGCGGCAAGAAGGAGAACAATGGAGTCTACTTCGCCGCACAGGACACCCTGATCAGCCGTGTGGATCCCCCCGACCCGGCGGATCTGGAGCAAAAAATAGGCTACGTGGACGCGCTGGCAGGCAATATATCCGTACCGGTGTACTTTGGCCTCATTCCCTCCGCAGCGGAGATATGGCGCGACCGCCTGCCCGCCGGTGCTCCTACGGCAGAGGAGAAAGCGGTCATCGAGCAGCTCTACTTCTCCACCGGGGCCAACGTCATTGACATGTACACCGCCCTGGCCTCCCATAGCGGGGAGGACATCTACTACCGCACCGACCACCACTGGACCAGCTTGGGGGCCTTCTACGGAGCCAACGCCGTCTTTGAGGCCATGGGCCTGGAGCCTATATCTCTGGAGGACTATCAGAAAACGACCGTTTCCAATCAGTTCAACGGCACGCTATTCTCCTCCTCCGGGGTGCGTTGGCTGGCTCCAGATTCCATTGACGCTTACATCCCCGACCAGGGGATTGAGGTGACCTCTTGGTTCCGGGGCGCCCCTGTGGAGGGCAGCCTCTACGTAGACAGCTGGCTGGCGGAAAAGGACAAATATTCCTATTTCCTAGGCGGGCGGCAGGCCCTATGCGTGGTAAAAAAGGAGGGCAGCGCCGGCCCCAGGGTAATGCTTGTCCGGGATTCCTATTCCGACTCCCTTACCCCGTTTTTGACGGAGCGTTTTTCAGAAATCCACCTCATTGATCCCCGGGATAACCTCTCCAGCATCAGGGAATACGCGGAAGCGAATAATATTGACGCGGTGATTGTACTGTACTCCTTCTCCAATTTCCTGACAGACCGTAATCTGTTCGTGCTGGCAAGATAAAAACAGGGGCCTGGAGCGGCACGCTCCAGGCCCCTGTTCATGATAATGAGGAAAGATTCGCCAAAGATCAACGGCGCTCCTCTACGGGGTCTCGGTCGCGGAACAACAGGGAGACGCACCATATAGCGGACAGCCCCACCAGGGTGTAAATTACCCGGCTGATCATACTTCCGGAGCCGCCGCAGGCAAAGGCCACCAGGTCAAACTGGAACAGGCCCACGCTACCCCAGTTTAGGCCGCCGATAATCAGCAGCGTCAGGGCGATTTTGTCCATCATCACGTCAAACCACCTCCTTGTTTTGGGTTCCAGAGGATAGTTTATGCGGTTTCCGCCCTTCTATTCTGCTGGCAATTTTTTATTTCAGCGATTTGGGTCCAAATCCGTAGGGCAACAGCCCGGACAAGGGGACCTCCTTATAATCTCCATCCCCCCGCGCGGCCAGCACCCGAAGATTTGGAGCAAATTCGTACAGCATCTGCCGGCAGGCTCCGCAGGGCCAGCAGTAGTCCCCGCCCTTCCCCGCAATGGCAATGGCCGTCCAGCCCTCCCGGCAGCCCTCACTCACCGCTTTTAAAATGGCAGTGCGCTCCGCGCAGATTGTGGAGCCGTAGGCGGCATTCTCCACGTTGCAGCCGGTGAACACCCGGCCGTCCTCTGTCAGGAGCGCCGCCCCCACGGGGAAGCGGGAGTAAGGCACATAGGAAAACTCGTGCATGTCAAAGGCTTTTTTTACCAGTTCACGATCGGTCATAGGGTCCGCCTCCTTTTCAATGATTGCCCGAAAAGGGCTTGCTTATTGCTTCCATTTCCATTATAATACCTCTGATATTTTCCTGCAAGGATGGGTTCAAATTATGAAAAACAAATTCGCGATTTTTGACATGGACGGCACCCTGGTAGACTCCATGGGCTATTGGAACCAGCTGTCCGACGAATATCTGGGCAGCCACGGTATCCCCCCTCTGTCCCCGGCGCTGAAGGAGGAGTCCATTGCCCTGACCATGGCCGGCTCCGCCCAGCTGTTTATCCGGGAGTTCGGCCTGCCCGGCACGCCGGAGCAGATCGCCGGGGAGATCAACGCCCTGATGGAGGCGCACTACCGCGCCGATGTCTCTTTGAAGCCGGGGGCAAAGGAGCTCCTGGCCCGGATGAAGGCGGCGGGCTTTCGGATGTGCGTGGCCTCATCCACGGCTCCCGAGCTGTTGGACATCTGCCTGCGGCGGTTGGAGGTGCGGGACTGCTTTGAATTCCTCCTCTCCTGCGAGGAGGTGGGCGCGGGGAAAAACCGCCCTGACGTATACTTGGAAGCCGCCCGCCGTCTGGGCGGCCTCCCGGAAAATACCATCATTTTTGAGGACATCCTGGTGGCCGCTCAAACCGCCAAAAAGGCCGGATTTGCCTTGGGTGTCATCTACGACGTCAACTCCGATGCCGAGCAGGAGCAGCTGAAGCGCCTTGCCGACTACTACATTACCCGCTGGGATGAACCTCAGCTCTTCCGCTGGCTGGAGGTATAACCTTATGCGCCTTCCTCATTTTTGAGGGAGGCTTTTTATTCCTCCATCAGCCTCGCCCGTAGCCCGGAGTAGCGGCGGGTCTGGCGGTTGTTATTTATCATCCCGGCCACGGCGGCGGGGTCGCCCACCACGATGAACAGCTCCCGAGCCCGGGTAACAGCGGTATAGAGCACCCCGCGGGTCATGAGCATAGGGGCCCCCTCCAGGGCGGCCAGAATAACGGCCCGGTACTCGGAACCCTGGGCCTTATGTACTGTCACGGCGAAGGCGGGCTCCAACTCCCCCAGCATGTCGGGGGAATACTCCACCACTTTTCCGTCAAAATCCACGGTAATGGACTCCTTTTCAATGGCGCGGATGACGCCAATGTCCCCGTTGAACATCCCCATCCCGGAGTCGGTCCCCCCCTCCTCCCGCCAGAGAATGTCGTAGTTGTTGCGCACCTGCATCACCCGGTCTCCAGCCCGGAAAACCCAGTCGCCGAAACGGCGCTCCCCTTTTTGCTTCAGGGGCGGGTTCAGCGCCGCCTGGAGGACCTGGTTCAGGGCCCGGGTGCCCGTCCCCCGCCGGCGGGTGGGGGAGAGCACCTGAATTTGATCGGCGGGGATGCCCATCCTCTCAGGCAGGCGGCGGCGGCACAGGTCCACAATGGTGTCCAGCACCGACTCCGGGTCCCGCCGGACCAGGCAGAAAAAATCCCCCTCGTTGCGCAGCAGATCGGGGACCTGGCCCCGATTAATCAAGTGAGCGCTGCGGATGATGGCGCTCTGCGCGGCCTGACGGAAGATTTCTGTCAGGCAGACGGTAGGTACCACCCCGCTGCGGATGAGGTCGGCGAACAGGGCGCCCGGCCCCACCGAGGGCAGCTGGTCCGGGTCGCCCACCAGCACCAGGCGGCAATCCCCCTCCAGAGCGTCCAGCAGGGCGGCCATAAGGGGCACGTCCACCATAGAGGTCTCGTCCACAATGACGGCCTCCGCCTTGAGGGGGTCATAGGAGTTCTTCGTAAACACCAGTTTGCCCGTACGGGGGTCAAACCCGGTCTCCAGCAGCCGGTGGATGGTGGAGGCATCGGTATTGCACAGCTCCCCCAGCCGCTTGGCCGCCCGGCCGGTGGGGGCGGCCAGGGCGGTGTCCAGCCCCATCATCTCAAACAGGGCAAGCACCCCCCGCAGGCAGGTGGTCTTGCCCGTGCCCGGCCCACCGGTGAGGAGCATCACCTGCCGCGTCGCGGCCAGCTCCACAGCCTGGCGCTGCTGGGGAGCGTAGGAGATGCGCTGCTCCTTCTCAATGCGGCGGATCAGCTTGTCCAACCCCTGGGGGGGCAGCAGCTCCGCCCGACTCATCTCGCTGATGCGCCGGGCAATGTAGGTCTCCGCCTCATATAGGGCAGGCAAATACACCGCCTCCTGGCCGGCTACCTGTTCACATTCCGCCTCCCCCCGGCGGATCAGAGCGTCTAAGCTCTCTTCCAGCCCGTCGCTGGGAACATCCAGCAAGGCGGCGGAGGCCCCTACCAGCTTGTGCCGGGGCAGGAAGCTGTGCCCGTTGCTGTAGTTGTTGTGCTCTAGCTCGAAGAGCAGCCCCGCCTCCAAACGCAGGGGATCCCCGGCTTCCACCCCCAGGGACAGGGCCAGGGCGTCCGCCTGCGAAAACTCCACCTCGAATTCCCGGTCCACCAGCAGATAGGGGTTGGACCGGACCACCTCCAGGGCCACATCGCCGTAGGCCCGGCGCAGCCGGACGGATAGTTCCATGGGCAGGCCGTGCTCCGAAAGAAACTCCAACAGGCGCCGGGCGCCCATCTGCTGGCGGAACATCTCGCCGATCTGCCGGGCTCGCTTAAGGGTGATTCCCTTGATTTTGGTAAGCTGTTCCGGTTCATCCTCAATGACGGTAAGGGCGTCCTCTCCAAACTCCTCGATAATATTCCGGGCGGTGACCTTGCCCACCCCCTTTACCGCCCCGGAGGACAAATAGTGGAAGATTTCCTTCAGCCCCTGGGGCAGGCGGCGCTCCACCAGCTCGGCCCTCATCTGAGGGCCGTAGGTGGGGTGGCGGGTCCAGCGACCCCGGACGGACAAATACTCCCCCGGCGCCACTCCGGCTATGGGCCCCACCACTGTAACCTCCTCACCATGGACGTCCAGCTTGAGGATGGTGTAGCCGTTCTCCTCATTTTGAAAAATCACAGCAGAGACGGAGCCCTCCAGCAGCTCCAGCTCCTGATCTGACATGGGTACCGCCTCCTTCGTTGTCGCAAAGTCCGCTCAACTATGTCCTCATAATATAGTCCCCCAAATCGGACGCCGGCCACAAAACCACCTCGGGCCAGCGGGCGGTCAGGCGCAGGGCCAGCTCCCAGCCGCCGGGGGTAAGGCCCGCGTCAACGATGACGATAGGGCAGCGCAGCAGCCCCAAGCCCCGAAGCCAGAGGAAGGACCGTACCTGCTGCTCCAGCCCCTCTCCCGTTCCCCGGCCGGGGATAACCACCTTGGCCTCCCGGCCTGGCAGAGGGCGCAGCAGCAGCCCGAACAGCCACCAGCCTACAAACGCCAGCCCGCAGATACAGATTACAGCCAGCACGGCATCCCAGAACGCACCCATCACAGCAACACCTCCGGGCCATTCTATGCGCGGGACGGAAAAGGGGTTATACCGCAACCGCTCCGGCAAACAGGTTAATCCCCACGTGGGTGAGGGCCAGCATAATGCCCCCGGCAGTGAGGACCCCCAGCACCACGGCGGGCATAGCCTTTTTCAGCCGCATACCCAAGAACGCCGCGGCCAGGGAGCCGGTCCAGGCCCCCGTCCCCGGAAGGGGAATGGCGACAAAGAGCCATAAGCCGACGTACTGGTATTTCTGCATCTTTTTGCCCTTCAAATGGGCTTTTTTCTCCAGTCGGTCCACCAGAAAGTTGAGCCTTGGGAAATATTTGCGCAGCAGCTCAAATACACGGCGGATATAAACGATGATAAAGGGTGTGGGGAGCAGATTGCCCGCCACCGCTGCCGGAAAAGCCAGGTAATAGGGCAGGCCCAGGGCTACCCCGAAGGGAATGCCCCCCCGCAGCTCGATCACCGGAAGCATGGACACCAGCATGGTGAAGATACATTTGCCCGTTGTCGCGGCCGTCAGCCATTGAAACAGTTCCATAAACGCTTACTCCCGTCCCAGCAGATAGTCGGTGGTCACGCCGAAGTAGTCGGCCAGGAAAATCACCGTCGTGGCAGGAACATTAATTTGACCATACTCTATTTTTTGATAGTGGCGATCTGTACAGCCCAAAAGCTCCGACATTGCTACTTGGGTCATCTTTTTGCTTTTTCTGAGCGGCTTTAACCGCTCTGCAAAGCTGGGCAAAATAATTTCCATTTTTCACGCTTCCTATTGACATTTTTAAAATTCGCGAGCGGTGGTGTTAACAATGGAAGAAACTCTCAGAGCGCTTTACTTCCAAGAAACCAGCCAATCCGGGCTGGACTTCGGCCTCGATCCGGAATATCAGCAGTATTATACACAAGCGGAAGCCCTTTGGGAAGATGGCGAAATGCCCGCTGCCGTGTTTCATCTCCTGGAAACCAGCAATTTTCTGTCCTTCGCCCACGGCTTCCGACTGGGAATGAGGCTGGCCGGCTGGGCTCGGACAGGTTAGAGTATCTTTTTCAGATACTGCCCCGTATAGGAGCCGGGACAGGCGGCGACCTCCTCCGGGGTGCCAGTGCAGACAATCTGCCCGCCGCCGTCGCCCCCCTCGGGGCCCAGGTCGATGATGTGGTCGGCGGTTTTGATCACGTCCAAGTTGTGTTCAATGACCACCACCGTGTTGCCCCCCTCCACCAGCCGCTGGAGCACCTCGATAAGCTTGTGGACATCGGCAGAGTGCAGGCCGGTGGTAGGCTCGTCCAAAATATAGATGGTCTTTCCGGTGGAGCGCTTGCTCAGCTCGGTGGCCAGCTTCACCCGTTGGGCCTCGCCGCCGGACAGCTCGGTGGAGGGCTGGCCCAGCTTCACGTAGCCCAGTCCCACCTCCTCCAGGGTTTTCAGGCGGTTGTAAATCTTTGGGATGTTCTCAAAGAAGGGTAGCGCCTCATCCACGGTCATTTCCAGCACCTCATAGATGTTCTTGCCCTTGTAGCGCACCTCCAGGGTCTCCCGGTTGTATCGCTTGCCCTTGCACACCTCGCAGGGGACATAGATGTCGGGCAGGAAGTGCATCTCAATTTTCAGAAGTCCGTCGCCGGTACAAGCCTCGCAGCGGCCGCCCCGGGTGTTGAAGGAGAACCGGCCCGGGCCGTAGCCCCGGCTTTTGGCGTCGGGGGTGGAGGCAAACAGCTCCCGGATATCGTTGAACAAGTTTGTGTAGGTGGCCGGGTTGGACCGGGGGGTCCGCCCGATGGGGGACTGGTCGATGTTGATGACCTTGTCCAGAAACTCCTCCCCCTCGATGCGCTCGTGCTTTCCCGCCCGAGTTTTGGTGCGGTTCAGGTCGGCTCCCAGCTTTTTGTACAAAATCTCATTCACCAGTGAGGACTTCCCCGAGCCGGACACCCCCGTGACACATGTGAACGTCCCCAAAGGAATTTCCACATCCACATGGCGCAAATTGTGCTCCGCTGCACCAAATACCTTCAAATAGTGCCCGCCCCCCTTCCGCCTCTGGGAGGGAACGGGAATTTTTTTCCGTCCGGTAAGGTAATCCCCGGTGATAGAGGCGGGGTTGTTCATGACCTCCTCCGGGGTGCCGGCGGCCACGATGGTCCCCCCGTTCACCCCCGCGCCGGGCCCCACATCGATGATGTAGTCGGCCTCCCGCATGGTGTCCTCGTCGTGCTCCACCACCAGCAGGGTGTTGCCCAGGTCCCGCAGCTCCTTCAACGTCTGGAGCAGCTTGTCGTTATCCCGCTGGTGCAGGCCGATGGAGGGCTCGTCCAGAATGTAGAGCACCCCCATCAGGCTGGAGCCAATCTGGGTGGCCAGGCGGATGCGCTGGCTCTCCCCGCCGGAGAGGGTGCCCGCCTCCCGGGACAGAGTGAGGTATTGCAGCCCTACCGACTGGAGAAAGCCCAGGCGGTTTTTGATCTCCTTTAAAATCTGGGAGGCAATCATGGTCTGGGTCTCGTTGAGGACCAGCTTCTCCATAAAATCCAGGGCCTCGGTGACGCTCTTGCGGCAGTAAGTGTCGATATCCAGCCCGCCCACCGTGACCGCCAGGGACTCCCGCTTCAGCCGCCGCCCCTTGCAGGCGGGGCAGGGGCACTGAGACATGCACTCCTCCAACTCCCGCTTCATGGCGTCGGACTGGGTCTCCCGGTAACGGCGCTCCAGGTTGTTGACGATACCCTCAAAGGGCTGGTACAAGGTTCCCTTGCCCCGGGGCTGGTCGTAGTGGAGGGTGAGCTTTTCGCCATTGGTACCATAGAGGATGATGTCCATAATCTCCTTGGAAAGATCTTTGATGGGAGTATTCAGCTTAAACTTGTACTTTTTTGCCAGGGCGTCGAAATACATCCGGGAGATGCCGTCGGATTTGATATTATTCCACCCGGATGCGGTAATGGCCCCCTCCACAATGGACAAATCCTTATTGGGGATGATGAGCTCCGGGTCCAGCTTCATCTGCGACCCCAGGCCAGTGCAGGAGGGACAGGCTCCGAAGGGGTTGTTGAAGGAGAACATCCGCGGGGAGAGCTCCTCAATGGACACGCCGCAGTCCTCGCAGGCGTAGTTTTGGGAGAACATAAGGTCCCGGTCCTCTCCCACGATGTTGATCACCACCAGCCCCCCCGCCAGGTTGGAGGCCACTTCCACGCTGTCGGTGAGCCGCCGGGTGATGTCCTCCCGGATCACCAACCGGTCCACCACAATCTCAATGTGGTGCTTTTTGTTTTTGTCCAGCTTGATTTCCTCAGATAGGTCGTAGAGGGAACCGTCCGCCCGGACCCGGACGTAGCCCGACTTCCGGGCGTCCTCAAAAATTTTGGCGTGCTCCCCCTTCTTCCCCCGGATCACCGGGGCCATGACCTGAATGCGGGTGGCCTCCGGCAGGGCGAGCACCTGGTCAATGATCTGGTCAATGGTCTGCTGCTTGATCTCCTTGCCGCAGACGGGGCAGTGAGGGGTGCCCACCCGGGCCCACAGCAGGCGCAGGTAGTCGTAAATCTCCGTCACAGTGCCCACGGTGGACCGGGGGTTTTTCGAGGTGGTCTTCTGGTCGATGGAGATGGCCGGAGACAGGCCGTCAATGTAGTCCACATCGGGCTTCTCCATCTGGCCCAGGAACATCCGGGCGTAGGAGCTGAGGGACTCCACATACCGCCGCTGTCCCTCGGCGTAAATAGTGTCGAAGGCCAGGGAGGACTTGCCCGACCCGGACAGGCCGGTGAGGACTACCAGCTTGTCCCGGGGGATTTCTACGTCGATGTTTTTTAGGTTGTTCACCCGCGCGCCCTTGACGGAAATGTGTGTGTGCATAGCTTTGGTTC
>CANDCW010000016.1 GCA_947383275.1 uncultured Bacillota bacterium
AGTTGGTCAGGTTGCCGTTGGCGTCCTTCAGGGCGTACATCTGGAACTCGGTCTTCTTCCCGTCCACGGATACCGTCTGGGCGCTGGCGATGGCCGTGCCACTGGCGGGGATTGTATCAGGTGTGGAGGGAGCGGTAGTCCCGCCGGAGACGGTGCCAGTGGAGCGGAAGTTAATCTTACGGGCCGTACAGTAAGCCTCCACCGAGCCGCCGGACGGGGCGCTGATGGTCAGCTGGGGGCCCTGGTTGATGAGGCCGGGGACAAAGTTGGAGGTAAAGGCGTCCGCTTCAATCTTCGTGTTGCCGTTTTCAAAGAGCACGTTGTTCAGCGCGGTGCACCCGGCAAAGGCCCGGCTCCCCACCTGGGTTACGCTGGAGGGAATGTTGATGACCATCAGCTTCTGGCAGCCGGAGAACATAGAGTCCCCGATGCTGGTCAGGCCGGCCTGGAGGGTGACCCGGCTCAATCCGCAGTCGGCGAAAGCCGCAGTGCCAATTTCGGTCAGGCTGGCGGGGATGGTGGCTGCGGACAGCCGGGTGCAGCCGGTGAACGCGCCGTTGCCCAGCTTTTCCAGCCCGTTGGGCAGGGTCACGGCGGACAGCTCGGTACAGCCGTTGAAGGTCCAGCTGTCGATCTCCCGCACGCTGGAGGGGAAGGTAACGCTGGTCACATCGGCGGCGGTGGAGGCGTCCATAAACATTCCCTCAATCCGGGTGACGCCGTCAGGGATGAGCATGGCCCCGCCGGAGCCACGGTATTTTTTCAGAACAGTGCCGGAAAGATCATAGTTTGTGGCGTTGTCGGCAGCCGAATCGTCAAACAGGAAGTAGAGGTACTCGTACTCCCGGTCTTTGGAGTCCGTCCGGGTAATCAGGCAGTACATATCGTAAAGCCCAAATTCCTTCTCAAACTGGTCCCTGGTATAGGACCCCTCGTCCTTTTTTTCAATCGTATAGCTCTTGTCCAGCGTCGTGATCTCGTCCTTGTCGATTTGCAGGTATCCGATTTTCTCCACGCGCTTGCCGATGCGGACGGAGGCGTTGGGGTCCAGATAATAGACGGCGTTGGCCCCCTTGCGGCCCGAGCAGCCGGTAAAATTCTTGGATGTCCGGTCCAGTACATTGCTGAACCTGCTGCCCCAGTCGTCGGTGTAGGGGTTGGCGGCGGCCAGGGCGGGGACGGCGGTCAGGCACATGGCCAGCGTCAGCGCCAGGGATAGCAGCTTTCGTTTCATATCATATTTGTCCTTTCTTTTTAGTCTGTTTCGATGTCCATCATCAGCCCAACCCGGCGGGCATGGCGGCCTGCCTCAAATTCCGTGTTCAGGAAAACGTCCACAATACGCTCCGCCAGCATGGAGCCGGTTATTCCGGCCCCCAGAGCCAGCATGTTGGCGTCGTTGTGGCGGCGGGTCATCTCAGCGGAAAGCGCGTCTGCGCACAAGGCGCAGCGGATGCCCTTTACCTTGTTGGCGGAGATGGAAATACCGATGCCGGTGGTGCAGATGACAATGCCCTTTTCGCACCGTCCATCGGCCACGGCCTGGGCGGCCGCCTTGCCGAAGAGGGGATAGTCGCAGCTGTCGGTGCTGTCCGTGCCAAAGTCCTCGCAGGTGATGCCCTTGGCGGCCAGGTATGCTTTCAGGTGCTCCTTAAGCTGGTAGCCGCCGTGGTCAGATGCAATCGCGATCATAAGATGTCCTCCAATCAGCGGTTCGGGACCGCTCTGTCTCTGTTTCCATTGTAGCTTCTTTTTCTCCGTTTTGCAATAGGAGGGAAAATTTTTGCCGCCATGTATAACCGCCCCGCAGCCTGTCCACAATAGGCTTCGGAGGTGGTTTTTTGAAAAACCGGAGCTTTTTGAATAAGCTGGGCGATTTTGCCATGGGAAAGGGCTTTTACATAGTCCTTTTCCTGTGCATCGCCACCATAGGAATTTCGGGCTATTATCTGCTGAAAACTGTAGTCAATGACACCCGCGCCACCGCGCCTGCCGGGGGCAGCGCCTCTGTAACCCTTCCGGACCAGAGCACAGTCCGCCCCAGCGTCCCCAGCGTGGAGAACAACCCGGCGTCCACCCCAGTCAAGCCGTCCGCGTCGGATGCGAAACCCAGCGTCCGGCCTGAACCGGACGACCCGGAGCCGGTGAAAGACCAGACTCCCGAGCCTGACACCCAGGAGACCGTCTCCAAGGTGTTTACCTGGCCGGTGCAGGGGGCCATCCTGCGAGACTTCAGCATAGAGACCCTCTCCCTGGATCCCACCCTGGGGGACTGGCGCACCCATGGCGGGCTGGACATCGCCGCGGCCCAGGGGGTGAAGGTGCTGTCCATCAGCGCGGGCACTGTGGAACAGATCTACACGGACGGCCTGATGGGCACCACCGTAGTGGTCAGCCACGGCGGCGGGCTGCAGTCCTGGTACTGCAACCTGGACGAAAACGTGACGGTTGAGGCCGGCGACCCGGTGGACATCGGCAGCGAGCTGGGCACCGTGGGCTCATCGGCCATTGCCGAGGTTGGCGTCGGCTCCCACGTCCACCTGGAGACACTGTTGGACGGCCAGCCGGTGGACCCCCGGAACTATCTGAACTGAAGAAGGCCCCTCCGGCTGTCATAACCGGAGGGGCTCGTTCATTTACACAGCGTATCCAAAATGTTTTGGGCAAAGCCCTCCAGCCTCTCCCCGATGCCGGGCAGGGCCAGGGCTTGGCCGGGGGAGTTGGCTGTTTCGATGAGGGCAAAATTCTGGGGAAGGTAAAACGACTTGTTCATGTTCATGGCGGCTACCACCTGCCGGGCCACAATGTCTCCCCCGGAGTAGCCGGACACCACAATGGCAAAGACCGCCTTGTCGTAGAACCGGGTCTGGCGAAACAGCGCCGTGAGCCGGTTGATGCAGGCGGTGAGGTTGGCGGGCAGGGCGTCGTTGTAGTTGGGGCACAGCAGCACCAGCGCATCGGCGGTGCGGACGGCGGGGTAGACCTCGTCCTGCATGACACCGCCGTAAAAACACCCCCCCTTCTCGCCAAAGTGGAGGCACATGGTGTAGGGACAGCCGGAGCAGTCGGAGAGCGTGCCGTTGCGCAGGCCAATCTCGCCAATGGTGCAGCGGCATTCCAACCGTTCCCGCACCCGGGACCACAGGTCAATGGTGTTGGAGGTGTGGTGGCTGGAGGCGTGGAGGACCAAAATTTCCGGTTTTTCCTTTTTGGGGAGGGCAAAGCGCTCCACCCGCTCTGCCAGCTCCGCGGCGGCGGCGCGGTAGGCGCCCATCAGGCTGGTATTCAAATTGTGGGCCTGGACCTCAAAATTTGCCAGGGACCCGGTGCCCTCCACCAGAGGCCGGCCCACCAGAGCGCAGCCCGCCCGGTTCAGAGCCAGGGCGGCCTCCGCTGCGGCCGACTTGGTGTACAGCTCCCCCGCGCCGTCCACAATGAGCCCGCCCACACAGCCGGAGAGCAGGCTGGGTTCCTTCCGCAGCCGGGCCAGCAGGCGCATATATTCCATATTCATTCCCGCATCCCCCAAAGGCAGGGCAAGCAGGAGCCGCCGGCCCGCCAGGCCGTCCAGCTCATCGGCCCGGGACAGGACGCAAACCTCACGCCCGGCCAGGGCCTGCCGCAGGACGCCGTCCAGGCGCTGGCCGGCCCAGCCGGAGTCGGGGGCGGGATAAATCAGTGTGACAGACATGGCCTTACCTCAAATAATTGTCTTAAGATGGTCTGCGGCCTCCCGGATATGCCCCAAGAGCTGGTCCGGAATATGGGGTAGCAGTTCCGTCTCCACTCCGGCGGGGGTGTAGCGGTTTTTCACACCCATATAGACGCCGTCCAAAAAAACGGAGCCGCAGTGCCACTCCCCCCGGAGGGTGAGCAGCAGGGACAGCGCCCCGGAGGACAGGGCGGGGGCCACATAGGGCTTGAACCCCATTTCCCGCATCTTCAGGTTGGCGGTGACGGTGAGCCGGGTCAGCTCCTGGGAGAGGTCCTCGTCGTAGCGGTCAATGGAGTTGGCAATCCACAGCCCTGTGCCGTGGGGGCCGTAGGACCGCCCTTCTGCCAGAAAAGAGGCCAGCTTGGGGTCCCGCTTGGCGAAGTAGGCCGCCCGGGCGTTCATCACCCCCAGGCCGAAGCCCTGGACCTGTTCCGGCCGCAGGCCCCTGCCGTCCCAGGCACCGTTCTCGTCCCGGTTGCTCTCCAGGTACGCGGTCTTAGCCAGAGGGTCCACCGGGTCAGATACCGCGCACCACAGACCCTGGAACCCCTTATCCCGGGCCATACGGGCATAGTGCTTCACAATACCGGCGTTGGCTTCAAACTGGGCCATGCGCACATCCTTCACCTGAGAGCCCACCGGAGGAATGCCCTTGGAGGCCACAAAGACAAACATATCGCAGTCGAAGAGATTCTCCGGAGCAACCACCTCCACTTCAGGGAAGACATCATAGTTCCAGGGCAGGCTAACCTGCCCCATTTCAAACTCCCACCGGGCCGTAATCTGCTCGGAGAGGTCGCAGATGCCGATGGAGGAGATTACGTCCCCGCCCAGCAGCTTCAGCCCGGTGAGCAGGGTGGAGCCCACATCCCCGATGGCCAGGATATTCACCCGTTTTTTCCCCGCCCTGGGGGCCCAGTTCAGCATTTGCTCCCAGCCGGGACGGCTGATGTTGACAGCGGTAACCCGGCCGTCCTCAATGGCCTGCCTGACATTCCCGTCCAGCTCCAGCGGGACGGCGGACCCGTTGACAATGGCGCTGGCGGGGCCGTCCTCAAAGTCGATCAGGCGGGAGGCGTCCAGCGCCGCCAGACCGTGCCCGGCCAGCAGCTGGCCAGGGTGGGTCACCTTGAAGGACCCCCGCCCCAGCACCGGGTCGCCGGGGACGGCGGCGAACAGCCGCCAGCTCCGGGCGGGCGCTGCCTCCGGCCCAACCCCCTCCAGGGGGGTGAACGAAACCAGAGCCGCGCCGTTGATGTTGTAATAATACATGGAATCACGCCTTTACAAGAAAAGTTCTTCGGTTCCCTCTTTCCAGAAAGGAACGCCCCCCGGCGGGGCCGGGGCCTCATTGGTTCTGCCGCAACAGCACCTCCAGGTCGTTCTCCAGGTAGACGGAGGCGGACAGGGTGGCGTCGTAGTGCAGGCAGGTGCCCTTGTCGGGGCACAGGGGCAGGATGATCGCCTCGGGCAGCCGGGACAAGGTCAGGTTGCGCCCGTAGAGAATACGGTATTCCTGCTCCAGAACCTGCATCAAATCCAGCGCGCACTCCAGACAGGTACGGGACAGCCGGACTACCGCCTCCCGGCCGCACTCCTTCTGGTAGGTGGGGGCGGCGTAGGGCAGGATGTGGTTGATGCCGGGCAGCAGGCCGGGCACCGGGGAGCTGGGCCTGCGGACCGTGTTCCCGCCAATGAAGGGGTACATGGTGGACTCCACAAACCAGTGGTTCAGCCGGGGCAGGAAGTAGACGGCGTCTACCGGCTGGTCCCAGGTACGCATCAGGTCCTTGCCGTAGCCGGACAGTACGCCCACCAGCACCACCTGGACGGGCACCCCCTCCTGCCTGAGGATGGGACCCAGCGCTTTGAAGCGGAAGCCGGGGTGCATCAGGTCGTCCACCAGGATGACAGGCCGGTCAAAGGACTTGAGGGTCCGGACCTGGCTGGGGATGGGGGCGTAGTAGGGGAACGCCTCCAGGGTGCTCTCCGACAGGTCTGGCGTATAGACCTTGTCGGTGTGGAGGGTCTTGGTCACCGTGTTTGGGACGATGCGGCTGCGGAGCATCTTGCCGAAGGGGACGCACATGCTCTTGCCCAGCACCCGGGGGGAGGTGGGTTCAGCGGGCACCTGGTTGTATTCGGTAATTTTTTTCAGCAGCCGGTGGTGGATGATGTCGGAGGACAGGGTGAGCACCAGCGAGCCGGGGAACAGCCCCGCCAGGGCCAGCTGGACCCGCTCATGCCCCCTGCGGACGGCAGACAGCACCCGGGGGTTCCGGTTCAGCGGCTCTTGGATGGCGGTGGACAGATTTTGGATCAGCACCGTGGGGGCCCGCATATCCACCTCCCGGATGGGCGCGTCCCCCTCCCGGGCCACAAAGCCCATGCGGGAGAGCAGGGCGTCCAGCTCCCCGTCCAGATGGCCGCTCCGGGGCTTGCAGACGGCGTAAACACACTCCTTCTCCAGCGCGCAGGCAATCAGCTCGCACAGCAGAAGATGGCCCAGGTCTTTGCGTTGCTCGCTGCTGTAATCCGCCCCCAGGGCGGTGATAAGCAGCACGTCCCCCGCAGAGCGCAGACGGATGCGGTCGGCCAGCTCGTTGTCCCCCAGGGCGTCGAAAAGCTGGGAGGCAGACAGCAGCCGGTAGCTCAAAAAGCCCAGCGGGTTTGCGTCGTGGGCGCCCCGGAGGAGAAGCAGCTTGTCATTCTGGCTCCGGGCGGCCGCTATGCCGCCGGCCTGCTCCGGCCAGGCGGCGGACAGCAGGTCAAACAGCCCGCTGGTCATCTCATCCTCCCACTGAAAGTCCAGCTCCCCGGAGCCCAGCATGGGCTTGTCCTGGCTGTCCCGGAGGTAGAGGCCGTTCTGGTAGATGAAGTCCTGGATCACCGGATCGATGAAGTTGGAGATGTCCCGGTTCAAGTCCACGTTTTCCCGGATGCGGGTGGAGCTGATGTCCTCCAGGTGGGGGGGGAGCTGAAGCTGGATCACATCGCCGGTGATGGGCAGCGGGGCGGGCAGCTCCGCCTCCCCCGCCCGGCGGAAGATGACGTGGTTCATATGGTGGATGGAGAAGGGCTGGGGCTCCGCTTTGTAGGAGGAGGCGTTGGCAACCACGTCGCTGCCGGCCACCAGATATACCTTCTGGCCGGGAAACAGCCCCACCAGCCGCTCCAGGTCGGCGGGGTTGGCGATGTTCACCGGGATGTCGTCCGGAAAGAGGTGGACGTGGAAGTCCCCCGCCACCGACAGGTTGACGATCTGCCGGCGGATCAGGTGGGGCTGGGCCTTTTTGGACCAGGAGAACTCGTCCACAGCCAGATAGACCTCAAAGCCCAGGTCCCGGATGGCGTGGACAATCCCCTTGTGGGACAGGGTGAAGGGGTCGAAGGTGCCGGGGAAGAAGGCGATTTTCCGGGGCGTTTCAAAGGCAAACGGGCCGTGGTCCAGCCGCCGGATGGCAATAAACCGGTTGATATGGGCCAGCGCGGCGGCCCGGTAGAAGAAGGTCAGGCCGCCGGGTCGGGAGGACTCCTGGGTCAGGAAGAGCAGCTTGCGGTAGCTGAGTGAGAACAGCCGCGCCTTCTCGTCCATGTCCAGAACGGGGCTCTCAAACAGCAGCTTCCCGGTAACCAGCAGGGCCTCCTGCCGCACCGTCTCCCGGTAGTGGGCCAGGCCCTGAAGGAGCAGGCCCAGCAGCTCCCGGCGCCGGCGCTCGTAGACCTCGGCCTTTTCTGAAAAGCGCTCCCGGTAGGCGGGATAGTGCTGGAGCAGCACGGCAATGGTGTTCAGCGCCCCGGATACGGCGGAGTCGTTGGGGGAGCCCAGCAGGGTTTTGAGCCACAGCACCTGCTCGTCCAGCTCGGTGGGGTGGAGGTAGAGCGCAGCCTCGCCCAGGTACTGGGGAATGTATTTGGAGATCTCGTACTGGCCCATCTCCAGCCCCTTGCCCAGCTCCACCACCACCTCGTTGCGCTGGTCCCGGCGCAGCAGGGACAGCGTCTGCACCAGGGCGGAGCCGGCGGTGTGCCGGACACCCACCCGCTCCGATACCTTGACCAGGTTGGAAAAGTGAGTGGCAATGTGTAGGATATGGGTGTCTACACCGTGCTCCACCTGGTCCCGGAGCAGCTCCACGCCGGCCACCTTTACCGCCCAGGGGGTGGCAATCTTCAGGTTGTCCAAAAAGACCTCGCTGGTGATGTTGGTGTGGTACAAGGTCTCCTCCAGGGCGGACGTATCCCGCCCCGCCCGGCGGAGGATGCGGCACTTGAGGAATACGGTGGTCAGCTGGCGGGAGGGGACCTCCTCCACCAGCCCGGCGATACGGGCCATCTGGGGGTGGGTGCGGGGGATATTGCGCACCGTCTCCCGCAGGAACTGGAGCGTAGCGGTAACCAGCCGCAGGTCCTCCGACCGGGCGAAGTGGGCGGCAAAGTTGACCAGCTTCTCCCGGGTCTCCTCCCCGTAGTGCTTGGGGGGCAGATGCTGGGCGGTGTCCAGAAGGGTAAAGGCGGTATCGTCGTCGGTCTGCTCCGGGTTGTCGTAGTAGCGCAGCAGGGCCTCCAGAAAGCGGGGGATATCGTTGGGCCGGGCATGGAGGAGCATGGACTCCACCATCAGCTTTAAGGTGTAGCCGATATGGGCGCGCTGCTGGGGGGTGGTCTTGTGGTCGGGGAAGATCATCATGTCCAGGTACTGGCCCCACAGGGTAAAGGGAACCTCCTCCGCCGGGTCGTTCTCTGCATCGGCGGGGACCTCCTTGCGGTAGACCAGGTGGAAGCGGGCGATGATCTGGCCGATGAGGGCGCCGGCCTGACGGCGAATATCGCCCTCGCGGTGCACCAGCAGCTCATAGAGGAAGGACAGCGCCTGCGTTTTCTGCCGCACGGACAGGTAGGTGAAGTACTCGCCGAACACGTTAAGGTAGGCGCGCAGCTGCTGCCAGCTCTTGGTGGAGCGGGCGGCCTCAATGATGTTGCCAAACTTCTGCTCATTGGACAGCATGTGCATCAGCTTCAGGTTGTGCCCCACCGACAGCAGGATCAGACCGTCCAGGGTTTCCTCCGGGCTCATGAGCGAAGGGTCCTTGGCGGGGGAGGGGGCCTGTTTTTTGCCGGTCAGGTCCACGTCCACTCCAAGGCGGCGCATGTAGTCTTCAAAATCGTGGAGCTTCCCGTAGACAAATTCGTACCGGCGGCGTTTTTTCCGGTCCACATTGTCCAGCTTGGACAGGATCACCTGGAAGGACTCGTCCAGGGGGTAGAGGACCACGATCTCGTTGCCGTCCTTATCCCGCTCCGACTTGGAACGGAAGTCCGCATAGATGAGCAGCAGGGATTCCACGGACAGAGACTCCAGCTCCAGGTCCCAGGTGGAGTGGTTTGAGGCGATATGGCTGATGTCCTCCATTTTCCGTTCCAGCAGCCACTGGTCGGTGTAGTAGTAGTGGAGGTAGGGCACCCGCTCCCCGGGGCGGCAGCCGAACTTGCCCAGGTCGTGGGCGGCGGCCGCCCCGGAGATAAGGGACAGGTCCACATCCACCCCCGCCTCGGCCAGTCCCCGGGCCGCGGTCAGGGCGATGTGGTGCACGCCGGTAATGTGGCTCAGGGTCTTGAAGGGGGTGTACTCCATGCCCAGGCGCATCAGCGGGTAGAGGAATTCCTTGTGCCACGCCTCCCGGAAACGGCGGTACTCCCGGCCCTTGTCGCACTTCTCATACTCCTCCTCGCTGAGAAAATCGAAATTCCAGAAGGGATCGAAGGGCAGCGCCTCCCGCTCCCGGTACAGCATAATCTGAAGCACAACAAGATAAAACCGGGCCGCGCCGCCGCAGCGGTCCGCCTCCGGGGCAAAGCCGTTTTTGGGATACATCAGGCTGCAGATGTATTGGTAGCAGAAAAGCCCCCAGCCCTTTTCCGGCCCCTGGGGGCACAGCTTGTCTAAAACAGGGGCGCAGACCTCCAGAATTCGAGCGCAGGTCAGCCGGCCCCGGATGGGGAACAGGGAGGCGATCCCCTCCACCCACTCAGGGGACTTCAGCAGCTCCCCCACCTGCCTGCGTCCCGGGACGGAGCCCGGCGGCTGTGCGGCCAGGGATTCGAAAATATCACGGTTCAGCTGGCGGATCATGTTGTTCATATAGTGCCACCTCAATCAGACGCCCCGCGGGTTCCGGGGCGGCAAAATTTTCCGGTTCAAGCATACCATATTTCTCCCCGTTTGGAAAGGGAGAAGCGCATAAAAAAGCGGCCGGCTGCGGCCGGCCGTCTTAACGCCTGAGCCGGTTCTCCAGCACCCGCCCCACCACGGCCCCCAGCAGCAAAAGATTGCCGCACAGGTACAACCACACCAGCAGGATAATCAGGGAGGCCAGCGAACCGTAAATCAGGGCATACCGGGAGGACATCCCTATGAACCAGGAGAATACCACCGACGCCGCCGAAATGGCCAGCGCCGCCAGCAGGGAGGATAGCGCCACCACCGGCAGGCGTACCGCCCCCCTGGGCGTCCCCGCCCGATAGACGATCAGCACCAGCAGCAGCACAAAGCAAAACAGCAGCAGGTACCGCATCCACCGCCAGAGCCCAGACAGGTCCGCAAGGGGGACCAGCTCGGCGAGATGCTGGGGCAGGCGTTCCTCCAGCAGCCGGAAAAACCACTCGCCGGTAAAAATGACCACCACCGACAGGTAGACGGTGAGCAAAAACAGCACCGACAGCACCACGCTGAACGCCACCCGCCGCAGGGGGTGGGCGCCCGCCGTCCCGTGGAGCCCGTCCATGGCGGCCAGCAGGGTCCGCAGCCCCGCCGAGGCGGAGACCAGAATCGTAAACAGGCTGGCCAGCAGCAGGGCCGGCGACTGGCTGGCCGCCACATAGCGCAGATAATCCCCCAGCACAGCCAGCACCCCGGCAGGCAGAAGCTGGTCCAGCGACTGAAGCAGATTTTCCAGGTCCAGGTGAAACAGGCCGATCAAGTAGTTGACGCACACCAGCAGGGGGAACAGCGTAAGGATCAGAAAGTATGACAGCGCCGCCGCCGACCGGGACGCCCCCACACCCAGAAACAGCTCCGCCGTTTCCGCCACGAAGGCAACCGGAGGAAGCGAGAGGAATTTTTTCACGGACAGGCCCCCTTTTCCTCATTGTACCACGGCCTCATGTCGAACAGTACGAAAAAAGCCGCCTGTTCTCCAGACGGCTTTCCGCAGTTTTAGGCCAGCTTGCTCAGCTTGACGGTCATCTTGCTCTTCTTGTTGGCGGCATTGTTGCGGTGCAGCAGACCCTTGGCAGCGGCCTGATCCACGGCCTTGATGGCCACCTTGTAAGCGACATCGGCCTCGCTGCGGTTGCCTTCCGCCACCGCAGCCTCAAACTTTTTGATGTCGGTCTTCAGCGCGGATCTCGCGGCCCTATTCTGCGCGGCCTTGGCTTGAGACACCAGAACGCGCTTCTTGGCAGACTTAATATTCGGCAAACCAAACACCTCCTCCGATTTTCATCTTTAATTTTGTTGTTCCCGCCTGCGGGGCGGGAACCTGGCGTATGCCAGAATTTTGGCAATACGCCCACGCAGATTTGTATTGTAACACCCTCTCAGAAAAAAATCAACTGTTTTTTCAAAAATTTTTTCGTCCCCGGATAGTTTTCCAAAAGCCGCAAAGACTAGAAGAAATTCCAGCTGGCTGTATGTAAGGAGGAAATGCCATGCGGATGCGCCGTACCGACCTGGCCCTGGAGGCCAGAGAGCTTTGGCAGGAGGGAACGGGGGCGGTCACCGCCCTGCCGGGGGTGGAGGCCTACGACAGCTTCCGGGAGGGCATCCCGGTGAACACCGTCAAGGTGCTGGACGGACAGGGGGAAGCCGCCCTGGGCAAACCCCGAGGGAGCTACGTCACCCTCACGCTGGAGGGGCTGGCCCGCCGGGAGGAGGGGATCTTTCAGCGGGCCGTCCAGGCTGTGGCGGAGGAGCTGGCCGGGCTGATCCAGCCCATTCCCGGGGAGGGGCTGGTGCTGGTGGCAGGGCTGGGCAACCGGTTCATCACCCCAGACGCCATCGGGCCCAAGGTACACCAGAACGTCCTGGTTACCCGCCATCTGGTCCGGCAGATGCCCGAGCATTTCGGCGCCCTGCGCCCGGTGGCGTCCCTGGCCGCGGAGGTATTGGGCTCCACCGGGGTGGAGAGCGGCGAGCTGGTTCGGGCGGTGTGCGAAAAGATCCGGCCCGCCTGTGTGGTGGCGGTGGACGCACTGGCCTCCCGGTCGCTGAAGCGGCTGTGCCGGACGGTCCAAATCGCGGATACTGGCATCACGCCCGGCTCCGGGGTGGGAAACCACCGCATGGGCCTCACCCAGGACACGCTGGGCGTGCCGGTCATTGCTGTGGGCGTGCCCACCGTGGTGGACGGGGCCACGCTGGCCGCCGACCTGCTGGGCACCGAGGAGCTGCCCAGCCTGGGTGAGGGGAGCGCCCTTTTGGTCACTCCTAAGGATATCGACAGCCAGGTAAACGACCTGGCCAAGGTCATCGGCTACGGAATCAGCATGGCGCTCCAGCCGGGAATATCCCTGGAGGAGCTGGAGCTGCTGCTGAGCTGAACCCTGGTCTGCTCCGGCCCAGCACCCCATGAATAGTTTTCCAAAAAACGGGCAGACTAGAGGAAAACACTGGCAAAGGATGTGACGGCAATGGTGAAGGGAATCACCCGGCAGGTGATCCTGGTGAAGTCTCCGGACCCCCGGCTGTTTGAGGAGGCCATCTTCATCGTTAAGGAGGAGGCCCTGGCCCGGGAGGGCGTAAGCGCCGACAAGGTGCTGCGGGAGGCCCGCCAGGCCGCCGACGGCTACCTCAGGCAGGGCAAAGCCTGGAACCGGAGGCTGGAACGCATCCCCGCTCCCGCCTGGGGAATGCTGGGGGCGGCGCTGGCCTCAATGGGCTGGGCGGCGTGGCTATTTCTTCTGTGACCGTTTTCCCGCCTCCGCATAGTATGGGGTGAGGAGGCTGGCGTCCAGCCTCCCCCTCTCAGATGCACCAGCGGCATTTCCACCAAGGACAAGAGGTTTTCTTCTTTTTCCTCCTACCATAGCGCTTGCGGCCCGGCGGGCAGTCCGCCGGGCCGCTTTGTCACGATTTTCTCCGCAAGGGAAGTAGAAGCGGCGCTAGGATGGCCGCCCCGCCCGCGGCCAGAAGCAGGCCGTCCAGCCAGCTGCCGCCGCAGGCACGCAGGTAGAGGGTAACGGGCATCCACCGGATTACCGGGCCCAGGGCGGGAAACAGCAGGGACATATCCAGCAGCACAGGGGACAGGAGCAGCCCCAACGGCGGGACGAAGGGGATCAGGGCCGGCAGGGCGCTCCACAAGCGCCGGCGCTGTGCCAGGGCCAGGGCCGCAGCCCCCCAGAACAGGAAAAAGGGGAGCAGGGCCAAAACGCAGGCAGACGGCGCCCCCGCAGCCAGCAGCGCCAGCGCCCCGGAACACAGCGCCGGGAGCAGCGCCGCCGCCAGCTGGGGCAGAAGCAGGACGGCCGGCCCCTGGAGCGGCGCCAGCCTCCGGGCGCAGGGGGCGTCCAGCCACCGGCCCAAATCCATGGCGGTGAACAGGATCCAGACCAGCAGCAAAACAGCGGTCAGGCCGGACACCAGCACGTCCGCCCCGCTGTCCGCCAGAGAAAGGGGATCCAAGGCCCGCCCGTCCACCGTCTCCATGGACACCAGCACCCGCTCCTGGTCCAAAAGAACCCGGTTCAGCCGGGGGCGGGCGCCTGGAAGCTCCTCCTCTTTCACAATCCCGCTGTCCAGCAGGTATTCCTCTGCGATGGCGGGGGAGGCCAGCTCTGCCGCACAGGCGAAAGCCGCCTCCCGCACCAGGGGGTAGGCGGTAGAGCCGGGTCCGATGAGCAGGGTAAACGCCGCGTCCCGGCCCGCCAGCCTGGCCTCAAAATCCTCCGGGAGGACCAGGGCGCAGTCCCACCGCCCCAGGGCAACCTGGCGCTCCGCCTGGACGCGGTCCGCCCGGTGGAAAACGGCCGCAAGGCCGCTGCGCTGCTCCAGCCGCTTCCAAAATTCCCCGCCGCCCTCCTCCGGGAGGACCACCCCCACCTGAACGGGGGCGGATACCTCCTCCGCCGGAAGCAGGCGGCTGGCGCCGGACATCAGCAGGGGCAGCAGGACCAGCAGGGCCCAGGTGTGCGGGCGGGAGAGCCGGGTCCGGAGGGCAATGAGGAAGGAAGCCGCGAAAAACCTCACATCGCCACCTCCTGTCGCTCCACCCGGCGGCGGTAAAGGGCCAGGGCCAGCGCGGCCATTCCCACTGTGGACGCGGCCAGGCAGGCCCAGGTGGACAAATCCACCGGATAACCCATGGGCCAGGCGGCCAGCTGCCGCAGCCATGTCACCGGAGACAGCCCGCTCAGCCGCCGCACCGGCCCGGGCAGCAGGACCGGCGGAACAATTCCGCCCGCCAGCGCCAGGGACAGCAGTGAAACGGCAAAGGAGGCCAGCCCGCATCCGCCGGCATTTTCCGCGGCCAGGCAGCACAGGGAGCAGAATACCGAACAGCACAGGGCCATCAGGACGGCGGCCCCAATCCGCGCCAGAGGGCTCCCCCCTCCCGTCAGAAGCAGGAAGGGAAGCAGCAAAAGCAGCAGGGCCGGAATCCCGGCGGCTACCCCGCTAAAGTATCCCACAGCCGCGCCGCGCCCCACGCTCCGCAGGCGGCGCTGGAAGCGCAGCCAGTCCCCGCTGTAAACGGGGACGAACAGCGGCGCGGCGGACAGGGCGAAATAGGCGGCCAGCGACAGGGCGTAGTGGAGCGGAATGGGCAGCGCCAGGGTGGCGGACAGCTCCTCCGTCTGAAACATTCCGGACCGGTTCAGGGCCAGGGTAATGTATTTCAGGTTGATATCCCGCACCACCTGGTCCCGGGTAAGCCCCGGGGGCGGGGCCTCCTCATATAGCTCCAGCACCGCGTATACCCCGCTTTGAAAGGCGGACAGGATATCGCTGGCGCTCTGGCCCACCCACAGCAGGAGAAGGGACTCCAGGGGGCGGTCCCCGGCCACAATCAGCCGCAGGTCAGGGTTGTCCCCCCACATAACGCCGCGGATGAAGTCACCGGGCAGAACCAGCACGGCGGTTACTTCGCCCTTTCTCAGCGCGTCCATCGCCTCGTCCCCGCCCAAAGCGGTAAACGTGCAGTACTGGGCAATGTCCTCCATCTCCCCCATAAACTGTTCCAGCAGCTGGGGGGTGTTGTCCCCCTCGGGGGCCGTGACAGCCAGGGTTACCCCGGAGAAGCCCACTCCCCGGGACAACAGATGGCCGGCCGCCCGCCCCGCTCCCAGGGGCAGCAACAGGCATAAAAGGGCAAGCCCTGCCAGCAGGCGGCGCTGCTGGCAGAGCCTGACCAAGGTCAGCTTAAAAAATTGCCCGAAATATCCCATGGCCGCTTAAAATCCGCCTGCCATGCCCCAGAGCAGCTCCTGGGGCAGGCGGGCCAAGAACAGGCTTTCCATGTCGGAGGCCCACTGGAGGGTCCGCTTCTGGGTGTCCAGCACCATCTGCTCCAATTCGTCCTCACTCATCTGGGTGATGATCTGGAAATCGGTGAGCGCCGTCGTGCTGGGGTGGCAATCCATGTAGTAGTCAAACGCCAGATTGCACACCTCCATCCCCACCACCCGCAGGGAAGCGTCCTCCAAGCTCAGGGAAAGATAGTCGTCCGTCGTCTGGTAATCGCCGCTTGCCTCCAGCACAAAGATGCTCATGCCAGAGCTGTCCACGCCCAGCTTCCACTGGAAGTTGTCCGAGTCTTTGCCGGGGTCCAGGGCCAGCTCAGAGGTCGCCCGGGCCAGGGTGGACCTTCCATCGCGGACGCGGACGGTGGTCTCGTCGGTGTAAGCGCCGCGCTTCAGCCCGTGGTCGCCGGTGGACTTGATCTCCACAGACAGATCCTCGGATGCAATGTCAATGCTGATATCGTCTACGTACTCCTCATTGCCGCCCAGGCAGATACCCACGGAAAAGCTGCTGCCGTCCACCTGGCCCTCATACTGCACGGCAGATATATAACCTCCGCTGAGGCAGACCTCCAGCTCTACGTCCCCCAGCTCATCGATGGCGTCCCGGAGGCTGTCGGCCAGCTCGCTGTAGACATCCAGGTCCTCCAGCTCATTCAAAAAATCCTCAATCTCATCCCGGGGCATCCCCATGGCCTGGAACATCTCCTCGTAGAGGTCGTAATAATTGATGGCGGACAGGACGGTTTCCAGACTATCCACATACTGTTCCAAAGCCTCCTGGGGGATTATGACCTGATAGGCGGCAGTCTTGGTCTCAGTCCCGTTGACAGACAGGGTCTTGGCCCCAGTTTTCTTCACCTTGGCCTGCTCCCACAGGGCTTTATTGGCCTGCTTGAAGTCCCGCTCCAGCTTCTCCTGATCGAACCGCTCCAGCGCCATATCCACCAGGTCGAAGAGATTGAAGCTGACATCCTTCATGTCCGTAACGCCCCTGGCCGCCAAGTCAGCGCCCATGGTTTCGGTATTCACGCCGTAATGGGTCTGGCCGGTGAGCTGGGGGGAGTTGAAATAGAGCTCATCGTCCTCCGCCGCCATCTGGAAGGCGAGCAGTTCATCCTCGCCCCACCAGGCCGACAGCTCCATGCCCATCGTCCGGCCCTTGCCGTCGTAGTCGGCGCGCATCCCCAGACCCAGGCCGCTGAGGGCGGACAAGTCCATCCCCACCAGAGCGCTGTTAATGCTTTTCAGCTCCAGGCTCATGCGCTGGCTGACGGTCTGGTCCTTTTGCCACTGGGCGGTGTCGGGCAGTCCCAATTTTTCCTCAGCCGCCTTGTAGGCGGCTGCGCTTTTGACAAAGGCCGCCTCTACCTGCTTTTTGGAGTTGGAGAACAGCCCGCCCAGCACAAATACCAGCAGGGCCACTACCGCCACAGCGGCTACGGCAATGCCGATCATCAGGCCGGCCTTTTTCTTGCCGCCGTTGCCCTCGGGCCCCTCCCAGGCGGGCGTCTGAGGGGCGCCCGCCTCCTGGGGCGGCTGTCCGCCTGGGGCTGGCATAGCGGACGCGCCGCAGTGGGGGCAGAACCGGGCGTCGTCCCGGAGTTCATTCCCGCAATTTTTACAGACCATAATGATCCCTCCACTCCAAATTTATAAAACCGCTTTTCCATCCTCCAGCCGCAGCACCGCCCCGCACAGACGTTCCAGCTCTTCCGGGTGGTGGCTGCACCAGATCAGACTGCCGCCGCCGGCTACATATTCCTCCAGCCATTCCAGCAGCCGGGGGACGTAGCCCTGGTCCAGGCCGCTGGCAGCCTCGTCCATCAGCAGAATTTTAGGCCGGGACAGCAGGGCCAGGGCGATGCTCACCCGTTGGGCCATCCCTCCGGACAGCGCCCGGATAGGCTTTTTCAGCAGGGGCTCCAGCCCCAGCAGGTCCAGAAGGTCTCCCGGCAGCGGCCCGGACGCCCCGCAGGCGGCCTGCCACAGGGCCAGCTGCTGATATACGGTCAATTCCTGAGCCAGCCCGGGGCTCTGAGGGGCGTAGCCCAGCATCTTCCGCAGGAACTGCCGGTTCCCCAGGACGGAGCGCCCCCCATAGAGGATATCTCCGCCATCCCCCTTCTCGATTTGGGCAATCAGCCGCAGCAGGGTAGATTTCCCCGAACCGTTGTGTCCGGCCAGCCCCAGGCACTGTCCCGGCGGCAGGACAAAGCTCACCGGCGAGAGCACCTGACGGCCCTCATAGCTCTTGCACAACCGCCGTATCTCCAGCACAGCCCCGCCCCCTCTCTATTTTTTCAGTATTACATATTTGGGGCGAAAAATCAAGGGGTGGCAACCGGGAACTTTTGAGGAAGAAACAGGAAGTCTTAAGCAAACCTTAATAAAATCCTTATCATTCCTTTAGAGCATTTTCTCCGACTGTATGATATGCTCTAGTACAGTTCAAGGAAAGGAGCAGCTCGATATGGCTGAGATTTTAACGGTAACCGACCTGAAAAAGGTCTATGGAAAGGGCGGGTCGCTGACCCGGGCCCTGGACGGCGTGTCCTTGTCTCTGGAGGCGGGGGAGTTTGTGGGGGTGATGGGCCCCTCCGGTTCGGGCAAGACCACCCTGCTCAACTGCGTTTCCACCATCGACCGGCCCTCCGCCGGGTCCATTGTCATCGACGGGAAGGAGCTCACCCGCCTCAAGGGCAAGGAGCTGGCCAGGTTCCGCCGGGAGCGGCTGGGGTTTATCTTCCAGGACTGCAACCTGCTGGATACCCTCACCACCTATGAAAACATCGCTCTGTCCCTGTCTATCATTCGCCTGCCCGCCCACAAGATCGACAAGCGGGTGCGGGAGATGGCGGACTTCCTGGGAATTGCCGACTGCCTGGACAAGTACCCCTATCAGATGTCCGGAGGCCAGCAGCAGCGGTGCGCCGCCGCCCGGGCTATGGTAACCCGTCCGGCCCTGGTGTTGGCCGACGAGCCCACCGGCGCCCTGGACTCCAAGTCCTCCCAACTGCTGCTGGACCGGCTGGACCAGCTGAACCGGGAGCTGGGGGCCACCATCCTCATGGTCACCCACGACGCCTTCACCGCCAGCTGCTGCCGCCGGGTGGTGTTCCTCCGGGACGGGCGGCTGTTCCTAGAGCTCCACCGGGGAGGCGACAGCCGGAAAGCGTTTTTCCAAAAGATCATCCAGGTGGTCACCGAGATGGGGGGAGGGATGGCCGATGTTCTCTAAGCTGGCTCTGCGCAATGTGCGCCGGTCCTTTCGGGACTACGGGGTGTATCTGCTCACCCTCACCTTCGGCGTGTGCCTGTTCTACACCTTCAACTCCCTGGACGGCCAGGGGGCCATGCTGTTCCTGGCCAAAAACGGCAACCCCATCGTGGACTCCATTATGATCTTTATGGACATCTTCTCCGTGGTGGTAGCGGTGGTGCTGGCCTGCCTGATCCTCTATGCCAACCGCTTTCTCCTCCGGCGGCGGAAGCGGGAGCTGGGGACCTATCTGCTTTTGGGCCTGAGCCAGGGGCAGGTATCCCGGCTGCTCTTCCTGGAGACCGGCCTCATCGGCCTGATCTCCCTGGCCGTCGGGCTGGTCCTGGGGGTGGCGGCCAGTTTCGGCATGTCTGCCCTCACCCTGTCCATGTTTGAGATGGATGTGTCCGCCATGCTGGCCGTCAACTTCTCCCCCCGGGCAGCGGGGAAAACGACGATCTACTTCGGCGTTATCTTTCTGCTGGTCATGGCCCTCAGCGGGGTGCAAGTGTCCCGCTCCAAGCTCATCGACCTGATCCACGGGGAGCGGAAAAACGAGATTTTGAAGCCCAGGCCCCTGGGGGTGGCGGTGTTCCAGTTTGTGCTGGGGGTGGCCTGCATCCTGGCCGCCTACGCCATTTTGCTGTCCTTCGGCATGGCGATGGCCATTGCCATTCTGCCGGTCTGCATCGTCATGCTGTCCCTGGGCACCGCAGGTACCCTGCTGGTGTTCCGGTCCCTGTCCGGGTTTGTAATGAAGTTTGTCCAGGGCCACCCCGGGCTGTACTTCAAGAACCTGAATGTCTTTACCCTGCGGCAGTGGATCAGCAAGGTCCACACCACCTATCTGGCTCAGACGGTGGTGTGCATCCTCCTGCTGCTGGCCATCGGCATCACCGCCAGCTCCCTGGGGCTCAACTCCACCCTCACCGCCATGACCGACCAGGAGGCCCCCTTCGATGTCACTATACAGAATCAGTCCGGGGACACCAAGCTCATCGACTTCGACGCGGTCCTCCGGGCGGGGGGCCTTGACCCGGATACCCAACTGGCCTGGAGCTACGACACACTGTTCTACTACAACGACCAGGCGGTCACCGGCATCGAGGATGCCAGCGCCGCCATCAAAGTGTCCGACTGTGACGCCCTGCTCACCCGTCAGGGCCTGCCCGCCTACGCCGGTCCCCTTCCCGCCCTGCTGGGACAGCAGGAAGATAAGCTGTCCACCGGTAACCTGGGCCTGCGGTGCGTGGTCATCCCGGACGAAATGGCCGGGCAGCTGGAGGTCCGCCGTCAAATTTGGTCCGCCGACTACGCCGGGGAAAACAAAGGGGAGACGGAAACTCAGCTTATCCAGTTGATTACCCCTCTGCGGGAGCAACTGTCCGTCCGGTCGGAAACCCGCCTGTCCATCTACGGAGACATGGTGGGCAACAAAATTCTGGCTCTGTTTTTGGGGCTGTACCTGGGCTTTACCTTCCTGCTGGCCGCGGCGGCGGTGCTGGCCCTCCAGCAGCTGAGCCAGGGGGCCGACAACACCGGCCGGTACGCCATTCTCCGCCGCCTGGGGGCGGAGGAGAAGCAGGTAAAGAAGTCCGCCACCCAGCAGGTGGCCCTGGCCTTCCTGCTGCCTCTGGCCCTGGCCGTGGTCCACTCCGTTGTGGGGATGAAGGCCGCCAACGACATCATCTCCGCCGTGGGCAAGGTGGACAGCGCCGCCAGCAGCGCCGTTACCGCCGGGGTGATCCTGGCGGTCTACGGGGGCTACTTCCTGGCCACCGCTCTGGCCTGCCGGAGAATAGCCAAAAACGCGTAGACGCAAAATCCCCGCCCGACAAGGCCGGGGATTTTGATAAAAATTCATCCGGAGGGAAGGAAAAAACCGTCAAAAAGCCGCTAGTCAGGCGGGGGCGCTGTGACTATAATAGTCCAAGATTCTTGGAAGGAAGGTACCACTATGACCAAAGACCTCACCACCGGAAGCCCCTTTCGGCTGATTGTCGGGTTTGCCCTGCCCACCCTGTTCGGGATGCTGTTTCAACAGCTGTACAACCTGGTGGACACCATGATCGTGGGCAAGCTGCTGGGCGCCGCCGCGCTGGGGGCTGTGGGCTCCACCGGCTCCATCAATTTCTTTGTGATCGGCTTCTGCATGGGGGTGTGCAACGGCTTTGCCATCCCGGTGGCCCAGCGGATGGGGGCCAACGAGCCCTCCAAAATGCGCCGTTACGCGGCCAACGCCGCCTGGCTGTCCGTCCTGTTCGCGCTAGCGCTCACCACGGCCACCGGACTGCTGTGCCGGCGGATCCTTACGGCGATGCTCACCCCGGCGGATATCTTTGAGGACGCTTTCGCCTACATTTTCGTCATCTTCATGGGTATCCCCGCAACCTTCCTATACAACCTGCTGGCCGGGATCATCCGTTCCCTGGGGGACAGCAAAACGCCGGTGTACTTTCTGGCCCTGTCCTCGGTGCTGAACATCGCGCTGGATTTCACCCTGATTCTGGGCGCCCGGCTGGGGGTGGCGGGGGCGGCTGTCGCAACGGTGGCCTCTCAGGCGGTGTCCGGCCTGGCCTGCCTGCTCTACATGTATAAGAAGTACCCCATCCTGCGCATGACAAGTGAGGAGCTGCGGCCCGACCTCCATTCCTGCTGCGTGCTGTGCTCCATGGGTATCCCCATGGGCCTGCAATATTCCATTACCGCCATCGGCTCCATTGTGCTCCAGTCCTCAGTGAACGCCCTGGGCAGCCTCTATGTGACGGCCGTGGCGGCAGGGGCCAAGGTGTATCAGCTGCTGGCCTGCCCCTTTGATGCCATGGGGGCCACCATGGCCACCTACTGCGGCCAGAACGTAGGGGCCTGCAAGCTGGACCGGCTGAGCCGGGGTATCCGCGCCTGCTCCCTGCTGGGGCTGGGCTACTCTGTCATCGCTTTCTGCGCTATGCTCCGCTTCGCCCCCCAGTGCGCCCTGCTCTTCCTGGATCCCAAGGAGCTGAACATGGTCCTGCTCACGGAGCTGACTACCCGGTATATTGTAATCCAGTCCGCCTTTTTCTTCCCCCTGTCCCTGGTGAACATCGTCCGGTTCTCCATCCAGGGCATGGGCTTCAGCCCCTTCGCCATCCTGGCCGGAGTGCTGGAGATGGCCGCCCGCACCGTTGTGGGCCTGATGCTGGTACCCGCCTTCGGCTACACCGCAGCCTGCTTTGCCTCCCCTGCCGCCTGGGTGTGCGCCGACCTGTTCCTCATCCCCGCCAGCGCCGCCTGCATCGCCAAGCTGCGCCGGCTCTACCCCAACAATCCCAGCGAGGAGACCCCGGCCGTTCAACCTGTCCCGCTGAAAGCGGGAGCCCACCACTGAAGCATACCGGAACCTGATCGTAAGAAGCGCGCCCCGGACCACCGGGACGCGCTTTTTGCCTATACAATATTCCACTCTTCGGGCATAAACCAGCACCCCCGCCCAACGGCGGGGGTGCTGGTTTATTCAGTCGGTGACGTAGGGCAGCAGGGCGACCTGGCGGGCGCGCTTGATGGCCTCAGTCAGCTGGCGTTGATGCATGGCGCAGGTGCCGGTGGTGCGGCGGGGCAGGATCTTGGCCCGCTCGGACGTGAACCGGCGCAGCTTGGCGGCGTCCTTGTAGTCGATGCACTCCACCTTGTCGGCGCAGAAAGCGCAGACCTTGCGGCGCTTGCGGCCGCGCATAGGCTTATTATCGCGTTCCATAGCCATGGAATAAACCTCCTTTTTTACGACCTGATGCGGTCAAAGTCAAAACGGCAGCTTCTCGTCGTTGGTGGACAGCTCGTCATACTGGTCGCCGTCCGCAGGGGGAGCGGCGAAGCCGCCAAAGGGATCGGAAGCTCCATAGGAGTCGGAGCGGGGCGCGGGAGCGGAATAGCTCCCCTGGCCGTAGCTGGGGGAATACCCTCCGTCGCCGTCCCGCTTGGAGTCGCCGAAGTAGACGTTGTCCGCCACGACCTCGGCGCTGGTGCGCTTGTTGCCCTCCTTGTCGGTCCAGTCGCGCATCTGGAGCCGGCCCTCCACCACGGCCATGCGGCCCTTGGAGAAGTAACGGCTGACAAACTCACCGGTCTGCCGCCAGGCCACCACATCGATCCAGTCGGTGGCGCGCTCGCCGGTGGTTTTGTCTCTGAAGTCCCGGTCCACAGCCAGGCGGAAGGAGGCCACGGGGACCCCCGCCTGAGTGCGCCGGAGCTCCGGGTCACGGGCCAGACGGCCCATGATGACGATATGATTGAGCATGTCGCAGCCTCCTCACTCGTCCTTGCAGACGATCATGGAGCGCATCACGCCGTCGGTGATCCGGAAAATACGGTCCAGCTCAGCGGGGACGGCGGCGGCGGCGGTGAAGGTCATCAGCACGTAGTAGCCCTCCATCAGGTCCTGGATGGGATAGGCCAGCCGGCGCTTGCCCCACTCGTCGATCTCGGACACAGTGCCGTTGCCCTCGACCACGCCCTTGAACCGCTCTACCAGCGCCTTGGTCTGTTCTTCGCCCAGATCAGGCTTCAGGATATAGAGCGCCTCGTAGTTCGCATTGATTTTTGCCATGTTTTGCACCTCCTTATGGACATATGGCCCCCGGTTGTTCTCCGGGAACAAGGATCGGCTGTCCCACTTCGGGGACAGACTTAATTATTATATAGGAAATTCTTAAAAAGTCAAGGGATTTTTTGAATCCGGGCGGCAAAAATGAGCTTGCATTATCGGGCCGGCTGTGTTTTAATAGGGGGTGATGAGAAATTTTCCTTATTCTATTCTCTTTAAAGAATATTCTATGGATATAGCGGGGGATGACGGATGAAATTTATATCCGCGCAGGATGCTGCGGACAAATGGGGTATCTCCAAGCGCAGGGTGCAGGTGCTGTGCGCCTCCTCCAGAATTGAAAACGCGGTCCGGATCGGCAACATGTGGGTCCTTCCGGAAACCGCGGAAAAGCCTACGGACGCCCGCCGGGCCAAAGCCGGCCCCGGCGAAAAAAGGGAAAATCCCATCCGGTCCGCCCGCAGCAGGATCAGGGCCATCACCCAGCGCGCCATGCAGCGGCTCTCTGAAGCGGGTGCAAGCGGACGCGATGCCAAAACGGCAGCGCTCACGCTGTTTTCCACGGAACTGCTCCTCCACTGCATCCGCCAGGGCGGTCCGGAACCCTGTGGGGACAGCCGCGAATCAGCCGCAGCCGCAGTGGCGCGGGTCACCGGGCATCCAGCCCCACAGGAGCTGTTGGACGGCCTGACGGAGCAGCGGGAGCAAATTCAGGACCTGCTGGCGGAGTATCCCTTCTGCTGCGACGACCTCTTATCCTGGTGCTACCAATATATCAACCGCTTTGGGGAAAAAAGCCCCTTCTGGAACACACAATTTTTTACGGAAAAATACATGATTGCGGCCCTTGTGGACTGTGCCGGCGTCACAGGCGCCGGTAAAATTCTGGACCCGGCCTGCGGCGGGGGAAACTTCCTGCTCCACTGCCTCGACGTGCTGGCCGAGACCGCTCCGGCGCAAGCCCCCCGCAGACATGTGGACGCGCTCTGCCAACGGCTCTTTGGATACGAGATTGACCGGGAGCTCGCCATGGCCGCGTCCATCAATCTGAGGCTGAAGTGCCTGTCCATTCTGACCAATCTGGGCTGCACGGTAGATACGGAGGACTTTCTGCGGTTCACCCCCAATATTTTTTACCCGGCGCACAACACCGTGGCGGGCGCCCTGGATGTCAACCCGGAGGAGCAGCGCCTGCTCCAGTGCGGCGGCCGGGACAGCACCCTCTCCGCCGTACTGGGCGGGGCAGATATCATCGTTACCAACCCGCCCTTTCAGACGGTCAAAGGGATGCCTGGGGAGCTGAAACGCTACCTGAAGGCCCATTATCCCCTGGCAAAATGCGACATGTGCAACGCGTTTATCCAAATGACCCTGGGGGCCGTCAAGCCCCACGGGATCGTGGGGATCGTCTCCCAAAACAGCTGGATGTACCTGGACAGCTTTTCCAGGCTGAGGGAACGGCTTTTAAGCAGATATTCCCTGCTCCATATATGGGAGCTGGGCTCCAACGCCTTTTATGACCTGAGCGGGGAAAAGGCCAACGCCATCCTGATGCTGTGCAAAAACGATCCGCCCCGGGCAAATTGGACATTCGGGCTGACTTCGCTGAAGGGCCTGGAGCAGAGAGAGGTAGAACGCATTTTATCCGAGGGGCAGCGGGGCGCGACCCGCTCCAGACAGGTCTTGCAGCAAAACGCCGTGGGAGGGGGCTGCGCCTTTGACGCGGCCGGCACGGACCACCTGAGAGCAATCCTGTCAGAAGGGGCTCCATACGGCGCATTTGCCGTCCCGATGCAGGGCACATCCACCGGGAACGCGAAAGAATTGATCGACTTCTTCTGGAGGCATACCGGCGATCCGGACTGGGTTCCGGTCAGCAAGGGAGGCGGCTATGCCAGATGGCGGGGGCTGAACCACTACTGCGTAAAGTGGGGTGTGGAGGGGGAGTACATCCGGGCCACGGCAGGGTCCGCCATCCGGAACGCCTCCTATTTCGGCCAGACCCGGCTGGTGTTTAGCGACACGGGGACGGCGGGCCTGAACGCCCGGCTCCTGCTGGACGGGCAAATCTTTGTCGCCTCCGGGCCTGGGATCCGCAGCCTTCAGGGAGACAGCCTGGCCCATCTCGCGTTTCTCAACTCCAGGTTTGCCTCCTACTACATCAGGCTCCTTTCGCCCAAGCTCACTGTGGCCGCCGGATACATCTCAAAGCTGCCGCTGTCACCCGCCCTTCTCTCCTCGGACAGACTGCACGAATGCGCCGGAGGCTGCCTGGAGGTGAAGCAACGGCGGCTCCGGAAGCGGCCCAATAATCTGGAGTTTGAACCGGTTGCACACACACCCGGGACAATTGCGGAACACGCGCGCCAGTGGTTTCTGGAGGATCTCCGGGACGAATGGCTCCAGCTCTCCCTGGAGCGGGAAATTGAGGAGGAGATCGGGGCCCGGATGGCCCTGACGGCCTCCGATTTGAAAGCGATGGAGCTTCAAATCGGAACCAGGCAGGTGGAACGCCGGAAGGGCGAGCCCCCCCTGAGCCGCGCCGTCCTTGAAAAACTGATGCAAAAGCATCTGGATGCAAACTGTGTGCTGAGGAGGACCCGGGCGGACAAGCGGGAGCTGGGCTGTGACGGGCTCCTGGAATTTCTCGCTCAAAAAACCGGGGCGAGCTGCCAGGCCGTCTACCAACATCTGTCCGGGGGGGCATTTTTCCCCCCATGGCTGGAGGAGAAGTACGCCGGGCTGTATCTCCACGCGCTGGTGCTGTCCGCCGCAGGCTACCCGGCGCACGCCGCCGCCTCCATGTCGGCGGAACAAATCGCGGCCCAGGCGGGGCTTCAGGAGGAAGCGCTGAACACATGGCTGGCGGACAGCTTCAACCGGATCCACGAGGAAGCCCTGATGAAAGCTCCGGTGTTCCGCTTTGACACGGAGCGCCAATCGTTAGAGCGTCTGGGAGGGAAGCTGGTATGAACCAATGGGTCAGAACGGCAGCGGAAGAGATGCTGTCCCTGCTCCGGAAAAAGTTCGGGGCGGACACCCGCGATATCACCGCCGTCAAACAGTATTGGCACAACCTGAACGCCCTCCTTTTCTCCAGGCTGAACTACGGCCGGCTATATGGCGGCAAACCCTTCTGTGCAGCCGCCCTGGAGCGGTACGGGCTCATTCCCCGGGAGCTGGCCCAATTCGAGGCGGAAAACCGGGATATTTGGGAAGACTCCCCCCTTTTTTCACAGGCGGGCCGGGAAGGCGCCGGGGACCGGATCGCGGAGCTCCGGGAACAGCTGCTGTGCGTTGAGCTGAGCATCCGCCCGGACCGAGTGGAACTTCGGCCGGGCAAAGCCGAGCGGGATAATACCGGGTCGTACTATACCCCGATGGAGCTGGCAAAGCAGATCGTTCGGTATGCGCTCTCTGCCGGGCAGGTACCCATACGGCGCGGCGGAGGGCTGAAAATCGCGGACCTCTCCTGCGGCGGCGGGGAATTCTTCCGCAGCGCCCAGGAGGTTCTGTGGGAGGAATACCAAATTCCGCCGTCGGAATCCTGCGGCTATTTCTGGGGCGTGGACCTGGATCCCATCGCGCTTCAGACCAGCATCTGCCAGCTGCTTGTCCACGCGCCCGAGGAGCGGTGGTCTGAAATCATCAGCCATTTCCGCCTGGGCAATCCGCTGCTGGAGTCCGGTCAGGAAAACACCGCCGCGGTAAAGAGCGGCCTGTTCGCCCTGGGCAGGCTGTATGCGCCGGAAATGGGCATCCGGCCCGGCTGGTTCCCGGAGGACGGGTTTGATCTGGTGCTGGGCAACCCGCCTTGGGAAAAAATCCGTCTGGAGGAACGGAAATTTTTTCTCAACCTGTGCCCGGACATCGCCGGCATCCCCCAGAAGGCGGAGCGGGCCGCGGCAATCCAGGAGCTGCGGGCCTCCTGGCCGGAGGCCCACGCCTGGTATCAGGCTCTCTCCAGCGACTATTCCAATATGTGCAGCGCAAAATTCAGGCATTCCCTCCTCAAGCACTCGGTGTCGGGGGAACTGAACACCTACGCGCTGTTCACCGAGCTCTCCCACCGGCTGACCGGCGCCGGGGGAATCAGCAGCCTGATTGTCAAAAGCACCCTGGCCACCACACCGGCCCACAGGCGGCTGTGGACCAGCCTGATGGACTGCCAGGCCGTCTATTCCCTGCACCTCTTTGAAAATACCGGGCACATTTTCCCCATTGACAGCCGGGAGCGGTTCGCCGTGCTGACGCTGACACACCGGCCCAACCACTCCTTCCGCCTGGCGGCAGGGCTGCGCCGTCCGGAGCAGCTGCTGAGCGCGGCCGGCATCCCGCTGACGGCGGAGGCCGTTACAACCATCAATCCCTTGTCCCGGATGATTCCCAACGTTACGGACACGGAGCGCATCAGCGTCCTTCTCACGGCCCACCGGGACCTACCCCTGTTCGAAACCGCCTATCCCCGCTGCCGCTTCGGCCGGCTGGTCCACCTGACCGCCCACGCCAGTCAGATTGACAAGACGCCTGCGCCCGGCAACATCCCCATCTATGAGGGCAAATTCATTGAGCGGTATGACGCCAGGTTCTCCACTTTTGCCGGCGTGCCGGAGGAAAAAAAATACGCCGGAAAGAGCTCCGCCCGAAAAAACGAGGGGCCTCTTGGGGAGAAGCCGCTCCCGGAAAGCCGGTACTTCGTGCGCCGGGAGCTGTGGGACCGGTTCGCCGCGCAGTATTCCCGCCCCTTCTCCCTCTGCTGGCGGAGCCTGACCTCCCCCACCAACGCGCGCACCACCCTCGCCATGATTCTGCCCACCTGCCCCACCTGTCAATCGATCCAAATGCTCCAGACGGAAGACGATACCGAGCTTCTAATGCTGCTGGGGCTGTTCAATTCGCTGCCCTTTGACTACTTCGTGCGCCTGAAGATGCCCGGGCTTGACCTGACCCAGAGCGTTATCCGGCAAATACCGGTTCCGGACCCCGCGGCTTATGAGCGCGGGATGGTATTCCACGGACGGGAAGCCGCCATAAAAACACATATTTTATCCTGCATCTACGCGCTTTTGCGGCCGGAGGCCCTTCTGCGCCCCCTCCTGGACCGCGTACGTTACCTCGTATACGCGCTTCCCGGCAAAAGCCCGGCGGAGCTGGAAGAACTGCTGGATGGGCTCTTTGCCGCTGCCTATGGGATGGACGGCGCCGCATTTCGCAAAATCCAAGCGGAATTTCCCGCCTGCCAAAAGAAAAAATCCAAACAGAAATGAGGGGCGTTTTAATCCGCCCCCCATTTTCTGCCCATTAGAGCACGCCAAAGGGCCGTCCCGCCTTCGTTTTTCCGTTTGTGGCCCAAAAGCTGCTGTGCCTCTTCAGAACGGGCAGCTTGTCTTGATCCATAATCTCCAGGATGCAGCGGTCATCGGACACCTTGTGGAAAATCAAAACCCGGTCCACAAAATCAGCCCCGAATTGGGCCAAAGAACCCTTTCCCACCTCAGCGTTCCCCTTCAGCTGAAAGCGCCAGTTGGAGTTTCCCGGCGCATACTTGATCGTACTGAACTGATACCATGTCCCGTTGTAGAAGATGGACAAATCCTTTTGGGCGCCGTGGTCCTTGGGGTCGAGCCCAAAGAGGGATACTCCGCCGGGAATGGAGCCGTTGGCGTTCCGGCGGGGGTGCGTGCCGAAGCGCAGGACAGCGCTCTCAGACAGGTCAAGGATATTTCGGGAGCCGCCGGTCAGCTTGCCCGCGTAAAACCAATAGGTGGCCTGAACGCCGGGCCTTGATTCCAGCAGAATACCCGGGTCCATCCCGCCAGCTTCCCCTTGTTCCGGGGCCGCCGGAGACCCGTCCTCCCCCCCGTCCTCCCCGGCGGGTAGGGCAAAGATTCCGGCGGGGACCGGTATTCTGACCGACGGAGTGGGGAGCTCCGGAATGGGCCGGTGGCCGAAGCCGGACGAATTGGCCCCGGCGCTCCCGCCGGCCCCCATGCGGCTTTCCTGCTCCGTGGAAATCAACCCGTCATACAGAAGCTGCCGGATATCCTCCACGCAGGTGATTTTTCTGGACAGGGACAGACTGTGGTACTGCTGGACCGCGTCCTGAATGCCCGTGTAAATGCGCTCCCGCTGCGGTGCCCCCCGGTCTAATACCTGAACCGCGCAGCACTCGTAATTGGTAAGCAAGCCGCCCCGGGTGAGATTATTCGACCCCACCGTCAGCCATACCCGCTCCGAATTGCTGAGCAGGTACAGCTTGGGGTGGTATGTCTGGGCAAGCGCTCTGTCGTGAATCACATAGAGCGAGCTGCAAATGGACAGCAGCTTGTACAGCGCCTCTGCGGTTGTGTTCTTCTGATCCACGCCAATAAAGGCGTCTACCCTTCCTCCCGCCTCCCGCATGGCGAGCATCGGACCGGTCACCAAATCCACGCCGCTGCTCTTGGCGTAGGCTACATGGATCTGGCAGCAGTCATAACCGCCCCCGCTCATCTCTCTGGTCAGGAAATCAAGGAGCGTGCCGCCAATGGGCTGTAAAAAGACCTGCTGCTCATAATCGAACCGGTCAGAGGAAAACAGCTCTCCCAGGTCCATTTTGAGAACGGCGCAGATACGGGACAGCGTCTCCAGGCTGGGATTTGCCGCGCCGTTTTCAATCTGCAAGAGCGTGATACGGGTCAGCCCCGCCTCATCCGCCGCCTGCGTTTTAGACATTCCAAGCCGCTCCCTGGCCGCTTTAATCCGCAGCCCAATCAGTGTGCCCAGGTTTGTAGGTTCCATCTTAAATCCTCCTTTATCATCTGACAACGCTATTTTGATAACAATATTATACATCTCCCAAACGGAGAAGTCAAGCGTTTTTGAAAAATATATTTTTCTTTTTCAGATGTTAGGTGAGATTGGTGCGCGCCACTCTTCCTCCGCTGACACAGTCCCCGCACATCTCGTCTCGGAATTTCGTAAACTTAATTTGGAAGGGGGAATCTATCCATGAACTTTATTGACTTTCACGCGGATACCTTGTACCGGCTCTTCTACCGTCCCCAAGGGGAGGCTGGTGATCTGCAGCGGAATTCCTGCCAGGTGGATCTGGAGCGGCTGGCCTCCAGCGGGTATGCCGCTCAGGTGTTTGCATGCTTTTTGGATATTGAGAAACCGCCCCAAACGGACAGCTGCTACGGCGATGTCTTGGGCATGGCTGATCTGTTCACTCAACAGGTACAAAAATATAGAGATCAGGTGCGTTTTGCGGGGAATTATAACCAATATCGGGACAATCTCAGTCACGGGTTCATCTCCGGATTTCTCTCCCTGGAGGAGGGCGGCGTGCTGGAGGGTCAAATCACGCGGTTGGATTCCCTATACAAAAAAGGAGTCCGGATCATGAATCTGACTTGGAACCATGAAAACTGCCTGGGCTACCCGCACAGACCACCGGAATTTCAAAAAAAGGGGCTGAAGCCCTTTGGCATAGACGTTGTACGCCGAATGGATGAACTGGGAATTATTGTAGACGTATCCCATCTGTCTGACCAGGGCTTTTGGGACGTGGTTCGGTATGGTACGCGCCCGTTCCTGGCAACACATTCCAACGCCAGGGCTTTGCGAAAGGTAAGCCGCAATTTAACGGACCACATGATTCGCGCTGTCGCCGATTGCGGAGGAATCGTCGGGTTGAATTTATACCCCGCTTTTCTCGCAGAACCCCCTTCACATAACGTAGATGCGATACTGCATCACTTAAAACATATGATAAATCAAGGCGGCCGGCAGTCAGTTGGATTGGGAACAGATTTCGATGGCATGGACCTGCCGCCAACCATCAAGGATGCGTCCAACATGCCCTATTTGGTTCAAGCAATGGAACAGGCCGGTTTTTCCTCCGGCCAAATTGAAGATGTCTGCTACCGTAACGCAGAACAGTTTTTTCAGCGCTATTGGAGTGAATCGTAAACGTTTCACGCCAGGCGGAAATCATTTTTTCGCTTTCGTCTACCAGCCGTCTACCAAAAGAGCCGCCAGCCGCCTGCGCCGCAGGGGCCGGCGGCTTTTCCAGTTTTTAGGACGTCTACCGAATGTCTACCGCTTTCACTTTTTTACGTCAGAGGCGGCGGTTTTTTCAGCCTTTCCACCGCTTTTTGCAACCCTGTGCCCCATGCAAGAAGCGTGACACAAGTCTGTTTTTGAGGGGTGGTTAAAAAACGAAAAAATATTGGTCAAAACAGAGAAGTTTGCGACAAAAACCGCACATATTATCTGATTTTTAGGTCCATTTCATCCATTGCGTGCCGCATATGGACAGCCATTGCGAAACGGGCTCCTTCGGGGTCCCGTTTGGTAAAAAACTCCATGAGGAGGGCATGATCTCGGAGGGTGTGCTCCGCCAGTAGGCCGCCGTGGCTGCCAGAGACAATGGCTGTTTCCACTGCCTGGCTGATAATGGGCAGGAGGCGTGTCATAAACTCATTGTGAGTAGCCCGGACAATTGCCGCATGAAAATCCCGGTCGGACTGGGTGCGGTCCTCCCCGGCCCGGATGGCAGCAGCCACACGTTCTCCCTGGGCCAGAATATCTGCCAACTCCTCGTTGGTAGCCCGGCGGCAGGCCAAAGCGGCCATCTCCGGCTCGAAAACAGCCCGGAGCTCAAACAGGTCCCGCAGCTGCCCCTTCACCTGGTCCAGGGAGGAAAAGCCAAAGTCATTGATCTCCTCCACCTGCTGAGAGACAAAGGTGCCGCGGCCCCGGCGGACCTCCAGCACCCCCTGGGTGGCCAATTCCCGGATCGCCTCCCGCAGGGTTGCGCGGCTCACCCCCATCTCTTGGGATAACTCCACCTCGTTGGGCAGCTTTTCTCCCGGGGACAGCTTCTTCTCCGCCGCAATCAGGCTGTAAAGCCGCCGGGCGGTCTGTTGGGACAGGCTGATTTTTTTCATTTGCGCTCATTCCTTACAAATAAAAATCTCGTTCAAACAGCGATCGAATTGCCGCAACTTTTTCAGTATCGGTTGAAGTGACGTTGTCTTCCAGGATTATTCCCTGGATCATACCCAGCCGGTGGCTCAGCTCCCGGTGCATGGCCTTTTCAAAGCCGTCCATGTCGAAGCCGGTAATGTCGAGCTTGATTTGGCTCCTGCCGAGGTAATCCGCGAAATACTTCCGTAAAATGTCAAAGGTCATCGCTTATTTCCTCCTTATACAGACGAATGTTTTGCGCTCGTCTTGCATATTTATATCACATATTGCAATACGTTGTAAAGTATAAAACGTAATGCGTGGTGAAATACATGAGGAAGTTTAAAATACCAGCCATCCCGCCGACTACTTCCAAATCAATTCGCTTTCCAAATGACGTTATCGAAGAAGTAGAACGTGCAATTCAAGGGAAAGACTCCACCTTTTCCGCTTTTGTGATCGAGGCCACCCGCTGGGCGCTGGAGAGCTTAAAGGAAGAGGATTGCGACTAAAAGCCTCCTTTTGAAAAGGGCCTTTTTTGCTATTCTAACACATTCCCTCTTGACATGTCTAGTATTCTATGATACTCTGATGTCAGACAACGCCAAAAAAATAGACAACCAGTTTCAGGAGGTAATCGCTTATGCGCTCTGATGTTGTGAAAAAAGGCATCCCCGCCGCGCCCAACCGCTCCCTGCTCTACGCCCTGGGCTACACCAAGGAGGAGCTGGAAAAGCCCCTCATCGGCGTGGTCTGCTCCTACAATGAGATTGTCCCCGGCCACATGAATCTGGACAAAATTGCTGAAGCGGTCAAGGCCGGCGTCCGCGCCGCCGGCGGAACCCCGGTGGAATTCCCCGCCATTGCCGTGTGCGATGGCATCGCCATGGGCCATGTGGGAATGAAGTACTCTTTGGTTACCCGGGATCTCATCGCCGACTCCACCGAGGCCATGGCTGTGGCCCACCAGTTCGACGGCCTGGTGATGATCCCCAACTGCGACAAAAACGTCCCCGGCCTGCTGATGGCTGCGGCCCGGGTGAACGTGCCCACTATTTTTGTCTCCGGCGGGCCCATGCTGGCCGGACACCTGAACGATGGACGCCGCACCTGTCTCAGCCACATGTTTGAGGCGGTAGGCTCCTACTACGCCGGCAAGCTGGACGAAGCCGGGGTGGAGGAGTACGAGAACAACGCCTGCCCCACCTGCGGCTCCTGCTCTGGGATGTACACCGCCAACTCCATGAACTGCCTTACCGAGGCCATTGGCATGGGCCTGAGGGGCAACGGCACCATTCCCGCCGTCCACTCCGCCCGGCTCCGCCTGGCCAAGCACGCCGGCATGAAAATTATGGAGCTGGTGGAGAAAGATATCCGCCCCCGGGACATTATGACCGAGGCCGCTTTTCACAACGCCGAGGCCATCGACATGGCCCTGGGCTGCTCCACCAACACCATGCTCCATCTGCCCGCCATTGCCCACGAGTGCGGCATTGAGCTATCTTTCGACATGGCCAACGAGATCTCCGGCCAAACCCCCAACCTGTGCCATCTGGCTCCCGCCGGCGACACGTACATGGAAGACCTGGACCGGGCCGGCGGCGTCTATGCCGTCATGGCCGAGCTGGCCAAGGCCGGGCTCATCGACACCTCCCTGCCCACCTGCACCGGCAAGACCATCGCCGAGAACCTGGAGGGCGTGGTCAACCGGGACCACAGCCTAATCCGGTCCATCGACAACCCCTACTCCAAGACCGGCGGCATCGCCGTTCTCAAGGGCAACCTGGCCCCCGACGGCTGTGTAGTGAAGCAGTCCGCCGTGGCCCCCGAAATGATGCGGCACGAGGGCCCCGCCCGGGTGTTCAACTCCGAGGAGGAGGCCATAGAGGCCATCTATGCCAACAAAATTGTGGCGGGGGACGTGGTGGTTATCCGCTACGAGGGCCCCAAGGGGGGCCCCGGTATGCGGGAGATGCTCAACCCAACCTCGGCCATTGCAGGCATGGGCCTGGACAAGGATGTGGCCCTTATTACCGACGGCCGTTTTTCCGGCGCTACCCGGGGGGCCTCCATTGGTCACGTCTCTCCCGAGGCCGCTTCCGGAGGCGTCATCGGCCTGGTGGAGGAGGGCGACCTTATCGCCATCGATATCCCCGCCCACACCATTGCGCTGAAGGTGTCCGATGAAGTGCTGGCGGCCCGCCGTGCCAAGTGGGTCTGCCCCGAACCCAAGATCAAAACCGGCTATCTGGCCCGGTATGCCAAAATGGTGTCCTCCGCCGACAAGGGCGCGATTTTGGGATAACAGAAAGAGGCTCCCTCTGAGAGGGAGTCTTTTTCTTTGCAGGAAAATGTAAAGTCCCCTTGACATAGAATGTAAAGCGTGCTATACTCCGGATAGTAAAGCACGCTTTACATCATTTCAAAGGAGGTGGTCCAGTGACCAACCGAATCGCCGCGCTACGCAAGGAGCGGCGTATCTCCCAGGCCGAGCTGGCCGACGGGGTGGACGTCACCCGGCAGACCATCATATCCCTGGAGAGCGGCCGGTACAACGCCTCATTGCTGCTGGCCCACAAGATTGCGAAGTATTTCGGGCTGACCATTGAGGAAGTATTTCTGTTTGAGGAGGAGATTCCATGAAAGACTGTTTGAAAAAAGCGGCCCCCTATGTGATGTTTGCGGCGGCCTGGGTTCTGATTCTGGCCACGTTCCTGCTGGGGGAGCGGATCAAGGAGCAGCTCAGCCTTTTGCTGTTTACTCTGGGCGGGGTCCTTTTGGGCTTCGGGGCGGTTGGAATCGCGCTAAGCCGCATCCGGATGTCCCCGGAGCAGCAAAAGGAGTATGAGCGGAGCGAACACGATGAACGGAACGTGGCCATCCGGGAGAAGGCGGCCATGTCCTCCTGGTACTGGACGCTGTACATGCTGTGGGCGGTGTTTATGGTCATCCAGATTTTCGTAGGCGGGTTGTGGGGCGTGGCCGTGTCCGTCGTGATCGTGCTCCACTGTACCTTCTATATGATCAACATCCACCGCTGGAACAAGAAGATGTAAGGAGGAATTTGTATGTTAGTCAAGATGATGCTGACAGGAGGCGGGGATTATAAAAAATCCTTGCGCCAGCGCCGCTGGGCGGCGATTGGAATGTTGTGCATCGGGCTGGTGGGGTTTGTGTGCTACTTTCTGCTGGTGCCGGACAGCGATTTGTCCGAACACGCGCAAGGCTTCTACTTGAGCGCGGCTAACGGTATCACCGCCGCCTTTTTCCTGTCCAGCCTGTGGCTGTCCAAAAAGCTGTGAGCCGGCGGTTGGAGCTGGCAATTACTCCCGAGCTGGCGGGTGTCAAGGTGGATACCTTGCTCAAGCGGCACATGGGGTTGTCCGGGACGGTGGTTCGACGGATCAAGTGGCTGGAGGACGGCATTCTGGCGGACGGTGTCCGGGTGAACACCCGGTTTTGCCCCGCCGCAGGGCAGGTGCTGTCAGTACGGCTGTCCGATCCGCAACGGAACAGCGGTATCGTCCCCGCCCCCGGGCCGCTGGACATCGTCTATGAGGACGAGGACGTGATTGTCCTGAACAAGGCTCCGGGGGTTTCCGTTCACCCGGGGCCGGGGCATTTTGATGATACGCTGGGTAATTTTTTGGTGCATTATTACGAAACGTCGGGACAGGAGGCGGATTTTCACCCCGTCCACCGGCTGGACCGGGGAACCAGCGGCCTGCTGGTGTCCGCCAAGCACCCCTACGCCCAAGAGGGGCTGAAACGCCAGCTCCATACCCGCAGTTTCCGCCGGGCCTACCTGGCGGTGTGCGAGGGCGTCCCTGAGCCCTCCGCCGGGGTAATCGATGCTCCCCTGGGGCCCAAGCCCGGGTCACTCATGGAGCAGGTGGTTCGTCCCGACGGCAAGAGCGCCCGCACCCGCTATGAGACCCTGGAGGCCCGGGACGGCCGGGCCCTCCTCCGCCTGGAGCTGGACACCGGCCGCACCCATCAAATCCGGGTCCACATGGCCCACGCCGGCCATCCCCTCACCGGAGATTTCCTTTACGGTACGGAGGACCGGGCTGTGATCCCCCGTCCGGCCCTCCATTCAGCGGAGCTGTCCTTCCGCCACCCCGTGACAGAAAAGCCCCTGGAATTCCGGCTTTCCCTCCCGGAGGACATGGCCCGGCTGATTCTGTAAACTATAACAAAAAAGCACTGGTAATCTTGTCCCCCTTGTGGTACAATGATAGATGGTAAAATTTCTGCTTTAGGAGGAATGTTATGATGTCCTATCGTGATACTTATGAAGCCTGGCTGGCCAGTCCCGCCCTGTCCGAGGCCGAAAAGACCGAGCTGGAGGCCATCAAGGGGGATGACAAGGAGATTGAGTCCCGCTTCTTCTCTCAGCTGGAGTTCGGCACCGCCGGCCTCCGGGGCACTATGGGCGCCGGCACCTACCGGATGAATGTCCATGTCATTCGCCACGCCACCCAGGCGTTCGCCGAAGTAATTCTAGCCGAGGGCCCTGAGGCCGTTCAGCGGGGTGTGGCAATTTGTTTCGACTGCCGCAACAACTCCGATATTTTCGCCCGGGAGGCTGCCTGCGTCATGGCCGGAAACGGCATCCCCGTGCGGCTGTTTGAGTCTCTCCGCCCCACCCCCGAGCTGTCCTTCGCCATCCGGGAGTACGGCTGCATCGCGGGCATTAACGTTACCGCCAGCCATAACCCCAAGGAGTACAACGGCTACAAGGTCTACTGGGAGGACGGCGCCCAGCTGCCCCCCAAGCACGCCGACGAGGTGGCCAAGAAAATGCAGGAGCTGGACGTCTTTGCCTGCGTAAAGACCGCCGACTATGACAAGGCTGTGGCGGACGGCAAGATCGTCATCATGGGCGGGGAGACCGACGAGAAGTTTTTGGCCAACGTCATGGCCCAGGTCAACGACAAGGCTGCGGTGGAGAAGGTGGCCGGCACCTTTAAGATGGTGTACACCCCCTTCCACGGCACCGGCCACAAGCTCATCCCCGAGGCGCTGAAACGCCTGGGCATGAAGCACGTCATTTGCGTCCCGGAGCAAATGGTCATCGACGGCAACTTTCCCACTGTAAAATCCCCCAATCCGGAGAACCCCGAGGGATTCTACCTGGCGGTGGACATCGCCAAGAAGGAGGGGGCCGACTTCATCCTGGGCTCCGACCCCGACGCCGACCGGGTGGGCATCATGGTCAACACCGGAAACGGGGAGTTCAAGGTGCTCACCGGCAACCAGACTGGCGTGCTGCTGTTGGACTACCTCATCGGCGCCATGAAGCGGGTGGGCAAGCTGCCCGAGAAGCCTGTGGCCCTGAAGACCATTGTCACCACCGAGATGGCCCGGAAGGTGGCCGAGGTCAACGGCCTGCAATGCTTTGATACCTTTACCGGCTTTAAGTTCCTGGCCCAGAAGAAGGACCAGCTGGAGGGCGACCGCGAGGGCAATGTGATTATGTCCTATGAGGAGAGCTATGGCTATATGCTGGGCTCCTTTGTCCGGGACAAGGACGCCGTTACCGCCTCCGTGGCCCTGTCCGAGATGGCCGCCTGGTATGCCGGCCAGGGCATGACCCTCTACGACGCCCTGCTGGCCTTGTATGAGAAGTACGGCTACTACAGCGAGCGGACCATGAATCTGGTCATGCCCGGCTTGGACGGCCTGAAAAAGATGGCCCAGCTCATGGCCGACCTCCGTGAGAAGCCCCCGGTGGAGATTGCCGGCACAGCTGTCAAGGAGCAGAAGGACTACAAGGACGGCAGCGTGGTTGCCGTGGCCGACGGCTCCAAGTCCACCATGGAGCTGTCCGGCTCCAACGTGCTGCGCTATGAGATGGCCGACGGCACCAGCCTCATCGTCCGGCCCTCCGGCACCGAGCCCAAGGTCAAGGTGTATATCCTGGCCAACGGCGCCTCCAAGGAGGACGCGGAGGCCAAGGTGGCCAAGTACGCGGCCTGGGCGGAGACGCTGAAAGGCTGACCCGGCTGACATGGCGCTCAAAACAAAGGTCAAAGAATATCGGGAGAAAGCGGGATTAAAACAGAGCACATTGGCGGAACTGGTCCACGCGAGGCGTGAAACGATTGTGCATCTGGAAAACGGAAGATATAATCCGTCGCTCAAGCTGGCAATGGACATTGCAAAGGTGTTTCATGCGACGGTAGAAGAGCTCTTTGAATTTACAGAAGACTGATTTTGGCATCGCCGTAGCGCAAAAGGCCCCGCTTCCCTCAACGGAAGCGGGGCCTTTCTCATATTCCTTTGCTGTCCATGATGCAGAATGCGGCGAACCGGAGCACTGACAACAGGAGTATCACGCCAACCAGCGCGTAGCCGGCCATGGCGCCGTCAATGCACTTAACCGCACAGGCAAAGGCGATGGCAATAACCGCAGCTATCATAATTTTTAACGCAAACGCATCTACCCTGCGCAGATTTTGAATGGCTAATTCGTCCTTTTCTTCCTTGCTGTACTTGTGAATGCGGCCTGCCTGCATTGCAAAAAATACGATGGTGAATATGGCAACCGTATTTTGTACCGTATCATAGTAATGCTTCCAATCCCGTCTGGCCCACATCCAGTAGTAGCAGACCAGCAGCATTGCATAGATGATTTTTGTGCCTACAAGCTCCTTTAAGGTAACTTTTGACTTCATGTTCCGTCCCTCCGTTGATATAGTTACAGCCCAATTATGTTATAAATATATCACTTGAGGCTGCCTTTGTCAATAGGGGAATGTGAATTATTTTTAACTTACTGCGGCAACGTCAGGTCGCCCTCCTTGATCCAGCCAATTTTCCGGAGCACCTCACAGAACATGACCGACAGCAGGGCGGGCAGGATAAAGGAGATTAAAATCAACCCAATCCAGTGGAACGCGGTGGGACTGACCGCTGCGGCGCCTACCTTTTCAATCGCCTTTTCGCTGGGGGCCAGCCAGCCGGTCCACACCCCCAGTTGTCCGCAGAGCCCGCAGGTGCCCATGCCAGAGTTAATGGGCGCGCCGTTCATCTCCAGCTTAAACAGGCAGGTGGCAATGGGGCCGGTAATGGCGGAGGCCAGGGTGGGGGGGATCCAGATCCGAGGGTTTTTCACAATGTTGGGCATTTGCAGCATGGAGGTGCCAATCCCCTGAGAGACCAGCCCGCCCCAGCGGTTCTCCCTGAAGGACATAACGGCAAAGCCCACCATCTGGGCGCAGCATCCGGCCACGGCGGCCCCGCCGGCCAGGCCCACCAGGCCCAGCACCGAGCAGATGGCCGCGGAGGAAATGGGCAGGGTAAGGGCGATTCCTACCAGCACCGACACGAGAATGCCCATCCAGAAGGGCTGGAGCATGGTGGTCTGGTTAATAAGCGTGCCGAAAGCGTCGGCCACGCTCCCAATGGGAGGGGCAATCAACCAGGCCGCGCCGGCGCCCACCAGAATCGTAACAATGGGAGTAACCAGAATGTCCACCTTGGTCTCTTTGGATACCGCCTTGCCAAACTCGGCGGCGATAATGGCCACGAACAGAACTGCTAGCGGCCCCCCCGCCCCGCCCAAAGCGTTGCAGGCGTAGCCCACCGTCGCCAGTGAGAAAAGCACCATGGGCGGGGCCTGAAGGGCGTAGCCGATGGCCACAGCCATGGCCGAGCCGCTCATAAAGGAGCAAAGGCCGCCGATGGTGTAGCCTATGTCATTAATCTTGAGGATTTTCGCGGTCAAAAAACTGATGTGGAACTGACTGCCGACGGTATTCAGAATGGTGCCGATGAGCAGGGAGCAGAACAGGCCCTGGGCCATGGCCCCCAGGGCGTCGATGCCGTAGCGTTTGGCGGAAATCACAATGTTTTTCCGCGTTAAAAACTCCTTCATTTCAATCTCCTCTTTTACAAACATAGTCCACACGGGTGTCAAGACACCTATGTGGACTATTATAGCGGCTGCGATGGATTTGTCAAGTGTTAATCCTCATCGCGGGACACCTCTAGCGCCTCGGCCAGCTGTTCCTGGGTCTGACCCCGGCGGGTGCGGAGAAATTGCAGGTTATCGGAAAATGCCATTTTACATGTACCTCCTTGGTTTCAGGATGGTCTCAGCATACCCCGACACGCCCCGCAACTCCACCGATTTTTTGTTGCGTTTGAAGATTTTTCGGTAAACTTTCGGTTGCGCGGGGGATTACCCCCCTTTTTTTCCGTTTTTCCACAGCACATAGGCCAAGATCAATCCGCCGATCACCATAATCAGCCCGATGATCAGGGCCAGGGTGGGGATGGCCAGCATCGCCGACTGAATTCCGGACAAGCCGGAGGCGCCGGATTGGATGACCTGTCCGCTCTCATTATAGATCACGTAGTCTCCCGGGAACCCTCCGAAGGGGGCGCCGCCAAACCCCATGCCGCCCATACTGCCTATGCTTTGAAAGAAGCTGGAAAACATAAACCGTCCCACAAGGCCGAACAGGGTCAGCCCGGCCCCCTCCAGGGCCAGATAGATTCCGGCCAGCCAGCCCCACCGGCGGACCATCCTGCCAACAAAGCCTGGCAAATTGGAAAACTGCTCCTGGCCGGATGCCGGCGGGGGTTCCTGAGCCGGGGACACGTCCCGTTCCGGGCCCTCCCCGTCGTTGAGCAGGTGGTCGGTGGTAACGCTAAAGGCCCTGGCCAGGGCCAGCAGCTTGTTTACATCGGGGGAGGCCTCCCCCAGCTCCCACTTGCTTACCGCCTGGCGGGATACCCCCACCTGAGCGGCCAGCTCCTCCTGTGACATCTTCTTGTCCCGGCGGTAATAGGCGATTTTTTCATTCAGCTTCATAGATGCCGCCTCCTTTCCGTGGCTTCAGCATAGCAGGAACGCCGGTTGCGGTCCACCAGCAATGGCTGGAAGTTTCCGCAACCGCCGGTTGCGGCAGCTTAAAATGGCAAAAGCCAGCTGTAATCCGGCCTGCCGCCCACGTTGCTCCAGTTGTTGGGGGTAAGGCAGATGTTCAGGTCCACCCGGCCGTCGATGCCGTCCACAGCGCCGCTGCTGGAATACTGCCAGATATTATAGTGGTAGCGGAAGCTGGTGGGGGCGGTATCCTTGGTGTAGTGGGCCAGCCAGAAGGGATAGTCCTGGAGATGCTCCAGAAGAATGCCGTTGGTGTACACCTTTTTAGGGCTTCCATAGAGCATGGGGGTGTAGCCGGCGTTCTGAATCACCTTGCAGAAGGCCAGCGCGCAGGCTGTGACCGTGTTGCCGTCGCAGCCCTGGGTGCGGGAGTCCTCCTTATCTTGTTCCTCCCAGTCGAACACCACTGGGTAAGTGACATTGTAAGCCCTGATCCAGTCCAGAAGCATGTACGCCTCTTCCTCCGCCTCGGCGGGGGTGAGGGCCTGGGAGAAGAAATACACCCCCACCTGCATCCCGTTGTTCAGCGCGCCCCGCATATTGGTGTCAAAGTAGGCGTCCTTCACGATGGCCCCTTGGGTGTAGCCCCGGTAGCCCGCCCGGATCATGGCGAAGTCCATGCCGGTGGCCGCCACCCGGGACCAGTCTACCTCCTTCTGGTGGGCGGACACGTCGATCCCCCGGGTATAGGGGCCATCCAGGTAAGACAGGAAGCCGGTCTCCGGGTCCAGGCTGTAGGCCGCGTTGTTGTAGGTGTTGGGCCGGACAGCCCGGGGAGCGGGCAGGGTATAGCCGTAGGACAGGCCGTAAAAAGCCTTGGCATAGTTCATCACGATGGCAGCGCCCTCCGCCCGGGTGGCGTTGTTTTGAGGCAAAAAGGTGCCGTCCGTATTGCCGGACATCATCTTGGCCTGGTAGGCCCAGTTCACAGCGGTTCTGGCCCAGTCGGAGACGGCTTCAAGGTCTGTAAAGGGGGCACGGGGAGGTTCCTGCTCCTGCCCTCCCTGTTGGTTCCACAGCAGGGAGGCAATCTGCTCCCGGGTGACGGGGTCCTCCGGGCCGAAGGAGCCGTCCTCATAGCCGCTGACCACGCCGTTATGCTTGGCCCAGCGTATGGCGGCAAAGTTGGGGTGGTCCGGCCCCACGTCGGCAAAGGGGGATGCCTCGTCCTGGTTGTCCTCCCCGCCCGCCGCCTCCAGAGGGGAGCCCGCCAGGCGGTAGAGGGACTCGGCCAGGGCCGCGCGGGTCAGGGGCGCCTCGGGCTGGAAGCGCTCCCGAGAGACGCCGTCCATCAGCTGGTGCTGCTGGCAGAAGGCGATGGGGGTGGAGTACCAAGCCGTGCGGGCCACATCCGGATAAGTAGTATTGGCGGCCTGGACGGGCGTCAGGCTCAGGGTCAGCGCCAGCGCCAGGCCGGCTGCCAGGGATTTCTTTTTCATAGTTTTCCTCGCTCTCTGTTTTGCTGTCGGGGGAAAGATTTCCCATTGTCGTACCCTGTCAGTATAGCACGAATCCCCGCCCGGGCTCAACCGTAATTTTATGGAAAAAAGGACCGCTCCTTGGAGCGGTCCTTCTACAAACTGATTTGCGGCTTACTTCAGGCCCATGGCCGCCTTTACCTTGCCGATAATGTGGACGCCGATGGCCCGCGCGGCGTCTGTGGTCTGAGCGCCCAGGTGGGGAGAGACGATGAAGTTCTCACACTCGAAGAGGGGGGAGTCGAAGCCCGCGCCCTCGGTCAGGCCGCCGGCGGCCAGCTCGTTGGCCATGACGTCGGTGGCAAAGCCGCCGATCTTGCCGGACTTCAGGGCCTCGTACATATCCTGCTCATTGACGATGCCGCCCCGGGCCATGTTCAGGACCACGGCGCCGTCCTTCATGGTGGCGATGGACTTGGCGTTGAACAGGTCCTTGGTCTCGGGGGTGAGGGGCATGTGGATGGAGACAAAATCAGAGACCTTCAGCAACTCGTCCACGGACACGCCCTTGGTCGCCTCCTGGTCGAAGATATACTCAGGCAGGTAGGGATCGTAGGCCACCACATACATCTGGAAAGCATGGGCCAGCTTGGCCACGCGCTGGCCCACACGGCCAAAGCCCAGGATGCCCAGGGTCTTGCCCCGCAGCTCGCGGCCCATGAACTTATATTTGTCCCAGTTCTTGCCTACCTTGACGTCGTTGCAGGCGTCGATGGTGTGGCGGGAGATATCCAGCATCTTGGAGATGGTCAGCTCGGCAACGGCGTTGTCGTTCAGGCCGGGGGCGTTGAAGACCTGGATGCCCTTCTCCTTGGCGGTGTTCATGTCGATGTGGTTCAGGCCCACGGAGCACACGCCGATTACCTTCAGCTTCTTGGCTGCGTCCAGGATCTCCTTGTTGATGGCGGGGTCCACACGCATGATAAGGACCTCATAGTCGCCGATCATGCCGGCAAGCTCTTCCTGGGTGGGGAGGATCTTGGTATCGACCTCCATGTACTTGCCCAGTTCCTCGGAGATGGCGGGGGAGACGACGTCGATGATGAGACATTTCATAAGCCAACATTCCTTCCTGTTCATTTAATTTGGGCGCGGCCCATTTTAAACCGTTTCTATTGACCATTATGCCATATTTTTGCCAATTTGAAAAGTACCTTTTTGTCGAGGGTTGCCACAGCCGTTTGGCTGTGGTATAATGTATCATCTCACAAAAAAGCGGGGTGTTTTTGTGAACTTTCAACATCTAAAATATTTCCTCATGGTGGCGGAGGAGCTGAACATCACCCGGGCGGCGGAACGGCTGTACATCTCCCAGCAGTCGCTGT